>NZ_JBEZBE010000014.1:0-186005 GCF_040646935.1 Streptomyces sp. NPDC044984
GTCGTTGAGGTACGCGAGTTCCTCGGTCTTCTTCCAGGCCGTCAGCATCGCCGACGTCTGGTTGTAGTTCACCCGCTCCTGCCGCGTCCACGCCTCGGTGCGCGCCGCAAGAGCCAGGTTGTAGACCTTCCGCACGCAACCGAACGTGCGCGACAGCTCGGCTGCCTGCGCATCGGTCGGATGGAAGCGGTACTTGAACGCCCGCTTCACAGGGGTGGTCCGCACGGTTCACATACCAGCCCATCAGTTTGTGACAGGCTGCCGACAGTTGGGGACAGACGCCGGTCCGCCCTGACGGCGAACCGGCTTTCCCTACCCTGCTCCGCGGGAGCTTCGTTTCTCCCCCGCGAGCGGGAGGTACCCCCACCCCCGGCTGAAGCCGGGGGCATCCACGAAGGAGAGCACCGATGATCCGGGTCCTGGTCGCCGAGGACCAGTCCGCCGTCCGCGCCGGACTGGTGCTGATCCTGCGCAGCGCGCCCGACATCGAGGTGGTCGGCGAGGCCGGGGACGGTGAGCGGGCGGTGGCGCTCGCCCGTGAACTCCGTCCCGACCTGGTGCTGATGGACGTGCAGATGCCGCGCCTGGACGGGGTGTCGGCGACCCGGCGGGTGGTCGGGGAGGGGCTCGCCGACGTGCTGGTGCTGACCACCTTCGACCTCGACGAGTACGTGTTCGGGGCGCTGCGGGCCGGGGCCGCCGGGTTCCTGCTGAAGAACACGGACGCGAAGGACCTCATCACAGCGGTGCGCACGGTGGCACGGGGGGAGGGCGTCGTCGCCCCGGCCGTCACCCGGCGGCTGATCGCGGAGTTCGCCGCGAAGCCCGCCCGCCGGGCGACCGTCGATCCGGCGGTGCTGGACGCCCTCACCCGGCGCGAGCGCGAGGTGCTGTCCTGTCTGGGCGAGGGGTTGTCCAACGCCGACATCGCGGCGCGCCTCGACATGGCGGAGGCGACGGTGAAGACGCACGTCAGCCGTCTGCTGGGCAAGCTGGAGCTGCGCAGCCGGGTGCAAGCGGCGGTGCTGGCGCAAGAGTTGGGGATCTAGCGGAAGCACAGGGGGACGGCGAGGGCAAGTGGTCCAGACCTATTGACCTGTGGTCCAGACCTTTCTATTCTCGCGGCACTGCGGGCGTGATGGCTCAGTCACGCCCTCGACGGCTTCTCCCCATAAGGAGGCGCAGCATGCGCTTCAGACATAAAGCCGCCGCAGGGTTCGCGACCCTGCTGCTCCCCCTCTCCGGCCTCGTCGCCCTCGCGAGCCCCGCCCAGGCCGCCACCTCGGCGACCGCCACCTACGCCAAGACCCAGGACTGGGGCTCCGGCTTCGAGGGCAAGTGGACGGTGAAGAACACCGGCACCACGACCCTCAGCTCCTGGACCGTCGAGTGGGACTTCCCCTCCGGCACCAAGGTCACCTCCGCCTGGGACGCCACCGTCACCAACTCCGGTGACCACTGGACCGCCAAGAACCTCGGCTGGAACGGCACCCTCGCCCCCGGGGCGTCGGTCTCCTTCGGCTTCAACGGCAGCGGCTCCGGCGCCCCGACCGGCTGCAAGCTCAACGGCGGCAGCTGCGACGGCGGCCCGGAGGTCCCCGGCGACGCGGCCCCCTCCGCTCCCGGCACCCCCACCGCCTCGGACATCACCGACACCTCGGTGAAGCTGTCCTGGGCGGCGGCGACCGACGACAAGGGCGTCAAGAACTACGACGTGCTGCGCGACGGCGCCAAGGTCGCCACCGTGACCGGCACCTCGTACACGAACACCGGCCTCAGCAAGGGCACGGACTACTCGTACACCGTGCAGGCCCGTGACACCGCGGACCAGACCGGCCCGGTCAGCGGCGCGGTGAAGGTCCGCACCACCGGTGACACCGAGGAGCCGCCCACCGGCGACAAGGTCAAGCTCGGCTACTTCACCGAGTGGGGCGTCTACGGCCGCAACTACCACGTCAAGAACCTGGTGACGTCCGGCTCCGCCGCCAAGATCACCCACATCAACTACTCGTTCGGCAACGTCAAGAACGGTCAGTGCACCGTCGACGACACCTTCGCCGCGTACGAGAAGGCCTACACCGCCGACCAGTCCGTCAGCGGCGCCGCCGACACCTGGGACCAGCCGCTGCGCGGCAACTTCAACCAGCTGCGCCAGCTGAAGGCGAAGTACCCGCACATCAAGGTGCTGTACTCCTTCGGCGGCTGGACCTACTCCGGCGGCTTCGGCCAGGCCGCGCAGAACGCGGCCGCGTTCGCCAAGTCCTGCAAGCAGGTCGTGGAGGACCCGCGCTGGGCCGATGTCTTCGACGGCATCGACATCGACTGGGAGTACCCGAACGCCTGCGGTCTGACCTGTGACACCAGCGGCCCGGCGGCCTTCAAGAACCTCTCGCAGGCCCTGCGCGCCGAGTTCGGCAAGGACTACCTGGTCACCGCCGCCATCACCGCCGACGGCTCGGACGGCGGCAAGATCGACGCTGCCGACTACGGCGGCGCCGCGCAGTACCTCGACTGGTACAACGTGATGACGTACGACTACTTCGGCGCCTTCGACAAGGACGGTCCCACGGCCCCCCACTCGCCGCTGACGTCGTACGCCGGCATCCCCCAGGAGGGCTTCAACTCGGCCGCCGCCATCGCGAAGCTGAAGGCGAAGGGCGTCCCGGCGAGCAAGCTGCTGCTCGGCATCGGCTTCTACGGCCGCGGCTGGACCGGCGTCACCCAGTCCGCTCCCGGCGGCACCGCCACCGGCCCGGCGGCCGGCACCTACGAGGCCGGCATCGAGGACTACAAGGTCCTCAAGAACTCCTGCCCGGCCACCGGCACCATCGCCGGCACGGCGTACGCCCACTGCGGCACCAACTGGTGGTCCTACGACACCCCGGCCACCATCAACACGAAGATGGCCTGGGCCAAGAACCAGGGCCTGGGCGGCGCCTTCTTCTGGGAGTTCAGCGGCGACACCGCCAACGGCGAGCTGGTCAGCGCCATCGACGGCGGTCTGAAGTAACTCTCAGGCACCACTAAGCACTAAGCGACATTAACGCGCTGACCGGGCGGGGCTGCCTCGAGCCACGCGAGGAAACCGGTCAGCGCGTCTTCGCTCATCGCGAGCTCCAGACGCGTGCCCCGGTGCAGACAGGCGAGGATCACCGAGTCCGACAGCAGCGCCAGCTCCTCCTCGCCCTCGGGCAGGCGGCGGCCGGCCACCTCGATCGCGGAACGCTCCAGGACGCGGCGCGGGCGGGGCGCGTAGGAGAACACCCGGAACCACTCGACCCGGTCACCGTTGTAGCGGGCCACCCCGTACGCCCAGCCCTTGCCGCCGGAGTCGCCCGACTCGGGCGCGTCCCAGCGCAGACTGCAGTCGAACGTTCCGCCGGAACGCTGGATGAGGCGGCGGCGCAGGCCGAAGACGAAGAGCCCCACCACCACGAGGGCCACCACGATTCCGCACACAGTCAGAGCGAGGATCATCGGCACCGACCTCCTCGTCTCCTAGGTAACGGAACGGAAAAATCATCCAGATCTGCCTCAGCCGCGGTCGGCTCCGGATCGCTCCGGTGCCGGCCGCGGCTGAGTGACGTCATCTCACCGCGCTGGGATCAGCGCCCCGCCGACGCCGCCCGCAGACGGACATCCGCGCGGCGCTCGGCCTCGGTGTCGTCCTCCGCCTTCGCACGGGCGAGCTCCTGCTCCGCGCTCTGGACGTCGATCTCGTCCGACAGCTCGGCGATCTCGGCCAGCAGCGACAGCTTGTCGTCCGCGAACGAGATGAAACCGCCGTGCACCGCGGCGACGACCGTCCCGCCCTCACGCGTACGGATGGTCACCGGGCCCGACTCCAGCACACCGAGCAGCGGCTGGTGACCGGGCATGACGCCGATGTCGCCGGACGTGGTGCGCGCGACGACCAGGGTGGCCTCGCCGGACCAGACCTCTCGGTCGGCCGCGACCAGCGCGACGTGCAGCTCAGCAGCCAAGGTGGCTCCTCGGGTCACCACCCGGCGGTTGTGCCGGGTGTTGGTTACAAGTCTAAGGGGCGTGGATGAGGGGGCGGGACGCGCCCGCCCCCTCAAGGGTGAGCCGGATGGCTCACAGCGAGCTCAGGGCTCAGGAGACGCCCAGCTCCTTGGCGTTGTTCTTCAGGTCCTCGATGCCACCGCACATGAAGAACGCCTGCTCCGGGAAGTGGTCGTACTCGCCGTCGCAGATCGCGTTGAACGCGGCGATCGACTCGTCCAGCGGCACGTCCGAACCGTCCACGCCGGTGAACTGCTTGGCGACGTGGGTGTTCTGGGACAGGAAGCGCTCCACGCGACGGGCACGGTGGACGACGAGCTTGTCCTCCTCGCCGAGCTCGTCGATACCGAGGATCGCGATGATGTCCTGCAGGTCCTTGTACTTCTGCAGGATGTTCTTCACGCGCATCGCGGCGTTGTAGTGGTCCGCCGCGATGTACCGCGGGTCGAGGATGCGGGACGTCGAGTCCAGCGGGTCCACGGCCGGGTAGATGCCCTTCTCCGAGATCGGACGGGAGAGCACCGTCGTCGCGTCGAGGTGGGCGAAGGTGGTGGCCGGGGCCGGGTCGGTCAGGTCGTCCGCGGGGACGTAGATCGCCTGCATCGAGGTGATCGAGTGACCACGGGTCGAGGTGATGCGCTCCTGGAGGAGACCCATCTCGTCGGCCAGGTTCGGCTGGTAGCCCACCGCGGAGGGCATGCGGCCGAGCAGGGTCGACACCTCGGAGCCGGCCTGGGTGAAGCGGAAGATGTTGTCGATGAAGAACAGCACGTCCTGCTTCTGCACATCGCGGAAGTACTCCGCCATGGTCAGACCGGCGAGGGCCACGCGCAGACGGGTGCCCGGGGGCTCGTCCATCTGACCGAAGACCAGGGCGGTCTTGTCGATGACGCCCGACTCGCTCATCTCGTCGATGAGGTCGTTGCCCTCACGGGTGCGCTCACCGACACCGGCGAACACCGACACACCGTCGTGGTTGTTGGCGACGCGGTAGATCATCTCCTGGATGAGCACCGTCTTGCCGACGCCGGCACCGCCGAACAGACCGATCTTTCCACCCTTGACGTACGGGGTGAGAAGGTCGATGACCTTGACGCCGGTCTCGAACATCTCGGTCTTCGACTCGAGCTCGTCGAAGTTGGGCGCCTTGCGGTGGATCGGCCAGCGCTCGCCCGTGTACTGCTCGTCGCTGTTCAGCACCTCACCGAGGGTGTTGAACACCTTGCCCGTGGTGAAGTCGCCGACCGGCACGGAGATGGAGGAACCCGTGTCGGTCACCGGGGCCTGGCGGACCAGACCGTCGGTGGGCTGCATGGAGATGGTGCGGACCAGGCCGTCACCGAGGTGCTGCGCGACCTCGAGGGTCAGCGTCTTGAGCGCACCCTCCTGGGCCGGGTCGGCGACCTCGACGTGGAGGGCGTTGTAGATCTCCGGCATCGCGTCGACGGGGAACTCCACGTCGACGACCGGGCCGATGACCCGGGCGACGCGGCCCGTGGCCGTCGCGGTCTCAACAGTGGTGGTCATTAGCTGTCACTCCCCGCGTTCGCGTCGGCCAGGGCACTGGCGCCACCGACGATCTCGCTGATTTCCTGGGTGATTTCGGCCTGGCGGGCCGCGTTGGCAAGACGGGAGAGCGTGTTGATCAGCTCGCCCGCGTTGTCGGTGGCCGACTTCATCGCGCGCCGCGTGGCGGCGTGCTTGGAAGCGGCCGACTGGAGCAGCGCGTTGTAGATCCGGCTCTCCACGTAGCGCGGCAGCAGGGCGTCGAGGACGTCCTCCGCCGAGGGCTCGAAGTCGAACAGCGGCAGGATCTCGCCCTTGGTGGACGTCTCCGCCGCGACCTCTTCGAGGCGCAGCGGAAGCATCCGGGAGTCGACCGCCGTCTGCGTCATCATCGAGACGAACTCGGTGTAGACGATGTGGAGCTCGTCCACGCCGCCGTCCGCCGTCTCCGTCTGGAGCGCCTCGATCAGCGGGGCCGCGACCTTCTTGGCGTCCGCGTACGAGGGCTCGTCGGTGAAGCCGGTGAACGACTCCGCGATCTTGCGCTCACGGAAGTTGTAGTGGGCGACACCGCGCCGGCCGACGATGTACGTGACGACCTGCCTGCCCTCGCGCTCCAGGCGCTCGGTCAGCTGCTCCGCCGCCTTGATGGCGTTGGAGTTGAAGGCGCCGGCCAGGCCGCGGTCGCTCGTGAGGAGCAGGACCGCGGCACGGGTCGGGTTCTCCGCCTCCGTGGTGAGCGGATGCTTGGTGTTCGACCCGGTTCCGACCGCCGTGACCGCGCGGGTGAGCTCCTGCGCGTACGGCGTGGAGGCCGCCACCTTGCGCTGCGCCTTGACGACGCGCGAGGCGGCGATCATCTCCATCGCCTTGGTGATCTTCTTGGTCGCGGTGACGGATCGGATGCGACGCTTGTAGACCCGGAGCTGGGCTCCCATGAGTCAGGTCCCTTCCTTACGTCACTTGGCGGCGGACGGGGCGTCCTCGCCGAGCAGCTTGCCGTCGCTCGTCTCGAACTGCTTCTTGAAGGCCGCGATCGCCTCGGCCACGGCCTGCAGGGTGTCGTCGGACATCTTGCCGCCCTCGCGGATGGAGGTCATGAGGCCCTGCTCCTGGCGGTGCAGGTACTCGAGGAGCTCCTTCTCGAAGCGGCGGATGTCGGCGACCGGCACCTCGTCCATCTTGCCGGTGGTGCCGGCCCAGACGGAGACGACCTGGTCCTCGGTGGACATCGGCTGGTACTGGTCCTGCTTCAGCAGCTCGACCATGCGCTGACCGCGCTCCAGCTGCGCCTTGGACGCGGCGTCCAGGTCGGAACCGAAGGCGGCGAACGCCTCCAGCTCACGGAACTGGGCGAGGTCCACGCGCAGACGGCCGGAGACCTGCTTCATCGCCTTGTGCTGGGCGGAACCACCGACGCGGGAGACGGAGATACCGACGTTCAGCGCGGGGCGCTGACCGGCGTTGAACAGGTCCGACTCCAGGAAGCACTGGCCGTCGGTGATGGAGATGACGTTGGTCGGGATGAACGCCGACACGTCGTTGGCCTTGGTCTCGACGATCGGCAGACCGGTCATCGAGCCGGCGCCCATGTCGTCGGAGAGCTTGGCGCAGCGCTCCAGCAGGCGGGAGTGCAGGTAGAAGACGTCACCCGGGTAGGCCTCACGGCCCGGCGGGCGGCGCAGCAGCAGGGACACGGCGCGGTAGGCGTCGGCCTGCTTCGACAGGTCGTCGAAGATGATCAGGACGTGCTTGCCCTCGTACATCCACTGCTGGCCGATGGCCGAACCGGTGTACGGCGCCAGGTACTTGAAGCCGGCCGGGTCGGACGCCGGGGCGGCGACGATGGTCGTGTACTCCAGCGCGCCGTTCTCCTCCAGCGCGCGGCGGACCGACGCGATGGTGGAGCCCTTCTGGCCGATGGCGACGTAGATGCAGCGGACCTGCTTCTTCGGGTCGCCGGAGCGCCAGTTGTCGCGCTGGTTGATGATCGTGTCGACGGCCAGGGCGGTCTTGCCGGTCTGGCGGTCGCCGATGATCAGCTGGCGCTGACCACGGCCGATCGGGGTCATGGCGTCGACGGCCTTGTAGCCCGTCTCCATCGGCTCGTGCACCGACTTGCGCTGCATGACCGTGGGGGCCTGCAGTTCGAGGGCGCGGCGGCCCTCGGTCTCGATCTCGCCGAGGCCGTCGATCGGGTTGCCGAGCGGGTCGACCACGCGGCCGAGGTAGCCCTCGCCGACGGCGACGGACAGCACCTCGCCGGTGCGGGTGACCGGCTGGCCCTCCTCGATGCCGCTGAACTCACCGAGGACGATGGCACCGATCTCGCGCTCCTCGAGGTTGAGGGCGAGGCCGAGGGTGCCGTCCTCGAACTTCAGCAGCTCGTTGGCCATGGCCGAGGGAAGACCCTCGACCTTCGCGATGCCGTCGCCGGCAAGGGTGACCGTACCGACCTCCTCGCGCGAGGCCGCGTCCGGCTTGTACGACTGGACAAAGTTCTCCAGCGCGTCCCGGATCTCCTCCGGCCGGATCGTGAGCTCCGCCATCTGAGTTCCCTGCTCTCCTTGTTGGGCCCGAAGTTTCACTTGGGGGGTCTGGGGGCGACCCCCAGGAATCCTCTGCACGGCCCAACCAGGGCCGTAAGTACGTACTGCCTATTCAGAATGTTCTGCTCAGCCGGCCAGCCGACGGCTCGCGTCCTCGAGCCGGTCCGCCAGGGAGCCGTTGATGACCTCGTCACCGACCTGCACCCGGATCCCGCCGACGACCGCGGGGTCGACGTCGAGGTTGAGGTGCATCCGGCGGCCGTAGAGCTTCGCGAGGGCGTCGCCCAGGCGCTGCTTCTGCCGGTCGCTCAGCGGCACCGCGGAGGTGACGACGGCCACCATGCGGTCGCGGCGCTCGGCGGCGAGCTTGGACAGGGACTCCAGTCCCGACTCCAGGCTACGTCCCCGCGGCGCGGTCACGAGACGCGTGACCAGACGCTCGGTGGTCGCGTTCGCCCTGCCCCCGAGCAGGCTGCGCAGCAGCTCGCCCTTGGCGGAGGCGGTGGCGCTCCGGTTGGTCAGCGCGGCGCGCAGCTCGGTGTTGGAGGAGACGATCCGGCCGAACCGGAACAGCTCGTCCTCGACGTCGTCGAGCGCGCCCGTCTTCTGGGCGGCGGTGAGGTCGGCGGTGCCGGCCAGCTCCTCCAGCGCGTCCACCAGGTCGCGGGACTGCGACCAGCGGGAGCGCACCATGCCGGACACCAGGTCCGCGGCCGGGCCGCTGACCTGCGAGCCGAGCAGGCGCCGGGCCAGGTCGGCCTTGGCCTCACCGGCCTGCGCCGGGTCGGTGAGGACCCGACGCAGCGACACCTCGCGGTCGAGCAGCGCGGTGACGGCGGCCAGCTCGTCGGCGAGCGAGCCCGCGTTCACGGACGTGGAGTCCGTCAGCGCGTCGAGACGCTCACGTGCGGCTGCCAGGGCCTCGCGGCTCGCTCCGTTCATCGCGCGGCCTCGGCCTTCTGGTCGAGCTCGTCGAGGAAGCGGTCGATCACGCGGCTCTGCCGGGCGTGGTCCTCGAGGGACTCGCCGACGAGCTTGCCGGCCAGGTCGGTGGCGAGCTTGCCGACGTCCTGGCGCAGCGAGGACGCGGCGGCCTTGCGGTCGGCCTCGATCTGCGCGTGGCCGGCGGCGACGATCTCCTCGCGCTGACGCTGGCCCTCGGCCCGCATCTCGGCGATGAGCGCGGCACCCTGCTCCTGCGCCTCCTGGCGCAGACGCGCGGCCTCGTGCCGGGCCTCGGCGAGCTGTGCCTTGTACTGCTCAAGGACGCTCTGGGCCTCGACCTTCATGGCCTCGGCCTCTTCGATACCGCCTTCGATCGCCGTGCGGCGCTCCTCCAGAACCTTGTTGATGTTCGGGAGCAGCTTCTTCCAGAAGAAGAAGAACACGATGGCGAAGGCGATGGTGCCGACGAGCAGCTCGGGGCCCGGAGGAATGAGCGGGTTCTGCTCTTCCTCGGCCGCCAGCTGTACCAGGTTGGCGATCACATCAGTGCCTTTCGTTGAAAGGTTGGCTCGTCAGGGTCCGATCATCCGTAGACGAACGGCATGACGATGCCGATGAGGGCGAGCGCCTCACAGAAGGCGAAGCCGAGGATCTGGTTGGCGCGGATCAGGCCGGCCGCCTCGGGCTGACGGGCGAGGGCCTGGGTGCCGTTACCGAAGATGATGCCGACGCCGACGCCGGGGCCGATGGCGGCGAGGCCGTAGCCGATGGAACCGATGTTGCCTTCGACGGCGGCGAGGGTCTCAAGGGCAGCCATGCTGATTCTTCCTTCTCTTTCAAGGACCGGCGGGGGTTGGCCACCGGACGTTCATGGGGGTGCGGGCTGGGTCGCTCAGTGGTGTTCGGCGAGCGCGCCCTGGATGTACGAGCAGGCCAGCAGTACGAAGACGTACGCCTGGACGGCCTGCACGAAAAGTTCGAAGAGGATCATGACCATGGTCATGACGAAGGAGACGCCGGCTGCCGGGATCATCCAGCTGTTCAGCAGGTACCAGGAGGCGACGGTGAACATCACCAGCATCAGGTGGCCGGCAAACATGTTGGCGAAGAGTCGCACGGCGTGGGTGAACGGTCGGACCAGCAGGTTCGAGAAGAACTCGATGATCATGACCAGCGGCAGCACCGCACCCAGCGACTTGTCGTAGCCGGTCACGTTCTTGAAGAAGCCGACGAAGCCGTGCCGCTTGAAGGTCAGCGACACCCAGATCAGCCAGACGATCGCGGCGAGCACCATGGGGTACGCGATGATCGACGAGACCGGGAACTGGGCCAGCGGGATCACGGACCAGATGTTCATGATCCAGATGAAGAAGAACAGCGAGACCATGAAGGGGACGTACTTCTCGCCCTCCTTCTTGCCGAGGGTCTCGTAGACGATGCCGCGGCGGACGAAGTCGTAACCGGCTTCACCGACCATCTGCAGCTTCCCCGGCACCACCTTGGCCCTGCCGAAAGCCGCGTAGAAGAAGCTGATGACGAGGAGGGTGGTGATGATGGCGAGCAGCATCACCTTGTTGAACTCGAACCCTCCGACCGTGGCGATCGGCTTGAAAAGGAACGAGTGCAGGCCCGGAGCCGGAAAGCCACACCCGTTGTCGGACATGATCCGACAACTCCAGTCAAAGGCGAGCTGGGTCTGGTCAGCACTCACCGCGGGCTCCTTCGGCGTGACGCATAGGTACGGCAACCTCGTTGTGTCGGCGCGGCGCAGGGCCGCGGTTCGGCACCGGACAGGTGTTACGGATGTGGGGGCGGCTGGGGGGCATCAAGCCTCGCGAATGAGCAGGCGTCAGCTCGGATGCCCGCGCCCGCGATGCCGCAGTTGGCACCGGACGATAGCAGGATCTCTCACGTGCCTTTATCCCGGCCCTATCCCTCACGACGAGTGCCCCGACTTGTCGGACTTCCCGCTCGTCGTCGACTCGGGCTCGACGTAGAGGATCTTGGCCTTCATGTGGGCACGGGTCTGCGCGGCGATCCATGTCAGGGTGCCGGCGACCAGCGTGATCGCGAAGGCCTTGGGGTTGAACAGCGTGGTGTCCCTGAACACCGACAGGAAGATGAACAGCAGCAGGATCTGTGCCGCGTACAGCATCAAGCCCATCATCTGGAAGAGATGCGGGAGCGACCT
Organism: Streptomyces sp. NPDC044984; assembly: GCF_040646935.1. NCBI lineage: Bacteria > Bacillati > Actinomycetota > Actinomycetes > Kitasatosporales > Streptomycetaceae > Streptomyces > Streptomyces sp. NPDC044984. The sequence goes on from NZ_JBEZBE010000014.1 coordinate 11,215, forward strand.
GGCGGTGCGCTGCAGGACGTAGAGGCCGATCCCCATGAAGAGGATCACGACCACGGTCGCGGCGACCGCACCGATCGCCCCTTTGCCGCCGGCGACCACCGCACTGACGACGGCGGCTACCGCACCGACGGCAGCCGTGGGCACGGCGGCCTGGGCCAGGATCCGGACGTCGTTGGACGGCATGGCGGCAACTCCGCTTTTCGCAGGGGGCAGGGTGTCGTCATGGACGAGCGTAGACCCCCGGGCCGAGTGAGAATTCCTCGCGCCGGTGAACCGTCGCACTACGGTTCCTTGGCTCTCTCCGGGGTTCTCGTGAACGGTATCACAAACTATTTGATGCAGTCTTTACCTGTCTGGCGTGCTCACCGTCACACATGAGAGTGAATCTGCGCGTCCGAGCGAGAACCTTGCCCCTTTGTCTGATATTGGGGCGGTTCGCACACCCAACGATGCCCCATAGGAGCCCCACGACTTGGCAATGCTCTAGTCGGATTCTTACCTTGACCGTGATCGGTCGGCCAGGTGTGCGCGAGGGCCGACGGCGGTCGCGCCGTTGACACCGGAGACACCCGCGGCGACCGGGGTGCGGTGGTCGTCGGCGGACTCCGGGTCCGCCGGGGTCGACGCGTCCGGGGCGGTGGCCGGGGCGGTCCGGCGGCGACGGCGGTAGCGCGGGGGCACGAAGGCCTCCGCCCAGCGCGGGGCGCGCGGGGTGAAGCGGGGCAGCAGGAGCAGGACGAGGCCGAGCGTGGAGAGGACGACGACGCCCAGCACGATCCACATCGACGCCGAGTTCACGGAGTAGGCCAGCGCACCGAAGGCGATCAGCGCCGACCAGAAGTACATGATCAGCACGGCCCGGCTGTGCGAGTGGCCGATCTCCAGCAGCCGGTGGTGCAGATGGCCCCGGTCCGCCGCGAACGGCGACTGGCCGCGCCAGGTGCGCCGCACGATCGCCAGGATCAGGTCGGCGGCCGGGATCGCGATGATCGTCAGCGGCATCACCAGCGGGATGTAGACCGGCACCATCTGGTGCACCGTGCTGCGCTCGGACCCGCCGAACAGGCTGTCCGGGTCGACCTGTCCCGTGATGGAGATCGCGCCCGCCGCCAGGACCAGACCGATCAGCATCGAGCCCGAGTCACCCATGAAGATCCGCGCGGGGTGCATGTTGTGCGGCAGGAAGCCCAGGCACATGCCCATCAGGATGGCCGCGAACAGCGTCGCGGGGGCGGCGGCCTCGATGCCGTACGAGTACCAGATGCGGTAGGCGTACATGAAGAACGCGGCCGCCGCGATGCACACCATGCCGGCGGCGAGGCCGTCGAGGCCGTCCACGAAGTTGACCGCGTTGATGGTGATGACGACCAGCGCCACCGTGAGCAGGGTGCCCTGCCACTGGGTGAGCGCGACCGTGCCGACGCCCGGGACCGGCAGCCACAGGATCGTCAGACCCTGCATGACCATCACACCGGCGGCGATCATCTGGCCGCCCAGCTTGATCAGGGCGTCGATCTCGAACTTGTCGTCCAGCACACCGATCAGCCAGATCAGCGCCGCCCCGGAGAGCAGCGCCCGGGGCTCGTTGGACCTCTCGAAGAGCTGGCCGAGGTTGGTGAGGTGGCCGGCGGCCAGCAGGCCCGCGCACAGGCCGAAGAACATGGCGATACCGCCGAGCCGCGGAGTGGGTTCCCGGTGCACGTCACGTGCCCGGATCTCCGGCATCGCCCCGGCCACGATCGCGAACTTCCGCACCGGCCCTGTCAGCAGGTACGTCACCGCGGCCGTGATGCAGAGCGTCAGCAGGTATTCACGCACGGGCTTCCCCACAGGTCTCGCTGGCCATCACAGCCCCACACCCTAGCGAGGCGCGCATATGAGTGGGGACTTCCGGGTAGCGACGATGGTTGCACGCGCGACTGTGCGTCCGTGACGCCGACCCCGGAAACCGGTCCGTTCAGCGGGGGTACGGCGGGAACGCCGCGGCCAGTTCCCGTACGTCCTCCCGGGCCCGCGCGGGCTCGGTGCCGCCCCGCAGGACACTCGCCAGCAGCCCCGCGACGAACGTCATCTCCCTCGCTCCCATGCCCTGCGTGGTCACCGCCGCCGTGCCCATGCGCAGCCCGCGGCCGTCGTCGTGCGGAAGCGCACAGCAGTCCAGGACGAGCCCGGCCGCCGCGAGCCGGCCGCGCGCGGTGCGTCCGTCGACGCCGAGCGGCTCAGGGTCGGCGGTGATCAGGTGGGTGTCCGTACCGCCGGTGGTGACCACCAGCCCCTCGGCGGCCAGCGCGGCGGCCAGCGCCCGCGCGTTGGCGACCACCTGGTGCGCGTACGCGGCGAACGCCGGCGTCGCCGCCTCCCCGAACGCGACGGCCTTGGCCGCGACGGTGTTCATCTGGGCGCCGCCCTGGGTGAAGGGGAAGACGGCACGGTCGACGCGCTCGGCCAGCTCGCCGCCGCACAGGATCATCCCGCCGCGCGGCCCCCGCAGCACCTTGTGGGTCGTCGCGCACACGATGTCCGCGTACGGCACCGGGCTGGGCGCCACTCCCCCGGCGACCAGGCCGATGGGGTGCGCCGCGTCCGCGACGAGGTAGGCGCCGACCTCGTCGGCGACCTCGCGGAAGAAGGCGTAGTCGACGTGGCGCGGATAGGCGGTGGAACCGCAGACGATCGCCTTGGGGCGGTGGCCGCGGGCCAGGGCGCGGACCTGGTCGTGGTCGATGAGCCCGCTCTCCGCGTCCACGCCGTAGCCGACGAAGTCGAACCAGCGGCCGGAGAAGTTGGCGGGCGAGCCGTGGGTGAGGTGTCCGCCGTAGGGCAGGCCGAGGGCGAGGACGGTGTCGCCGGGGCGCAGCAGGACGGCGTACGCGGCGAGCACGGCGGACGAGCCGGAGTGCGCCTGCACGTTGGCGTGCTCGGCGCCGAACAGCGCCGTGGCCCGCTCCACGGCGAGGCGCTCGGCGACGTCGACGACCTCGCAGCCGCCGTGGTGGCGGTTGCCGGGGTATCCCTCGGCGTACTTGTTGGCCAGCGGTGAGCCGAGGGCGGTCAGCACCGCCGGCGACATGAAGTTCTCGGCGGCGATCAGCTGGAGCGTGCTCGACTGCCGCTCGCGTTCCGCGAGCAGCACATCGGCGAGCTCGGGATCCTGCCGCCGCACCACATCGGCCTCAAGGGCATGCCCGACCGTCATAACGCCCAATGTAGGCCGCACACCCCGAAAACGCCCCCGCTGCTACACCCATCCCACCCCGCCTCGCTGTGGGCAGTCGTTCCGCAGGGCGATGGGGGTACCTCCCGTGCCCTTCGGGCAATGGGGGAGGGTGGGCACAGCGGAACAACGCCGGAGGCCCTGAAACCCACCCCCGCAGCAGGACACCTACGCCCGCGCGGGAACCCCGGTCAACGCCGTCACCACCGGATCCAGCGCCTCGAATATCTCGTCCCCGATGGACCGGAAGAACGTCAGCGGCGCCCCGTACGGGTCGTACACCTCGTCCGCCTCGGCCGTCGGCGCCAGGAGCCACCCGCGTAGAGCCGCGGCAGCCCGCACCAGCGCCCGGGCGCGCATGACCAGCCCCTCGTCCAGCGGCGGCAGCGTCGCCGGGTCGATGGCGTCGACCAGCCGCGTGAACTCCTTCAGCGTGAACGTCCGCAGCCCCGCCGAGTGCCCCATGGAGATGACCTGCGCCCGGTGGTCCCGCGTGGCCGTCAGCACCAGGTCCGCCCGGATCACGTGCTCGTCCAGCAGCTCACGCCCCACGAACCCCGACGCGTCCGCCCCGAACTCCGCCAGCACGGCCTCCGCGTTGGCCTCCATGGGCGCGCCCTCGTGCCCCCAGGTGCCCGCGCTCTCCACGATCAGCCCGCCGCCCAGGATCCCCAGCCGCTGGCTCACGAAATGCCGGGTCAGCCGCTCGGTGATGGGCGAGCGGCACACGTTTCCGGTACTGACGTGGAGGATGCGGAAGGTGTCGCGCGGAAACCCGAAGGTGGTCGTGATCTCCGCGCTGGATTCCCCGTTGCCTATGCCACGCCCCGACTCGGGGGCCGTCAATTCGCCACCTCGAGGTCGGGTACCACCTTGCGCAGCTCCTCCGGCGAGAGCGCGCCCTCGCGCAGCAGCACCGGCACGGGCCGGGTGACGTCGACGATCGAGGAGGGCACGTTGCCGGGCGTCGGACCGCCGTCCAGGTACACGGAGACGGAGTCGCCGAGCATCTCCTGCGCGGCGTCGCAGTTCTCCGGCGCCGGGTGGCCGGTCAGGTTCGCCGAGGACACGGCCATGGGCCCGACCTCGGTGAGCAGCTCGATGGCGACCGGGTGCAGCGGCATCCGCACGGCGACCGTGCCCCGGGTGTCCCCGAGGTCCCACTGGAGCGACGGCTGGTGCCGGGCGACCAGCGTCAGCGCGCCCGGCCAGAACGCGTCGACCAGCTCCCAGGCCATCTCGGAGAAGTCGGTGACCAGGCCGTGCAGGGTGTTCGGGGAGCCGATGAGGACGGGCGTGGGCATGTTGCGGCCCCGGCCCTTGGCCTCCAGCAGATCGGCGACGGCCTCCGAGGTGAACGCGTCGGCGCCGATCCCGTACACGGTGTCCGTGGGCAGCACCACGAGCTCGCCCCGGCGGACGGCGGAGGCGGCCTCGCGCAGACCGGTCGCGCGGTCGGTCGCGTCGTTGGTGTCGTATCGGCGAGCCATCTAGCGGGCCTCCTCGTACGGGTGCTGCTGGGGGGATGAAGTATGCGGGACGCTCACGGCAGCGCCTTGCGGGCGGTGGCGAACCGGGGGCGGTTGTTCAGGTCGGGGTGGTCGGCCGCGTCGGTCCAGCCGCGGTCCTCGGCGAAGATCCACGGCACCTGTCCGCCCTGGGTGTCGGCGTGCTCGACGACGACCACCCCGCCGGGCCGCAGCAGCCGGTGCGCGGTGCGCTCCAGGCCGCGGATCAGGTCGAGCCCGTCCTCACCGGAGAACAGGGCCAGGTCGGGATCGTAGTCGCGGGCCTCCGGGGCGACGTACTCCCACTCGGTGAGCGGGATGTACGGCGGATTGGAGACGACCAGGTCGACCTGGCCGTCGAGGTCGGGGAAGGCCGTCAGCGCGTCTCCCTGGCGCAGCTCGACCCGTGACCCCTCCATGTTCTTGCGGGTCCACGTCAGGGCGTCCTCGGACAGCTCCACGGCGTACACGCGCGAGCGCGGCACCTCCTGGGCCAGCGCCAGCGCGATGGCACCGGAGCCGGTGCACAGGTCGACGATGCACGGTTCGACGACGTCCATCGCGCGGACGGCGTCTATCGCCCAGCCGACCACCGACTCGGTCTCGGGGCGCGGCACGAACACCCCCGGCCCGACCTGGAGCTCCAGGTAGCGGAAGTACGCGCGCCCGGTGATGTGCTGGAGCGGCTCGCGGGCCTCGCGGCGGGCGATGACCTCCCAGTACCGGGCGTCGAAGTCGGAGTCCTTCACGTGGTGCAGCTCGCCGCGCTTGACGCCGTGCACGAACGCGGCGAGCTCCTCCGCGTCGGTGCGCGGCGAGGGCACGCCGGCGTCGGCGAGCCGCTGGGTGGCCTGGGCCACCTCGGCGAGCAGCAGGTTCACGACGGTCCTCCGGGCTGTCTACGGGATTTACGCGGCGGCGAGCTTGGCGGCCGAGTCGGCGTCGACGCAGGCCTGGATCACCGCGGCGAGGTCGCCGTCCAGGACCTGGTCGAGGTTGTACGCCTTGAAGCCGACGCGGTGGTCCGAGATGCGGTTCTCCGGGAAGTTGTACGTGCGGATCTTCTCGGAGCGGTCGACGGTGCGGACCTGGCTGCGGCGTGCGTCGGCGGCCTCCCGCTCCGCCTCCTCCTGCGCCGCCGCGAGGAGCCTGGAGCGCAGGATGCGCAGGGCCTGCTCCTTGTTCTGCAGCTGGCTCTTCTCGTTCTGGCAGGAGGCGACGACCCCGGTCGGCAGGTGCGTGATGCGCACGGCGGAGTCGGTGGTGTTGACGGACTGCCCGCCGGGGCCTGAGGACCGGTAGACGTCGATGCGCAGGTCGTTCGGGTTGATCTCGACGTCGACCTCCTCCGCCTCGGGGGTCACCAGGACACCCGCCGCGGAGGTGTGGATGCGGCCCTGCGACTCGGTGGCCGGCACCCGCTGCACGCGGTGCACGCCGCCCTCGTACTTCAGCCGCGCCCACACGCCCTGGCCGGGCTCGGTGGCGCCCTGGCCGCCCTTGGTCTTCACGGCGACCTGGACGTCCTTGTAACCGCCCAGCTCGGACTCGGTGGCGTCGATGATCTCGGTCTTCCAGCCGACGCGCTCGGCGTAGCGCAGGTACATGCGCAGCAGGTCGCCGGCGAACAGGGCGGACTCGTCGCCGCCCGCGCCCGCCTTGATCTCGAGGATGACGTCCTTGTCGTCGCTGGGGTCGCGCGGGACGAGGAGCAGGCGGAGCTTCTCGGTGAGCTCCTCGCGCTGCTTCTCCAGGTCCTTGACCTCGGCGGCGAAGTCGGGGTCGTCGGCGGCCAGTTCGCGCGCGGTCTCGATGTCGTCGCCCGTCTGCTTCCAGGAGCGGTACGTGGCGATGATCGGGGTGAGCTCGGCGTAGCGCTTGTTCAGCTTGCGCGCGTTGGCCTGGTCGGCGTGGACCGACGGGTCGGCGAGCTTCTTCTCCAGGTCGGCGTGCTCGGCGACGAGTTCCTCGACTGCCTCGAACATCTTGGGCTCCTGCTGGTACGTGGGTGAAGGGGCGGGCGACCAAAAACGCCGGTCCCGGCCTGCCCCCGGGCGGGGGCGCGGCCGTGGACCGGCGGAATGGAGCTCGCTACTTCTTGGAGCCGGCGGCCTTGCCGAAGCGGGCCTCGAAGCGGGCCACACGGCCACCGGTGTCGAGGATCTTCTGCTTGCCCGTGTAGAACGGGTGGCACTCGGAGCAGACCTCGGCGCGGATGGCACCGCTGCCGATCGTGCTACGGGTGGTGAACGACGCGCCGCAGGTGCAGCTGACCTGCGTCTCGACGTACTCGGGGTGGATGTCGCGCTTCAAGGTGTCTCCTAGGTTCGGGAGGGCGCCGGGTCGCCTCCGCGGGGTGCGGGAGCGTGAACCGGGGCCGACTCACCAGTTTGCCAGGACTGGTGTCCTCTCCCAAAACCGGGGGCTGCCGTTGTTTGTTCCCCGCCGCCCCTCAAGGGGCGTTCACGACGTCCCTCGCCTCACCCGTGGCCGTGTTCTCGGTGGCGCTCCCGGGGATCGGCCTGTCGTTCTTCAGGGCGGCCCAGACCTGCCGGGCCTTGGTTTCCTGCACCAGGACCCGGTTGCCGTTCGCCGGGTCGTAGATCACCGGCATGGTGATCATGTGCAGGTCGGCGGGGTCGATGTCCTTCAGGCCGTCGGCGAACGACATCAGGGAGTTCAGCGAGCCCAGGCCGGAGTCGGTGGTGACGGCCCGGGTGGCGGCGTCGGCGAGGCCGTACAGCTTCTTGGGGTCGGTGAGGACGCCGACCTCCCCGACCTGCCGCGCCAGGGCCTTGACGAAGGCCTGCTGGAGCTGGATGCGGCCGAGGTCGGAGCCGTCGCCGACGCCGTGCCGGGTGCGTACCAGGCCGAGGGCCTGTTCGCCGTCGAGCCGGTGGGTGCCTGCCTCGAGTTCCAGATGGCTGTCGGGGTCGTCGATGTCCTCGCCGGTGGTGACCTCGACGCCGCCGAGTTCGTCGATCAGCTTCCGGAAGCCGGTGAAGTCGACCTCCAGGTAGTGGTCCATGCGCAGGTCGGTGATCGACTCGACGGTCTTCACCGCGCAGGCCGCCCCGCCGGTGGCGTAGGCGGAGTTGAACATCACGCCGCTCGCCGCGGGGTGGGTGCCGCCGTCGGCGTCGGTGCACTCGGGGCGGTCGACGACGGTGTCGCGCGGGAGGGAGACCACGCTCGCCTTCTTGTGGCCCTCGTGGACGTGCACGATCATCGCCGTGTCGGAGCGGGCCGTTCCGTCGTCGGTGCCGCCGCCCAGCTTCTCGTTGCCGCCGGAGCGGGTGTCGGAGCCGAGGACGAGGATGTTCTCGGAGCCGTTGTCGGCCTTCTCCGGCCGGTCGGTGCCGAGGGCCTGGTCGATGTCGACGCTCTCGATGTTGCCGTTGAGCTCGAAGTACAGGTATCCGGCGCCGGTGCCGCCGAGGACGACGATGCCGGCGGCGATCCAGGCCGCGGCCTTCAGGCCCGTGCGTCGCTTGTCACGCGTGGTGCGCCGACGCTCCTCGCCCCGGCGGCCCGGTGTGCTCTCGGCAGACATGTGCTCCTCGGCTCGTCCTCGGTCGGTTACCCCCTGCACCCGGTGTCAGACCCGGCCTTCACAGCCGTACGACACCCGTCGTCCCGCCGTCGGGGCGGACGGGGAACGCGGGACAGGGTGGCACGGCGAGCTGTGCCGGGCCTGTGCGCGACCGGGCGGAAGGGGTTCCGCACGGAACCGGCGAACGCCCCGCCGACCTGCGCGTCGGCCGGAGGGAGCGTACTGCTCGCTCCCGGGCCCGGCGGACGTCGCTGTGGCGAAGCTCTCGCCGCACGCGAAAGGGCCGCTCCCCGGCGGGAGCGGCCCTTTCGGCGGAAGGCGCGACGTCAGTCGCCGTTGCCCGGCGTCGGCGTCGTCTTCTGGATCTGCATCAGGAACTCGGCGTTCGACTTGGTCTGCTTCATCTTGTCGAGGAGCAGTTCGACCGCCTGCTGCTGGTCGAGGGCGTGCAGCACCCGGCGCAGCTTCCAGACGATGGCGAGCTCGTCGCTGGCGAGCAGGATCTCCTCCTTGCGGGTGCCGGACGCGTCGACGTCCACCGCGGGGAAGATGCGCTTGTCGGCGAGCTTCCGGTCGAGCTTGAGCTCCGCGTTGCCGGTGCCCTTGAACTCCTCGAAGATGACCTCGTCCATGCGGGACCCGGTGTCCACCAGGGCGGTGGCGAGGATGGTCAGCGAGCCGCCGTCCTCGATGTTGCGGGCCGCGCCGAAGAAGCGCTTCGGCGGGTACAGGGCGGTCGAGTCGACACCACCGGACAGGATGCGGCCGGAGGCCGGGGCGGCGAGGTTGTACGCACGGCCCAGACGCGTGATCGAGTCGAGCAGTACGACGACGTCGTGACCCAGCTCCACCAGGCGCTTGGCGCGCTCGATGGCGAGCTCGGCGACCGTGGTGTGGTCCTCGGCCGGGCGGTCGAAGGTCGAGGAGATGACCTCGCCCTTGACCGACCGCTGCATGTCGGTGACCTCTTCCGGACGCTCGTCGACCAGGACGACCATCAGGTGGCACTCGGGGTTGTTGTGGGTGATCGCGTTGGCGATCGCCTGCATGATCATGGTCTTGCCGGTCTTCGGCGGGGCCACGATCAGACCGCGCTGGCCCTTACCGATGGGCGCGACGAGGTCGATGATGCGGGTGGTGAGGACGCCGGGGTCCGTCTCCAGGCGGAGGCGGTCCTGCGGGTACAGCGGGGTGAGCTTGTTGAACTCCGGGCGGCCGCGCCCGTGTTCGGGCGCCATGCCGTTGACGGAGTCCAGGCGCACCAGCGCGTTGAACTTCTCGCGGCGCTCGCCCTCCTTGGGCTGGCGCACGGCACCGGTGAGGTGGTCGCCCTTGCGCAGGCCGTTCTTGCGGACCTGGGCGAGGGAGACGTACACGTCGTTCGGGCCGGGCAGGTAGCCGGAGGTCCGGATGAACGCGTAGTTGTCGAGGATGTCGAGGATGCCCGCGACCGGGATCAGGACGTCGTCGTCGGTGATCTGCGGCTCGGAGGCCATGTCGTCGCGGCCGCGGCGGCCACGGCGGTCGCGGTAGCGGCCTCGACGGCCACGCCGGCCGCCCTCGTCGTCGTAACCGTCGTCCTGACGGCCGCCGCCACCCTGCTGGTTCTGCTGGCGGCCCTGGCCACCCTGGTTCTGCTGCTGGTCGTCACCCTTGTGGCGACGGTCACCGCGGTCACCGCGGTCACCGCGGTCACCGCGCTCGCCACGGTCACCGCGCTCGCCACGGTCACCGCGCTCGCCACGGTCACCGCGCTCGCCGCGGTCACGGTCGCGGCCGCGCTCACGGCGGTCGCGGCGGCGGCCCTCGCCGCCGTCGTGGTCGGCCTTGGCGTCACCCTGCTGCTGGGCCGGGGCCTCGGCCTTCGCCTCGGCGGTGACCGTCTCGGTCGCGGCGGCGGCCGGGGCGCCCGCCTCGGCGGTGGCGCGACGGCGGCGGCGCTCGGCGGGGGCGGCCTCCTCGGCCGACTCGGCCGAGGCCTTCGGGGAGGGCTGGCCCGGGATCTCGATCTGCTGCTGGGCCGTGGCCTTCTCGGCGGGGGCCTGCTCGGCCTTGGCGTCGGCCTTCTTCTCGGCGGCCTCGCCCGTACGGGTCCGGGAGGTGGCGCGGCGCTTGGGCTTGGTCTCGGCGGACTCGGCCTTGGCCGGGGCGGGGGCGCCTCCGGCGGCCTGCGCCTCCTTGATGACCTCGATCAGCTGGCTCTTGCGCATGCGCGCGGTGCCCCTGATCCCGAGGCCGGACGCGACCTGCTGCAGCTCGGCCAGCACCATGCCCTCGAGGCCGGTACCGCGGCGCCGCCGGGAGCCGGCACCGGTGGCAGGCGCGGAAGCGTCCGTGGCGGGCGCGGCAGCGGTCTCCTCGACACGTGCGCCCATCAGATCGGTGGTGTCGCTCACGAAGGGTCCTTCCCTGGAGCGGACGTCGGCCTGTCTGGCTCGGCGACCGGTTGTGCTGTCCGGCATCGGTCCTTGCTGTGTGAACCGTGCCGGGGCGGTTGTCCGCCTGAGCGGCGGAAGAGATATCTGGTGATGGCGCTTCCCCGAGCCGTGGCATCCAGTGTCACGTGGCGTGGTCGCACCGGTTCCGAAGCCTGCCCTGCGGGCCGCTCAGTGTCCGCGTGCGACGTACTGCCCGCGTACGTAGCAGAGAACACAGTGCGACTTGGGGGGCTCCCGGAAGAATGTCTGTCCCGGACGGGGACACGAGGCACCTCGCCATGGTGGGGTCGGGTGCAGACTTGAGATTAACACTACCGGATCCAACAAACATTCCCCCTCTCGAAATCCGGCAACCGTGTGTCAGGTGGCGAGCGGGAGCACGCTCGCGCCCTGCACGTCGAGACCGAGCCGATTGGCGGCCCAGTCGGTGCCGGCCAGTGCTTCGACCTTGTCGGCGCTGTCCGCGTCGGCCAGCGCCATGACCGTGGGTCCGGCACCGGAGATCACCGCGGGGATCCCGTCTCCCCGCAGCCGCTCCACCAGGGCGGCGCTCTCGGGCATGGCCGGGGCGCGGTACTCCTGGTGCAGTCGGTCCTCGGTGGCGGGCAGCAGCAGCTCGGGGCGCCTGGTCAGGGCCTCGACGAGCAGGGCGGCACGGCCCGCGTTGGCGGCGGCGTCGACGTGCGGCACGGTGCGCGGGAGCAGACCGCGCGCGGTCTCGGTGAGGACCGGCTTCCCGGGCACGAAAACCACCGGAACGATGGAATCGGCGGGCTCCATCCTGATCGCCCGGGCCGCGCCGCCCTCCATCCAGGACAGGGTGAAACCGCCCAGCAGACAGGCCGCGACGTTGTCGGGGTGGCCCTCGATCTCGGTGGCGAGTTCGAGGAGCGCGGTGTCGTCGAGCCTGGCCTCGCCGCCTATGGTCACGGCGCGGGCGGCGACGATGCCGGCGCAGATGGCGGCGGAGGAGGAGCCGAGGCCCCGGCCGTGCGGAATGCGGTTGGCGCAGACGATCTCCAGGCCGCGCGGCTGTCCGCCGAGCAGGTCGAAGGCGGTGCGCAGGGAGCGTACGAGCAGGTGGCTCTCGTCGCGCGGGAGGGTCTCGCCGCCCTCACCGGCGATGTCGATGTGCAGCCCGGAGTCGGCCACCCGGACGACCACGTCGTCGTAGAGCCCCAGCGCGAGGCCGAGGGCGTCGAAGCCCGGGCCGAGGTTGGCGCTGGTGGCGGGGACGCGCACCCGGACGGCGGCGGCGCGGAACGCGGGACCGGCCATCGCTCGAAGACTCTCCTTGAGCTGCGTGACTGTCGAATGACATTCGATGGACGTACGAGGGACAGGGGAGGGCGTACGAAACCCCCCGGGATCGCCGCCGACCGGGGTGGCCGGCCGCTTTCCGGGCCGCTCCGGGCCGCTTTCCGGACCACGGAGACGCCGCGATACCGCGGCATATGCGGCGGGCGGGTTCGGTACAGCCTATCGAAGGAAGGTTCAGTGGCGACATAGGGCGCACAGGAGGCGCACGATGCGTGTCGTAAGCCCCCTGTGCACCCACTGTAGGGAACTTCCCCAGGTGGACGCGCCCTTACGCCCGCCGTGCGGGCCCGGTCGCGTCCGGCTGCCCCTGCTAGACCAGGCCGAGCCGCTCGGCGGCGGTCGCGGCGTCCACCGGGACGGTGACCGGCTGCGGGGCGCCGGCGACGGCCCAGTCCGGGTCCTTCAGACCGTTGCCGGTGACGGTGCACACGATCTTCTGTCCCGGGTCGACCTTGCCCTGCTCGGCGGCCTTCAGCAGACCGGCGACCGACGCGGCGGACGCGGGCTCGACGAAGACGCCCTCCTGCGAGGCCAACAGCCGGTAGGCGCGCAGGATCTCACGGTCCGTCACCTCGTCGATGGCGCCGCCCGACTCGTCCCGCGCGGCGAGCGCGAAGTCCCAGGAGGCGGGGTTGCCGATGCGGATGGCGGTGGCGATGGTCGACGGGTCCTTGACGACCTCGCCGCGCACGATCGGCGCGCTGCCGGAGGCCTGGAAGCCCCACATGCGCGGCGTCCTCGTGCTGACGCCGTCGGCGGCGTACTCCTTGTACCCCTTCCAGTACGCGGTGATGTTGCCCGCGTTGCCCACCGGCAGGACGTGGATGTCGGGCGCGTCACCCAGCATGTCCACGATCTCGAAGGCGGCCGTCTTCTGGCCTTCTATCCGTACCGGATTGACCGAATTGACCAGCGCCACCGGGTAGTTGTCGCTCAGCGCGCGGGCCAGCGTGAGGCAGTCGTCGAAGTTGCCGTCGACCTGGAGGATCTTCGCCCCGTGGACCAGCGCCTGGCCCATCTTGCCGAGCGCGATCTTGCCCTGCGGCACGAGGACGGCGGACACCATCCCGGCCCGCACCCCGTACGCGGCGGCGGAGGCGGAGGTGTTGCCGGTGGAGGCGCAGATGACGGCCTTGGCCCCCTCCTCCTTCGCCTTGGAGATGGCCATGGTCATGCCCCGGTCCTTGAAGGACCCGGTCGGGTTCGCACCCTCGACCTTGAGGTGCACCTCGCAGCCCGTGCGCTCGGAGAGCACCTGCGCGGGCACGAGCGGCGTGCCGCCCTCGCGGAGCGTCACGACCGGCGTGGTGTCGGATACCGGCAGCCGGTCCCGGTACTCCTCGATGATTCCGCGCCACTGGTGGGTCATTGCTGGTTACTCTCCTTCAACCCGCATGATGCTGGCGACACCGCGCACGGTGTCGAGCTTGCGCAACGCCTCGACGGTCCCGCCGAGGGCCGCGTCGGACGCACGGTGCGTGACGACGACGAGGGAGGCCTCACCGTCCTTGCCCTGCTGGCGCACCGTGTCGATCGAGACACCGTGCTCGGCGAACACGGTCGCGACCTGGGCGAGAACGCCCGGTTTGTCGGCCACGTCGAGGCTGATGTGGTAGCGCGTGACGACCTCGCCCATCGGGGAGACGGGCAGCGCGGCGTACGCGGACTCGCCGGGACCGGTCGTCCCGCCGATCCGGTTGCGCCCCACGGCGACCAGGTCCCCGAGCACGGCGGAGGCGGTCGGCGCACCGCCCGCGCCGGGCCCGTAGAACATCAGCTGCCCGGAGGCGTCCGACTCGACGAACACGGCGTTGTAGGCGCCGCGCACGGAGGCGAGCGGGTGGCTGAGCGGGATCATCGCCGGATGCACCCGCGCGGTGACCGACGCGCCGTCCTCGGCCCGCTCGCAGATGGCGAGCAGCTTGATGGTGCAGCCCATCTCCTTCGCGGAGGCGAAGTCGGCGGCGGTGACCTCGGTCATGCCCTCGCGGTGGACGTCGTCGAGGCGCACCCGCGTGTGGAAGGCGATCCCGGCGAGGATGGCGGCCTTGGCGGCGGCGTCGAACCCCTCGACGTCGGCGGTGGGGTCGGCCTCGGCGTACCCGAGCGCGGTGGCCTCGTCGAGGGCCTCCTGGTATCCCGCGCCGGTGGTGTCCATCTTGTCGAGGATGAAGTTGGTCGTGCCGTTGACGATGCCGAGCACCCGGTTGACCTTGTCACCGGCGAGGGACTCGCGCAGCGGCCGGATCAGCGGGATGGCGCCGGCGACGGCGGCCTCGTAGTAGAGGTCCCTGCCGTGCTCCTCGGCGGCGGCGTGCAGCGCGGCGCCGTCCTGGGCGAGCAGCGCCTTGTTCGCGGAGACGACGGACGCGCCGTGCTCGAAGGCGGTGGTGATCAGCGTGCGGGCGGGCTCGATCCCGCCGATGACCTCCACGACGATGTCGATGTCGCCGCGTTTGACGAGCGCGGTGGCGTCGGTGGTGACCAGGGCCGGGTCGATGCCCTCGCGCACCCTGTCGGGCCGCCGCACGGCGACCCCGGCGAGCTCCACCGGGGCCCCGATGCGGGCGGCGAGGTCGTCGGCGTGCGTCGTCATGATGCGCGCCACCTCTGAGCCGACCACTCCACAGCCCAGCAGCGCCACCTTCAGCGGACGCGTACGCATCATCCGACCTCGATTCCTGATTACCGTCTCGGTTGCACCAGTCTCACTCACCGGACGGGGCTTTCTTCCCTTGGTCCGGATCGTGAGACATCTATTTCATTTTCATGACCGAAAAGACAGAAGATCTTCCGTCATTCGATCAGGGTCTTCGTCGTCACTCATCCGACGTCGAGACGGAGGAGGTCCTCCTCCGTCTCCCGCCGCACGATCACCCGCGCCTCGCCGTCCCTGACGGCGACGACGGGCGGACGCAGCACGTGGTTGTAGTTGCTGGCCATGGACCGGCAGTACGCCCCCGTCGCCGGTACGGCAATGAGGTCACCGGGTGCCAGGTCCCCCGGCAGGAAGGCGTCCTTCACCACGATGTCCCCGCTCTCGCAGTGCTTGCCGACGACCCGGCACAGCATCGGCTCGGCGTCGGACACCCGGGAGGCCAGGACGACGCTGTACTCGGCGTCGTACAGCGCGGTCCGGATGTTGTCCGACATCCCGCCGTCCACGGAGACGTACGTCCGCAGCCCGTCGAGCGGCTTGATGGTGCCGACCTCGTAGAGCGTGAAGGCGGTGGGCCCGACGACGGCGCGCCCCGGCTCCACGGAGATGCGCGGCGTGGCGAGCCGGGCGGCCTCGCACTCCCGGGTGACGATCTCGGTCAGCGCCTTGGCGATCTCGTGCGGCTCACGCGGGTCGTCGTCACCGGTGTACGCGATGCCGAGCCCGCCCCCGAGGTCGATCTCCGGCAGCTCCACCCCGTGCTCGTCACGGATGTCCTTGAGCAGCCCGACCACCCGGTGCGCGGCCACCTCGAACCCGGACATGTCGAAGATCTGCGACCCGATGTGCGAGTGGATCCCGATGAGCTCGATCCCGTCGAGCTTCAGGGCCCGCCGCACGGCCTCCGCCGCCTGCCCGCCGGCCAGCGGGATCCCGAACTTCTGGTCCTCGTGGGCGGTGGCGATGAACTCGTGCGTGTGCGCCTCGACACCGACGGTGACGCGGATCTGCACCCGCTGCCGCCTGCCGAGCTCCTGCGCGATGTGCGCGACCCGGACGATCTCCTGGAACGAGTCCAGCACGATCCGCCCGACCCCGGCCTCGACGGCCCGCCGGATCTCCGCCACGGACTTGTTGTTGCCGTGGAAGGCGATCCGCTCGGCGGGCATCCCGGCGGAGAGCGCGGTGGCGAGTTCACCCCCGGAACACACGTCGAGATTCAGTCCCTCTTCGTCCAGCCACCGCACGACGGCCCGGGAGAGGAACGCCTTGCCGGCGTAGAACACATCGGCGTCGCCGCCGAAGGCGGTGCGCCAGGCCCGCGCCCGGGCCCGGAAGTCCCGCTCGTCGAGGAAGTAGGCGGGGGTGCCGAACTCCTCGGCGAGCCGCTTGACGTCGATCCCGCCGACGGTGAGCACACCGTCCGTGTCACGCGTGACGGTCTCGGCCCACACCTTGGACTCGAGGGCGTTGAGGTCGGTGGGCGGTGCGGAGTAGTGCCCCTCGGGGAGGACGTCGGCGTGACGGGGCCCGGCGGGGTGTGCGGAACGGCTCATTTTTCGCGTGCTCTCTCAGAGGTGGTCGGGTGCGTCGATGCCGAGCAGGGCCAGGCCGCCGGCCAGCACCGCCCCGGCGGCTTCGGCGAGCGCGAGCCGGGCACGGTGGGCGGCCGAGGGTTTCTCGTCGCCGAGGGGCAGCACGGCCGGAAGCAGGGGCGACGCGGCATCGGCGACGGTGACCAGATGCCGGGCGAGCCGGTCGGGCGCACGGTGGGTGGCGGCGGCCGCGAGGACACGGGGGTGGTCGGCGAGGGCCTGGAACAGCGCCGGGACCTCCGCCACGGGACCGGGCTCGGGGCGGTATTGGAGATCGGCGGCGTTACGGAGAAGCGCTCGCGTACGGGCATGGGCGTACCGAATCCGGAACAGCGGATTGCCCTCCCGCTGCACCAGATGCTCACCGTCGATCCGGGGCCGGTCGTGCGGGGCCGGGTACAGCAGGGCCCAGCGGGCGGCATCGGGGCCGAGGACGAAGGGATCGACGGGCGCGGGGACGGGCCGGACGACGATGCCGTCGTGGTCGTCGATGTGCACCACGGCACCCTGCGACCGGAGCACACGGGCGAGGGCCTCGGCCTGGACGACGGCACGCACCTCACGGGCCGGCCGCAGCCGGACGGTGTGACCGCTCAGGGCGTCACCGTGCCCGTACCGGGAACCGCGCCGCAGGATCTCGCGGACGAGCCCGACGGTCCCGGCGCCGGCGAGGCTGATGTTGAGGAACCCGGGCCCGGTGACGACGACCTCGCTGATGCCAGGGGCCTTCAGAAGACGGGGCCGGAGGATCTCGGCGACACGCTGGGCCGGCTGCCCGGCCGGCCGCGCGAGCTGGAGGGCGACGTTGGTCGCGTAGTCCCCGCACCCCCCGGGTCCTGGAGGCGCGACCCGAACCCGCTCAGGCAGAGCCACCACCCTCAGCTCCCCCTCGTCGACGGCACGGCGCACCGCGTGCAGCACGGTGCGGGAGAGCTCGACGGGGGTCACGGGACAAGCGTAGGGGAGGAGGGGGGTGGGTGGACGAATGCATTGGGCCGCGGTCCCGAGATGTGGACGGCCCCGGCTCACCCTCCCGCGTGCCCGGCGGCGGGCTCGGCGTCCCCTGCCTCACGGACGCGCCCGAGTGGCCCCAGGATCAGCCGCCGAACGATCCGGACCAGCTCCTCGGGCTCGAAGGGCTTGGCGAGGAACGCGTCCACCCCGACGTCGAGCCCGCTCTCGATCTCGTACTGGGTGCAGGCACTGACGATGACGAGCGGAAGGTGACTGGTCCGAGGATCCGTACGCAACCGGGCGGCCGTCCGGAGCCCGTCGAGCCGCGGCATGACGACGTCGAGGGTGACGAGGTCGGGCCGCACCTGATGGACGACTTCCAGACACTCGGCACCATCGGCCGCGGTCACGACCTCGATGCCCTCCAGCTCGAGGTTGACCCTGATCAGCTGCCGGATGACCTTGTTGTCGTCCACAACAAGAACCCGGCCCGAGGCGCCTGGCACAACTCGAGAGTAGGTCGCCCCCGGCCACCGCGTCCGGCGTTTCCCCACTTCCACCCCGCACGAGCGACACCCCGCACTCCGGACCGACCCCGGCCGACCCCGTAAACGGGTTCATGACCACCCCCGGGGAACTGGTAGTGTTCTACTCGTCGCCGCGATCACCGCGCGAGTGACACGCCCCCGTAGCTCAGGGGATAGAGCAACGGCCTCCGGAGCCGTGTGCGCAGGTTCGAATCCTGCCGGGGGCACACTGTGTAAGTGTGTCCAAGACCCCGTCACCAGCGGAAACGCTGAGGCCGGGGTCTTCGCGTATGTGCAGCCGTATGCCGCTCGGAGCGGCCGTATGTCGGGCGCTGTGGACTATGCGTGGACTGGCCACGGAGCAGGAAACCGCCGGTCGAACCGAGAGAGCGCCGAGGTACGGCTACGTAGGTGGGAGTGGGCAACGCGGGTCCGCGCGGCAGTGGGCGACGGCGCCCACGTATACGCCTCGAGGCTGATACGGCAACGCTGCGGTTACGTCCTGCGACGGAGGCAGTGCATCCCCTGGCCGGACGAAAGCGGTAGGGCACCGCGGAAGCATCAAGGGCGCCGCACTACATCGCTGATCGAGGAGCGTGCCGCATGCCCACCGTTGCTTCCCTCTCCGCCAACGGCCCCGCGAACAAGGGTCACTTACCCGGCCGCGCTCTAGGCCGGACGGTCCCCGGCGTCCCGGGCTGGGCGAGACGCGCGGCCGCAGCAGTTGTTTGGGTATCTCTGCCGTCGGCGCTGTGGCGTCTCGCCGCAGTGCTGGGTATACCGCTCGGCCTGGGACAGTCCGAGTACGACGCGATGCTCATACCCGGCTGGGGCCTGCTGGTGCTGCCCCTGCTGTCGCTGGCCCAGGAGGGCTTGGCCTGGCTGACACTCGGGCTGGTACGTCCGTGGGGTGAGGTGTGGCCGCGTTGGCTGCCGTACCTCGGAGGCCGTCCGGTCCCGGTCCTCGCCGCGGTTGTGCCGGCCGCATTCGGCGCAGTCGCCTGCAGCGTCTACGGCGTGCTTCTCGTCTGGACGACCCTGCACGCCGAAATGGACATCACGCCGTGGGGCAACTGGCTCCTGACCGCCTGCTATCTGCCCATGGCGGCCTGGGGGCCGCTGCTCGGCGCGGTAACCGTGCACTACTACAGGCGCCGCACCCACAGGTGATGGGCGCGAGCAACTCATCCACAGCTGCCGTCTACGAAACCGAAGACCCCCGGACCGGGGGCCGGGGGCCATCATGCCTGTGAGTGCAGCCCAGATAGGTCGAGATCATGTCTCGTCCGGGTGTCCGTCCTCCTGGCCGTCGTCATCGCCGAGGAGTTCGGCGATCCTGCGGTTGGCGACGTCCTGGCGACCGTCGAGGCACTTCGCATACCGGGTCAGCAGCACCTCGACACTGTTGCCCGCGCGCTCCGCAACCTCGGCGGGGTCCACGCCGGCGTTGAGCCATGAGGAGAGCGCGGCGTGCCGTAGGTCGTACGGCACAGCCCCAAGGAGCTCGACCGCGTACGCCAGGGCGCTGAAGAGGACGGCCCGCTTACGCCGCACCGTCTCAGCAGCCGCCGGGCCGGGGTCCGTGGACGGGATTTTGAGGCATCGCCGCAGGTGAGCCCCAGGAAACAGGAAGGTCTCTGGACAGCTGATGGCCTGATACTCGGGACACCCTGAAAAGGGCGCACGCATGGTGACGTGGTGGTCACACCCGGCACCCCAGGACGCCTGCAGTGTGCCGCCACCGACCTCGATCTCTGCCCGTCTACGGCACGAGCCGCCCGTAGCAGGGGAATCAGACGGGCGGCTTCGCGATCATGGCGCAGCCTTCGCACCGCGACTCACCGTGCGAAGGCTGTGAGGGCAAAAACAGTCCCCGGTAGTGCTGCACGTGTCCTGGAGCTTCAGTCGTCACTGTCACTCCGGTATCGCGCCGGCTTGCCGGGGGCCTAGACCACATCCTGTCCAAGTCACTCCGCCGACTAGACGTCCTGATCGACTTTGCGACTCTTTCGGTGTTATGGCTTATTAATCAGGTTAAGCAGGTTATGTGCCGAGTCAATAGGTTTTGGAAAAGTTTTCAGCATCCTGTGGGTGAAGGTGCGTGACCGCCCTGCACGGCCTCGTGCGGAGTCTTCATGTATGTGCAGGTGTGTGCCGCTCGGAGCGGTTGCATGTCGGGGTATGTGGATGGGATCTTGAAGCGTTGCCGCAGGTGAGACGGCCGGTCGGCCGGTCAGTGAAGAGGGCTTGCCGCACGGCTGCTCTTAGTTCCGCCGTCTTGTGTCGAGGTCTCCGCCCCCAGTTCCGCAGCGCCCGGAAGGTAGGGCCGAGGCGGTGTCCGGTCGGGCAGCACGGGCAGGGGCGTGCTGTCCGACCGGTCCTGCCGACCGCTCCGCCGGGTCAGCCGTCTTGGCGGAGAGAGAGGCCCGCGACCACGGATGTGCCGCGTGTGGGGCGGGGGCGGACGGTCCAGGCGGTGGCGAGGTGGTCGACGAGGAGCAGGCCCCGGCCGGTTTCGGAGGTCGGGTCCGGGTGGGCCAGTGCGGGCTTGCCGGTGCCGGGGTCGGAGACGGCGAGCCAGTAGTGGCCGTCGGCCGGCCACAGCACGAGTTCGATGAGGTCCTCGTCCTCCCGGCAGGCCCCGTGGCGGATGGCGTTGGTGACCAGCTCGGAGGTCAGCAGGCCCAGGTCGTCGCCTAGGTACGGGCGGAGGGCGTGCGGCAGCGATTCGGCGACGGCGTGGCGGGCCCTCCGTACGGAGGCGGGGTGGGCGGGGAAGTGCCAGTGGACGGGGACCAGGGGGATTTCGGGCATGACGAACTCCACTGATGGGTCAGGGGTTTGAGGTCGCCGGTGGCCTACCGCCCTGGTCGCGGGCACACCCGGCCCAGGGCAGGCGGGCATGCTCGCGCGGTGCACTTCCGGCATCGCTTTGTGTAACTTGCGCGATACTGACAGTAGAGCAGGAGGGGCCATATTTGCCATGTGGTCCGAAGTAATGGCCTCGATGCGGTGAACTTGTGCTTATAGGACTGATCCGGACACCGCACCGTACGGAAGGAACGTCATGCCCCCGAGGACGATCCTCACTCAACGTCAGAAGCGCCTGGGTAGTGAATTGCGCAGGATGCGCAACACAGCCGGCATGTCCGCGGAGTACGCCGCAGGGCTTCTCGGCGTCGACCGGAGCCGGATTTCCAACATGGAGTCCGGGCTGCGCGGCATCAGCGCCGAACGGCTGCGCACGCTGGCCTGCAACTGTGACTGCACCGACGAGACGTACGTCGATGCCCTCGCCGAGATGGCGGAGCCGAGCCAGGCAGGATGGTGGGAGCGCTACCGGGGCAGCTTGCCCCAGGGTTTACTGGACATCTCCGAAACCGAGGCCTATGCGGTACGTCTGCGGGGCGCGAACACCGTGCACGTGCCGGGGCTGCTCCAGACGTCGGAGCACGCCATGGCCATCTTCCGCGCCGTCGTCCCGCAACTTCCCGAGCATGAGGTCGCTCTCCGTCTGGCCCACCGTTCAGAGCGCCAGAGTGTGATCACCCGCGACGATCCGGTTCCGTATGTGGCCGTGATCCACGAAGCGGCGCTTCGGATGCAGTTCGGAGGACGGGACGTCGCCCGGGGGCAGTTGAAGTACCTGCTGGAAGTCTCCGAGTGGGACAACGTCACCGTGCTTGTGCTTCCCTTCGACCACGGCGCCTTCCCAGGAGCGGGACAGACGGTCGTCTACGCCGAGGGGCCTGTGCGGCAGCTCGACACCGTGCAGATCGACAACTCCCATGGCCCGGACTTCCTCCACAGCGACGGCCAACTCGCGAAATACCGCGCCCAACTCGACTTGTTGGAAGGTCTGGCACTGTCCCCGGAGCGGTCCCGCGACTTCATCCGCGAGGTCGCTCACCAACTATGAGGAGTGGCCACATGGCTGTCATCACCTGGGAAGCCCCGTTCTGCGGCGAAGGCAGCTCCTGCTTCCGTCTCGGTACCGATGCCGACGGCAACGGGTACATAGCTGTCGCCGGTCAGGAGGAGAGCCCTCTCACCGACTCCCTCGAAGCCCTGCGCATCCTCATCACCGACATCAAGGCCGGTAAGGCCGACCACCTGCTGTAGGGCCCGCAGTGGCACGGTTCACGGCCCTGGGTCGGGTCAGTCGGCGGCGGGCTTACGGGCGTTGAGGTTGCACAGATCGCGGTGATAGCCGAGGTGCGCCTCGTCCACCGGATGTCCGGGGTCGCGGCGGAGGGGGCGGGGTTCTCTGCCGTCCCTCGTCCCTCTGACCAGGCCGTCGGAGTCGACGTAGATCTCCAAGCCGTCGAAGAGGACGTGGCAGTTGGCGCACAGGCACAGGAGGTTCTGCAGTTCGTCGGGGCCGTGGTGGGGTCTGCCCAGGCCTCTTATGTGCGCGGCCTGACTGTACGGGCGGTTCAGGTAGCGGAGCGCCGTGTCGCAGATCTGGCATCGGTCGCCCTCGAGCTCCTTGACCTTCCTGGCCAGGGCTTCGTCGCGGACGATGACGGAGCGGGTCGCGGCACGGCGCGGGGCGGGGCCGGTCGCCCGTCCGTGCTCGTCGTCCGTGTCGGCACCGCCGCTCTCGTCCTCCGACGGGCTCGGCAGGCTGCCGGCTGTGGTGTATCCGTCCAGGCCTGTTCGCTCGAAAAGGGCCTGGCGGTCGACGTCCTCGAGATACGTCTCGCAGATCGTGGCGATGGCGTCGAGGCGGGTCACCGGGTCCTGGAGGAGACCGGCGGTCTCCTCCGTGAAGCCGGCCTGCGGGTGGTGCGCATCGAGGATGCTCGTCTTCGGCATCTTCTCGGCCGACTCGGCCGGTATGCCCTGGACCTCCCACAGTCCGCTGCCCCGGAGATGCCAGAACGGGTACTCCGGCGTGGCCTTCGCGTTGGGAAGGCCGAACTCGACCAGAAGCGGGCCGACCTCGTCCCGGAACTGTGGCCACGGGGTCAGACGGGGCCGCTCGTCGGCTGCGCGGGATATCGCCCACAGGAGGCTCAACGGCTGGTGACGGCTGGGTGCCGGGTTACCGGGGCTGCGGGAGACCTTGAGTTTGCGGAGACGTTCCAGCAGGGTGGCAGGGTCGCGGGGTGTCTCCCCGGTTTCCACCACGAAGCCGAGTTCGCCCAGGCGTCGCGCCACTGTGGCCGCGCCGCCGCTGAAATCCCTCCAGGTCAGGAAGTCACCCGTGGCATACCCATGGGCGACACCGGCGATGGCCTTCGAGTCGTAGCGAAGACCGTCCAGGACCAGCTCGTACGATCTGGCTCGCCTGAAGCCGTACGTCTGAAGGAAGTTGTCCCGGCCCAGACTGCGGAACTCCTCGGCCGCCGCGATGACGTCTTCGTACCTGATGTCGCCAAGCCCCATATGACGAAGGCTAGTCGGACAGTATGACAATCCATGCGGCATGCGAACCGCCCCGCCGGGAATCGCGGTGGGCTCAGCGCCAGTCGTCGATCACGTAGGCGTCCGGGTGGCTGTAGCCGGGTTCGTTGGGCTTGTGCATGGTCACGCCTTGCAGCCAGGTGCGGAAACCGTGGTCGGCCATGTGGCGGTAGGCGTCCTGGCGGGCCAGGTTGGTTCCGGCGTCCAGTTGGCCCAGTCCCTTCTCGGTGGCCAGTTGCTCGCACGCCTTCAGCAGTCGTTCGAACCGGTCCGCGGCGCCCGGGCCGGGGCGTACGGCGCCGAACTTGACGAAGCACACGTCCTCACCGGCCTCCGACCCCGCTCCGCAGTGGCAGACGGCCAGACCGTCGAGGTCGGAGTCGGTGCCCTCGAGGAGGATGGTGTCACCGAGCCCCTGCGTCTGGGTGGCCGTGATCTCGCGCTCCAGGCTCAGGCCCTCGTACACGGCCCCCGTCAGTGCGCGGCTGAGGCTCAGTGCCTCGGGCCGCTCGGCGGCGGTCAGCTCGCCGTACAGCACTCGGCCGGGGACCGCGGCGCTGACGGTGACCTGCTTCTTCATGATGGAGGTGAGGAATCGGGGCCAGAAGCCGTACCGGCGGTAGAGCTCGAGGTGCTTGGGGCTGTGCGAGAAGGTGAACAGGCCGAGGTGGCGGTTCTCCCAGGTGTCGAAGCAGGCCATGACCGGTTCCATGAGGCGCCTGCCGATGCCCTGGTCCCACAGGTCCGGGCGTACGGTCAGCGGGCCGAAGTATCCGACGCTGCCCCAGTCGGTGGCGAAGTTCGATCCGACGACCTCGCCCTCGAGGGTCGCGGCGAAGGCCGCGTGGGGATCCGTCGCCCAGCGGGTGCGGACGTAGTCGGCGGTCCCGAAGAACGTCCGCGGCTCGGGGATGCCGAGGAAGGTCCCGAAGGCGATCCTGAAGATCTCGTCGGCCCGGTCCAGGTCCGGCTCGGCCAGCGGGCGGACCGACACCGGGGCGGCGGCACTCGTTCGCTTCGTTGCGGGCATGATCGCTCTCCTTTCCGCCCCCTGGTTCCATCGGACCACGGACGTGCGCCGCGGGCGAAGCGGCAGGTAGGGCGGTGCCTCAAGGTCGGCGTGGGCCGACGGTAGGGTCGCCGGCATGGTTGTCGCCCGTTCCGTCGCCCTGTTCGCCGTCGCCGCCCTGTTCGAGATCGGCGGCGCCTGGCTGGTCTGGCAGGGCATCCGCGAGCACAAGGGGTGGATCTGGATCGGCGCCGGCGTCATCGCTCTCGGTCTGTACGGGGTGGTGGCCACCTTCCAGTCCGACGACGACTTCGGGCGCATCCTCGCCGCGTACGGCGGGATCTTCGTCGCGGGCTCGATCGCCTGGGGCATGGTCGCCGACGGGTACCGGCCGGACCGCTTCGACGTCATCGGCGCTCTGGTGTGCCTGGCGGGCATGGCTGTGATCATGTACGCGCCGCGCGGTCATTGACCTGCTCCGACTGGCCCGCCCCTCCTGGCCTGCTCCGCCTCGGGAGTTTCCTCGGGGCGGTGTGCATCCGTGGGTCCGGTGGTGGGTGAAGGGCCTGATGTGGACGGTCGTCGTGGGAGGCCGCCCGTCGGTCGTGGCCGGGCGGTTTCCGTCTCCTCGTCGCGGTCGTCGGCCGGGGCGGTACGACAGGCACGGTCGCGCCGCCGCGCTCATGATCGGACACAGGAGAGGGTCGGACCGCGTACATGCGCGGGAGAGGAGCACTCGTGGTGGACGAGGACGGGCAGCGAGCGGGCGAGCGGCTGCGGTGTCTGGTCACCGGGGCCTCCGGTTACATCGGTGGGCGGCTGGTGCCGGAGCTGCTGGAGGCCGGTCACCGGGTCCGGTGCCTGGCCCGCTCCCCCGGGAAGCTCCGCGACCACCCCTGGGCCGGGGACGTCGAGACCGTCCGGGGCGATGTCACGGAGGCCGCCTCCGTCGCCGGGGCGATGCGCGGGGTCGACGTCGCCTACTACCTGGTGCACGCCCTCGGAACCGGCTCCGGTTTCGAGGACACGGACCGTCGCGCCGCCCGCGTCTTCGCCGAGCAGGCGCACGCCGCCGGAGTGCGGCGGATCGTCTACCTCGGCGGACTCACCCCGAAGGGCGTGCCCGAGGGGACCCTCTCCCCCCATCTGCGTTCCAGGGCCGAGGTCGGGCGCATCTTCCTCGACGCCCCGGTGCCGGCGACGGTGCTGCGGGCGGCGGTCGTCATCGGGTCGGGGTCGGCCTCGTTCGAGATGCTGCGCTACCTGACCGAGCGCCTGCCCGTGATGGTGACCCCCAGCTGGGTGCACACGCGGATCCAGCCGATCGGGGTCCGCGACGTACTGCGCTACCTCGTCGGCTCGGCCACCATGCCGTCCGACGTCGACCGGGCCTTCGACATCGGCGGGCCGGACGTCCTGACCTACCGGGAGATGATGAGCCGTTACGCCGTCGTCGCCGGGCTGCGGCGGCGGATCGTCCTGCCGGTGCCGGTCCTCACGCCGGGGCTGTCGAGCCACTGGGTGGGTCTCGTCACCCCGGTGCCCGCCTCCATCGCCCGGCCGCTGACCGAGTCCCTGCGCCACGAGGTCGTCTGCCACGAGCACGACATCGCCCGGTACGTGCCCGACCCGCCCGGCCTGCCGTTGCCCTTCGACGAGGCGCTGGCCCTCGCGCTGCGCAAGGTCCGGGACGCCCAGGTGGCCACCCGCTGGTCGTCCGCCGCCGTGCCCGGCGCCCCCAGCGATCCGCTGCCCACCGACCCGGGCTGGGCCGGCGGCAGCCTCTACCGGGACGAACGGCAGATGCCGGTCGACGCGTCCCGCGCCTTGCTGTGGAAGGTCATCGAGGGCATCGGGGGCGACAACGGCTGGTACTCCTTCCCCCTCGCCTGGGCGGCCCGGGGCTGGCTGGACCGGTTCGTCGGCGGCGTCGGCCTGCGCCGCGGGCGGCGTGACGCCGAGCGCCTGCGGGCCGGTGACTCCCTGGACTTCTGGCGGGTGGAGGAGATCGAGCCGGGGCACCTGCTGCGGCTGCGTGCCGAGATGCGGCTGCCCGGACTCGCCTGGCTGGAGATGTACGCCGAGACGGACCCCGGCGGCCGCACGCGCTACCGCCAGCGCGCCCTGTTCCATCCGCGCGGTCTCCTGGGCCACGCCTACTGGTGGGGGGTCTCGCCGTTCCACGCCGTCGTCTTCGGCGGCATGGCCCGCAACATCGCGCGGGCCGCCGCCAAGGACATGGGCGTGGACGTGCACGGGCGGGCATCGCGGACCGGCCCCACCGGGCGCACCGGCTCCGCCAGGGGCTTCCGTCACTAGAGGACGTCGTCCGGATCCTGCCGCGGGCGCGGCGTCGGCGGACGGTTGTCGGCTCCCCGTGTCCCGGTCCGGCCGGCCGGCCGACCGACTGACTGACCGACTGACCGACCGGCCGGGCCCGGTTCCCGCAGTGCCGCCTCGGCTGTCCGGGCCGCTGATCGACCTCGCCGCCGGGCCGGCACGCTTCAAGCACGCCCGCGGTCGCGACTGAGCGGGACGCGCCGTGCACGGCGCGGGCTTGGGCCCGGGCGCGGGGACCGAGACCCGGTGCTCGGGGCCCGGGACCCGGGGCCGTACGCGTCGAGCAGGAGGGTCGGAGAGCAGCCGCCCGGGAACCGCCCGGCAGGCGGCACCGTCTCAGCCGCGTACGGCGGACTCCACCGCGGCGACGGCCTCCGCCAGCCCGGGGGGATGCGGCAGCCCGGGTGCGGCCTGTCCCGCCCAGCCGGGGCCGAGCGTCAGCACGACCGGCTTCCTGCGTGCGCCGCGCACCCCCCACTCGATGCCCGCGACGTGCTGGGCCAGCGGCCGGCTGGCCGTGGTCCGCGACTGGGCCCACAGTCCCACCGCGGCCGGCCCGGTCCTGCGTACGGCGGCCACGAGGGACTCGAGGGGCAGCGCGCCGCCGAACATCCGCACCGGAAGGTTCCGTTCCGCCAGTGCGGCGGCCAGTACCTCCAAGGGCAGCGTGTGGTTCTCCGCGGGCACGCAGGCGAGCACGGTGGCGGCGCCCGGGCGATCGGCCGGCACGGGCGGCGCGTGGCGGCGCAGCGCACCGGAGACGTGCCAGGAGAGGAAGTGCTCGACCTCGACGTACCGCTCCCCCGATCTCTCCCACTTGCGGCCGACCGCCTGCAGCGTCGGCACGATCACCTCCGTCCAGGCCGTGACCAGGCCGTGTTCCCCGATCGCGTCCTTCAGCAGGCCGTCGAGGGCGGCGGCGTCGAGGCGCAGGGCCGCACGGGCGATCCCCTTGCACTCCTGGCGCACGTCGCCGAGACGTAGGCCCGTTCCGGCCCGGCCGCGTCCGCGGGCCGGGGGCCGGGGGGTCACGGCGGCGCCCTCCTGCCGGGACGGTGTGCCCGTCGCCTGTTCGTCGAGGGCCAGCCGGGCGGCCTCGGCGGGTGGCAGGCCGGTCACCGTCAGGGCGCACATCCGCTCCAGCCGGGCCAGGTCACGGGCGGTCCAGCGCCGGTGCCGGCCGTCGGCACGGGCGGCGGGTCCGAGTCCGTAGCGGCGGTCCCAGGAACGGACCGTCGTCGGGGCCACGCCCAGACGCCTCGCCACCTCGCCGGTGGTCAGCCCGCCACCGCGCCGCCCGTCCACGTCGTCGTCGGTGTCGTCGCCGTCCCCGTCGCCGCCGTTCTTGCACATGCCCACCCCTCCACCATACGACGCACAAACGACGCATGTTGTGTCCGTCGTCCTCTCTCACGACACTCGAAAAGACGAGGACGAAAAGGTGACAGCGGCCCGGACGCCGTCACGACCCGCTCCGCGGGCGGCCTTCCCCCACGCGGCGCGGACGGCAGGAGGAACAGGTCATGACCTCGAACACACGACACACGGACGTCCGCTCACCGGTCACGCCGGAGGCCCGGTACGAGGACGAGCTCGCCCGTGGACTGCTCGCCGCCGACGAGAACGCGTTCGCGGCCGTCTACCGGCACTGGGGCTCGCTCGTCCACACGCTGGCCACCCGCTCGCTCGGCGACACGTACGAGGCCGAGGACGTGACCCAGCAGGTGTTCCTCGGCGCCTGGCGCGGAAGGGAGGGCTACCGCCCGGAGAAGGGACCGCTCGGCAGCTGGCTCGTCGGCATCACCCGACGCAAGATCGTCGACGCGCTGGCGGCCAGGACGAGGCGCCTCACCCTGATCGACACCGTGGCCCACGACCCCGACGAGCGGCGGCACGGCGCAGGGGAACCGGACGAGGTCCTGGACCGGGTGCTCCTCGTCGACGTGCTGTCCCGGCTGCCGCGGAGCCAGCGCGAGGTGCTGTGCCTGGCCTTCTACGAGGACCTGACCCAGGTCCAGATCGCCGAGCGCACCGGCATGCCCCTGGGCACCGTGAAGAGCCACACCCGGCGCGGCCTCCACCGGCTGAGGGAGGGGATCGAGCGGGGCCGGGCCGGCGTCGACGCCGCGTAGCCGCCGCAGAAACGCCCTGACACCCGCATCCGCGGCGGCACCCGCGCTCGAACCACTGACGAGACCGCGCAACCGGCGCGACCTCGACGAAGGGACGACCCCCATGAACTCCCGAATCCCCCTCCTCCTCCGCGCGTCGGCCGGAGCCTGCGCGCTCGCGCTCGCCGTCACCGCGCCCGCCGTCGCCGCCGCGGCCGCCCCCGCCGCGGACGGTGACGACACGGCCATGGTGTCCGTCTTCCACGGCGTCCCGGGACTGACCGCCGACGTCTACGCCAACGGCGAGGAGCTCCTCGGCGACTTCGAGCCCGGAACCGTGACCGACCCGCAGTCCCTCGACGCCGGCACCTACGACATCCAGGTCTTCGAAGCCGGCGAGGGTCCCGAGGGCACCCCGGCCGTCGAGAAGGAGATCAAGGTGCCGGCAGGAGCGAACGCGACGATCGCCGCGCACCTCTCCGCCGACGGCGAACCCCGGCTGACCGCCTTCGTCAACGACACCTCCGAAGTCGGCGCCGGCAAGGCCGGGCTGACCGTACGCCACGTGGCCGCCGCGCCGGCCGTGGACGTCCGGGCCGGCGGGCAGCCGGTCTTCAAGGGACTGGAGAACCCCAAGGAGGACACCACGACGGTCGACGCGGGTACCGTCTCGGCCGACGTGGTGCTCGCCGGCACCGACACCGTGGCGATCGGCCCGGCCGAGCTGAACCTCGAGGAAGGCACGAGCACCGTCGTCTACGCCTGGGGCAGCGCGGACGACAAGAACCTGGCCCTGGCGACGCAGACGCTCAGCGGCATGGAATCCGCGCCGAACGCCGTCGCCCCGGGCTCCTCCGGCCGGTAACCGGCCCGGGCGGCCCTGACCGGCCGAACCGGCGACCGAGCACAGGAACAGGAGGTGACGGTGGCGCACGTGGACCCCGCGCACCTGGTGGAGCTGGCGCTGGGAAACGGCGTCTCGGACGACGACGCCGATGCCCTGCGGCACATCACCGGGTGCGGGCGGTGCCGGGAGGAGCTGGGCCTGATGGCCCGTGTCGTCACCGCCGCTCGCGGGGTCGGGGAGTCGGACCTCCCGGCCGCACCCCCGGAGCGGGTGTGGCGGCGCATCGCACAAGAGCTCACCGAAGCCGAAGCGGACGTGGAAGCGGGCGTGGACGCGGAGGAGGGCGTGGACGCGGCGACCGCGCCGCTCTCCGCCGTGCCTCTGGCCGACCGCTGCCGCACCGCCCGTCCCGCCCTCGTCCTCGCCCTCCTCACCGGCGTCTCGGTCGTGTGGTGGGGCCGGAGGTGGTGGAGCCGGAACCGTTCAGGACGGCGTCCCGCGTCCGACTGCCGACGGCCCGCCCGTCCTGGGTGACGTGCACCGGGCACGCCGTACGGCCGGTCGGAGCGATCGGCCGGTCGCCGTCACGGCTGGTTGCGTGCCTGGTCGGCCGCCTGGCCGGCGGCACCCGTCTCCGTGGTGGCGCCACGGGTGCTGAGCCCGCCGCCGCTGGACTCCAGGTGCGCGCGGACGAACCACTGGAAGAGTTCCAGTCCCCGCAGCTGCTCGATGAGGATGTCCTGGGTGACCGGGTCGGAGGTCTCGGTGGCCCGCATGGCCTCGCGGTGGTCCTCGATCACCGAGGTGTACACGAGGTCGAGCGCCCCGAGGTGCTCGATGGCTTCGGCGCGTCCGATCGAGTAGTCGTCCCAGGTGCGCCGCTCCACCAGCGCCCCGGGGGTTCCGTTGGGCTCGCCGCCGAGTGTGGAGATCCGCTCGGCGAGGTCGTCGGTCATGGCGCGCACCTTGTCGACCTGCGGGTCGATCATCTCGTGCACGGCGATGAAGTGCGGCCCGACGACGTTCCAGTGGACGTGCTTGAGCGTCAGGTGGAGGTCGTTGAGGGAGTGCAGACGCATCTGCAGCAACTCGATGATGTTCCGGCTGTCCTGGGTGCTCATCCCCGGGATGGTGTATGAGATGTCCGCATCTGACGGCACCACGGCACTCCTTGTCCGATTGGATGCTGAAAATGCAGATAATCACCGCTTCGCGCGAACGCGCCGGACGCCACGTCCCTGCCGTCGCCTTCTCACCGGTTCGCAGCAGCACGACCGGCACGAGGACGCGGGTCCGCACGGATTCCGGCGCATCTCCGGCCGCGGCCTCCCCGGAAGGCGCATACTGGGGGCAATGACAAAGCCTGCCGCTCCGAAGCGCCATCTGCCCACCAGTCCCTTCAAGGCCCCGGCCACGCTGCCTCCCAAGCAGTTCGCCGTGGGCGACCAGGTCACACACGACATGTACGGCCTCGGCCGGGTCATCGGCATCGAGGAGGGAATCGCCGCGGTCGTGGACTTCGGCTCGGCGCAACAGCGCATCCCGAGCCCGTACGCCAAGATGACCAAGCTCTAGAACCGCTGTACCCGGTGACGGCACGCCGTGCCGCACTCAGCGGCCTCCTCCTCATCGGAGGCGGCCACGGCCTGCCGAGGCGCCCGCTCGGCTCGTCACCCTCGGGGAGGGACGTCGGGCCCGCGCTCGGCGGTTCCGCGGCTTCGCGGGTCACGCGGGTCCCGGCCAGGTCGCCGTCACCAGCCAGTGGCGGGCCGTGAGGCGTACGCCGTCCTCCGTCTCGTACGCGCGGAAGGCGTCGGCGGCGGCCAGGCGGGCGCGGTCGACGTCCTCGGGGGCGGCGTCGCGCAGCCAGTGGCGCATCGGGCCCCAGCCGAAGAGGAAGCCGGCGGCGTCCGCCGCGTCCGTGCCCCATGCCTGCGGCACCTCGAGCGGGGTGACGGTGACCGCGTCGAAGCCGGCGTCGCCCAGGACGCGTGTGGTGCGTTCCGGGTCCGCGAAGGCGGCGGGGCCCGTCTCCGCCTTCTGGGACAGGTCGGGCAGGGACACGTGCTCGGCGA
Source organism: Streptomyces sp. NPDC044984 (assembly GCF_040646935.1). Classification (NCBI taxonomy): domain Bacteria; kingdom Bacillati; phylum Actinomycetota; class Actinomycetes; order Kitasatosporales; family Streptomycetaceae; genus Streptomyces; species Streptomyces sp. NPDC044984. Next base: position 42,774 of record NZ_JBEZBE010000014.1, read on the forward strand.
CGGCCGCGAAGATCACCGACTGGTCCATCCTGCCGATGGACTGCGGGCAGACGAAGGCCAGGCGTCCGCCCGGCCGCAGGGCGCGTCCGATGTTGGCGAAGGCGGCGACCGGATCGGCGAAGAACATGATCCCGAAGCGGCTCAGCGCGACGTCGAAGGCGGCCTCCTCGAACGGGTGCACCTGGGCGTCGGCCTGGATGTGGGAGACGTTGGCGAGGTGTTCCGCGGCGGCGCTCGCGCGGGCGCGCTCCAGCATGGGCGCGGACAGGTCGACCCCGACGGCACGGGCCGCGGTGCGGGCGGCCAGCCGGGTCAGGCGTCCGTTGCCGCAGCCGATGTCCAGGACGCCGTCCGTCTCCCGGATGCCGGCGGCGGACAGGAGCGGGGCGTTGACGGGGTCGTTGAGGTCGTCGTAGCGCGACTGGTGGTCGGCCCAGTGCCGGCCCTCGTAGCCGTTCCACGCCTCGGACTGGTGGGTGTTCACGATCCGGTTCTCGGCCATACGGCCCATGGTGCCGCGCGGGAGCGTCCTGCGGGCCCCGTCGGCCCGTTCGCGCGGCCGATCCACCCGCCGTCGTCCATGTGTGCGACTCCCCTCTCGCAGTCCGGGTGTGCGGGAGAGTCCGCGCGTGGAGTCCGTACATGGAGTCCGCGCGTGGAGTCCGGTCGTCTCGTCCGTACGGACGGTGGGCGCCTTCCTGGTGCAGCAGCGGTCGTTCGGCCGGAGGTCAGTCGTCCGTGCCACCCACCGCACCGGGCGTCCCGGCGCGGTCCGCGACCACCGGGGCACCGGCCGTCGTCTCCGCCCGCGTCGACGCGGTGGGCGCGGTGGGTGTCTCCACCCGTGCCGGTGCGGTGGGCGTCGCCGCAGGGCTCAAGGGGACCGTCGACGTGATCTCGATGCGGTCGCCCTCCCGTGCCCAGGTGTAGAACCACTCCGCGTCCGTGTGGCTCATGCCCAGCCAGCCCGTCCCGGCGGAGAGCACGGCGAGCGCCTTGGTGTCGAAGGCGAGGGCGCCCGCGTAGACCGGTTGCCGGCCGGGGGCGCGCAGTTCCACCAGGTACGGGACCTTGATCTCGGCGCCGGACTCGATGCCGCTCTCGAGCCGCAGCGTCCTGGTGGCGTCCTTGGCGACCACCGTCATGCGGCTGCCGGACGGGAACCGGGGAAAGGCGTGCGGGTCGACGCGCACGACGCGCTTGCCGACCGTGAGGGTGTGCCGGCCCAGGTCCAGGACGCCGACGGGGGCGGGAGCCGGGCTCGCCGCGCTCGGGGCCGGGGTGGACGCCTCCGGTGCCGCGGCCGGGGTCCGGCCGTTCCGGCCGGGGTCCCCGGTGTGCAGGGTGAACGCGACGGCCGTCAGCACGCAGACCGCCGCGGCCGCCGTGCCCAGCGCGGCGCCCGCCCTGCGGCGGAGGGAGCGGCGCCGGGCACGGTCGCGGACCTCCGCGGCGCCGACGCTCGGCGGGACCTCGTGCTGTGCGGCCAACTCGCGCAAGGCGTCGGCGAGTTCATCCGACACGGCCGCCCTCCCTCCAGGCCGGCTCCTCGGCCTCCTCCACCACCAGGTGTCTGGCCAGTGCCGCCCGTCCGCGGGACAGCCTGGCCTTGACCGTGCCCACGGGCGCACCGGTCTCGGAGGCTACCTGCTCGACGCTGAGGTCGCACAGGTGGTGCAGGACGATCGCCATGCGCTGCTGCTCCGGCAGTTGGCGCAGCGCGGTGACCAGGGCGGTGCGGTCGGGGCCCGGGCCGGGGGTCGTCTCCTGCGGCGGGGTGCGCCGCACCAGTTCCAGCCAGCGTCTCGCGCGGCGCCAGCGGCTCACCGCGAGGCGCATGGCGACGGTGCGTATCCACGCCTCGGGCGCCTCGTCGGCGAGCAGCTTCTGACGCCGGTCCCAGGCCCGTACGAACGCCTCCTGCACCACGTCCTGGGCCTCGCCGAGGTCCCCGGTGAAGGCGTACAACTGCCCGGTGAGACGGGGGAACGCGGCCGCGTAGAAAGCGTCGAACTCTTCCTCGGTCATGCCCTCCACCGGTGTCTCGGATTTCCCGTGCAACCCGGCCGTCCCCGCCATGCGTACAGGTTTCGCAGGTCGCGCACATCGAAGCACAACCCTGGAGGAAGACGTTGAACACGGGTTCCGGGATCCATCGACCCGCCGTCACGGACGTGGCGTACTCCCCTCTCCGCCCGGCGCGCCCGCCCCGAGTGCGGCCCGGGGACGGCGACTTCGCCGGGTACGCGCACGACCGCTGGCCGCGGCTGGTCGTCACCGCGCGGCTGCTCACCGAAGACGCGCGGGACGCCGGGGAGTTGGCGCGGCGCGCGCTGGTGCGGGTGTGCGCGCGGTGGCGGCGGATTCCGCGGAACGACGTCGACTTCCATGTACGGCGGTCCCTGGTCCGGGCGCATCTGCGCGGACGGGCACGCCGTACGGGCGGCCGGCGCCGGGTGGTGCTGGTGTTGCGGTACTGGGAGGGGCTGGGCGAGGCCGAGATCGCGCAGGTGCTGGGGTGTTCGGTGGGGGCCGTGCGCGCGGTGCTGCGGCGCGAGGGGAAGCGTGTCCCGGCCGAGGGCCGGCGGACGGAGTTCGCCGCGGTGCTCGCCGGTTTCGTGCCGCCGGCCGTGCCGCTCGACGGCATCCGGCAGGACGGCGCGCTGCGGCGCCGACGGCGGGCGGGGGTGGTCGCCGCCGGGTGCGCCCTGCTGCTCGCCCCGCCGGCCGTCCTCGCCGCCGGTCCCCTCGGGGAGGGCGACGCCGGCGGGGCCTCGGAGGTGCCCGACCGCTTCGAACCCGGGCCGGTGCGGGTCGTCGCTCCCGGTGAGCGGGTGGCCGCCGCCCCCGGTGTGGACGTCTGGCTGACCCCGGACGGGCAGCACTGGTCGTCCCCGGGGGTGCGCAACCGGTTCCGCCCGGTGAGCGACGGAAACCTCGACCGCACCGTGGCGGACGTCTCCGTCCAGGGCGAGAGGCTGGACGACGGGACGTACTTCCGGTCCGGCGTCTACCACGGCCTGGACGCCGATCCCGCCCGCGTCGAGATCCGCGTCGGCGGCAGGACGGTCACCGCGAACGTCCTGACGCTGGCGGGCGGTCCGGGGTGGGGGGTGTGGTACGCGAGGACGCCGCCGGAGGACACCGCGGCCGGCGGTGGCCGGACCGTCACCGTGTACGACGCGTCCGGTGACGTCCTGATGCGGTCGGACCTCGGGCCCTCGGAGGCCCAGCCGGTGCCCGTCGGGGCGTGGCGCTCATGAGGCTGCCCCCGCTCGCCGGCCGGCTCCCGCGCAGGGCCCCGGGCCGCCCCCGCGTGCCCTTCCGCACCCGCCTCCGCCGCAACCGCGGACGCCTGCTGCGGCGGCTGCTCGTCACCTGCCTCACGCTCGTCGTCCTCGTCTGCGGCGGGGCCGTGGTCGCGTACAAGCTGACCGTCATCCCCGAGCCGCATCCCGAGACCGTCGTGCAGAGCACGGTCTTCGTCGACGCCGGCGGCTCCTATCTGGGCCGGCGCGGTCCGGTCGACCGGCAGGAGGTGCCGCTGTCCCAGGTGCCCCGGCACGTCCAGGACGCGGTGATCGCGGCCGAGAACCGGTCGTTCCGCACGGACACCGGGGTGTCGCCGCGCGCCGTCGCCCGCGCGGTGTGGGCCACAGTGTCCGGCGGCGCCCCGCAGGGCGGTTCCACGATCACGCAGCAGTACGTGAAGAACGCGCTGCTCACCCCGGAGCGGTCGCTGACGCGCAAGGCGCGTGAGGCGTTGATCGCCGTCAAGCTCGACCGTACGCGCGACAAGGACGAGATCCTGGAGGGCTATCTCAACACCGTGTACTTCGGCCGGGGCGCCGCCGGTGTCCGGGCCGCCGCCCGGAACTACTTCGACGTGGCGCCGGAGGACCTCACCGTCTCCCAGGGCGCGGCGCTGGCGGCGATCGTCAACATCCCCTCGTACTACGAGAAGGCGGGTTCCGACCCGAAGGTGACGGCGCGGCTCCGGGACCGGTGGGAGTGGGTGCTCGACGCGATGGAGGCCGCCGGCGACATCACGGGCGGGCAGCGGGCGGCCGCCCGTTTCCCGGCGTTCCGGTTCTATCCGCCGGGTGGGACGGAGGGGCAGCGGCAGTATCTGATCGACGTGGCCGCGCAGGAGGCCGCCGGCCGGCTCGGGATCACCGTGGACCAACTGGCGCGCGGCGGTTACACCGTGCACACCACCTTCGACCTGACGCTGCAGGACGCCACCGCCGAATCGGTGAAGGACCGGGCGGAGGACTCCGGCGACGACGGCGGCGGCGTCCGGGTGCACACGGCGGTGGTGGGGATCGAACCGGGCGACGGGGCGGTGCGGGTGCTCTACGGCGGGGCGGACTACGCCCGGCAGCCGTTCAACGACGCGGTGAGCGGGGCGGTGGAGGCGGGCTCGGTGCTCGATCCGTTCGGCGGCGTACGGCTCGGCGGCCCGCTGCGCGGGCTGCACGGGTCCACGGCGCCGACGCCGCTGCGGCTGGCCTCGGCGTACGCGGCCGTGGCGGCGGACGGCGTGTACGCGAAGCCCCGCACGGTGGACCGGATCACCCGTGAGGGGCGGACCGTGCACACCGCGCGCCCGGAGACCCGGCGGGTGCTGGACGGGAAGGGCACGTTCGCGGTGACGGCCCGGGCGCGGCAGGGCTTCGGCGGGCAGACCGTTCCCCTCCTCCCCGCCGCCCGGGCCGGCGGGAAGGAGGAGAACGGCACGTTCCTCACCGCCGGGGCGGGGGGTGGGATCGCCCGGCGCACCGTCTGGTCCGTCGGGTACGACTCCCGGCTCACCCTGGCCGTGGCGCTGTTCGCCGACCGGCCGGGTGCGAAGAAGAACACCACCGTGCCCGCGCGGTTGCCGAACGATCCGTCCCCGACGGGGTACGCGGAGGAACTGACGGGGGAGATATGGCGACTGGCGGGCGGTTCGTGACGTTTTGCACACACGGCCCACGGCCGGGCAACTCATCGGATCCGCGCGCGGATTGCCGGGTGTGTCTCCCGTCACCCGCCTGGTAGAACATGGCAAATCGGACATGCTCCGGGTTCGGCCATGGCCCGTTCGCACGTCGTACAGAACACTCGTAACCGCCCTCAGTACGACAGTTCGGACCGAAGAGAGCATGCGCGGCCATGACCCACTCCCCCGAAACGCCTGAAGTGCCCATACGCCCGTACGCGGTCACCGCCGCCGAGGTGGTTCCCGGTGACCTGTTCGCCCTGTCCCACGAGGATGCGCTGCGGCACCGGTGGCACGTGGTGACGCACACACTGCCCGAGGGCCCAGAGGTGATCCGGGTCACGCTGCGGCCGCCACTCGGCGGGGTGGACCACGAGGAGGTGCTCCGCCGCGACCAGCGGGTGACCGTCGCCGGTCGGCGGATGGACGTGGCCGCGGTCCCGCGGGTGAGCTCGCCGGCCCTCGACGGCGTGGAGTTCCGGGACGGGGACCGGGTGCGCACCCTGCGCGCCGTCGACCCGCGGGCCGAGGAGGTGACGTACGTCCGCCGCTGGGGCGGCTGGCACGCCGACGGCGAGGGCCCGGCCGGGCCGGTGTCCGACGCCGAGGTGCGCCGGTGGGCCGCCGTGGCCGACCGGGAGGGACACCTCGTACGGCACGAACCGCGCCCCGTGCGGGCGGCGGAGGCGGCGGGAGCGCGGCGGGTCGTCGTCACCGGGCTCGGTGCCGTCACCCCGCTGGGCGTCGGTGCGGGCGAGCTGTGGCAGGGGCTGCTCGACGGGCGGCACGGCATACGGGAGTTGACGGGCGAGGAGTTCGACGGGCTGCCGGTGCGGATCGCCGGGACCGTGCCGGTGGACCCGGCCGGACTGCTGCCCCGGCAGGCGGCGCGGCGGATGAACCGGGCCGCGCAGTTCGCCGTGCTGGCGGCGCGGGAGGCGTGGGCCGACGCGGGGTACGCACAGGGCGGCACGCGCGAGAGCGGGCTCGACCCGGAACGGGTTGGGGTGAGCCTCGGCGCCATCCTCGGGGACGCGTCGGTGCTGGTCGGCGGGGACCGCAGGCTGCGGGAGAAAGGGCCGCGCGGTGTCCCACCGCTGACCACGCCCATGACGGTGCCCTCGCAGGCGGCCTCGCAGGTCTCCCTCGACCTGCACATCACCGGTGAGGCGCGCACCGTGACCAGTGCGTGCGCCTCCGGGACCGAGGCGATCGGGCAGGCCGTCGACCGCATCCGGTACGGGCGGGTCGACGTCGCCCTCGCGGGCGGTGCCGAGGCGGTCGTGACGCCGGCGATCATGGCGTCCTTCGCCGCGATGCGGGCGCTGGCCGAGGGGGACCCGTCCGGGGGCTCGCCGTCACGCCCGTTCGCCGAGGACCGTGACGGGTTCGTCAACGGGGAGGGGGCGGGGGTGCTCGTCCTGGAGGCCGAGGAGCACGCGCGTGCCCGCGGGGCCCGTGTCTACTGCGAGGCCGCCGGATGGGGGCTGTCCGCCGACGCCCACCACGTCGCGGCGCCGGACCCGTCCGGCGACGGCATCGCGCTCGCGCTGCGGCGGGCCGTGCGGGACGCGGGGGGCCGGGTGGCGGACGTGGTCCACGTCAACGCGCACGCCACCGCGACGGTCGACGGCGATCTCGCGGAGGCCCGGGCGCTGCGGAGCGTGCTCGGGCGGCGGGAGGTGCCGGTCACGGCCCTGAAGGGGCACCTGGGGCACCTCCAGGGGGCCGCGGGCGGGGTGGAGGCGGTCGCCGCGGTGCTCACGCTGCACCACGGGGTGGTGCCGCCGACGGTGGGCTGCGGGGAGGTCGACGGCGCGATCGGCCTGGACGTGGTGCGGGGGGAACCGCGGATGCTGCCGGACGCCGGTGACCTGGTGCTGAGCAACTCGTTCGGGTTCGGGGGGCACAACGCGGTGCTGGCGCTGAGGCGGGTGGCGTAGGCGGGGAACGGTGGCGGGTGGCCTAGGCCGGGGGGGACGGCGGCGAGTGGCGCAGGCGGGGGGACGGTGGCCCGCGCGCCGGCGCCACGCGCGGCGTGCGGCGTGCGGCGTGCGGCGTGCGGATGGTCCCTGCGGCGGGTCAGGCCGAGCGCCTGCGGGACGCAGCCGTCTTCTTCGCCTTCGCCGGGGTCTCCTCCGCGGGCGCCTTCCCGGCCGTGCTCTTGGCCGTGTTCCTCGCCGTGCTCCTCGCCGTCGTCCTCTGTTCGGCCCGGCTCGTCCTCGACGTCGACTTCCGTGCCGAGGACGCCGTCTTCTTCTCCGCCGTCGACGTGGACTTCCTGCCGCCGGTCTCCTCGGGGGACGAGCGGGACGTCCCGCGCCGCGGCGACCGCCCGGCCCCGGCCTCCTCCGGCTCACCGCGGACCGCGCGGACGCTCCGCTCCAGGGCCGTCGTCAGGTCCAGGATCTCGACGCCGCGCTCCGGTTCGGGCACCTCGGGCAGGGCCTCACCCGAGATCTTGGCGGCGACGACCTCCTCCACCGCCTCGCGGTACTCGTCGCGCAGGTCCTCCAGGCCGACCTCGCTGAGGGCGTCCACCAGGGCGTCCGCGAGGTTCAGCTCCTTGTCGTGGAGGGTGACGTCCGCGGCGGGGGCGATCCCTTCGGGGGCCCGGACCTCGTCCGGCCAGAGCAGGCCGTGCAGGGCGATCGCCTCGCCGACCACGCGGAGCATGCCCAGGCGCTCCCTGCCCCGCAGCGCGAACTTCGCGATGGCCACCCTGTTGCCGCGCTTCAGGGCCTCCCGCAGGAGCGTGTACGGCCTGGCGGCCGGCGCCCTGCCCGCCGCCAGGTAGTACGCGGCGCCCAGCTGGAGCGGATCGATCCGGTCCTCGGGGACGAAGGTGACGATCTCGATCGTCCTGGCGGTGGGGATCGGCAGGTGGGCCAGGTCCTCGTCGGTGATCGGGATGATCGTGCCGTCCGCCTCCTCGTAGCCCCTGCTGATCTCCTGGGCGGTGACCTCGCGGTCCTCCAGCTCGCAGAACTTGCGGTGCCGGATCCGGCCGCCGTCCTCCGTGTGGATCTCGCGGAAGGGGACCGCGTGGCTCTCGGTGGCGTTCACGAGCTTGATCGGGATTCTGACCAGGCCGAACGAGATCACGCCGTTCCAGATGGACCTCATGTGCGGCACCTCTCCGGTCGCCCGCCGATCACAGTCGGGGCATTTGTCGCGTTTTGCGCGAGATTTCCCTCCCATGATGCCCATCACCGGGACGGAGGGCGACGGCTCACGCCCGGCGATCCGGAGAAGGTGCCGCACCGGCCGGCCCGGAGTCCGCGGCCCCGGTCACTCCGTGACACCGCGAGAAGCCGCCCCCACGGCCCCGGCCGGTCACAGTCGGGCCCAGGTGTTCCGGTCCCGGGCCATCGCGTGCAGGGCCTCCACGTCGGCCGGTTTCAGGACTCCGCCCGTGCGGGTCAGGGCCCCCACGTCGGCGTCCGTCAGGACGCGCACCTCGCGGGGCGGGGCCGGGACCGTCACGGCCGACGCGCCGACCAGGACGAGCACCGGACGGACCTCGGCCGTCAGGGCGTAGGAGGCACGGTCGGCGTCGGCCCGGACCCGGCGCAGCAGGGGGCGCGGTTCGTGGCGGCCCAGGCCGACCCGGGGGTCGGCGACCGTCACCCGCTGCCGGTGGGCGTACAGGGCGTGGACGGCGTACAGACCGCCGGGACCGATCAGCAGGTGGTGGATGCGGTCACCGCCGGGGAGCGGAACCGAGTGCAGGGCGTGCCAGCCGGCGCCGTCCATGCGGTCCAGGGCCTCGCCCACCGTCCGCTCCGCCGTGAGCGCCCTGCGGCGCGGGTCGGGGCGGAGGCGGTGGGCCGGGCCGGGGTCGCGGTCGAGATCGATCAGCAGGGCCTCACCGGGGCGGTTCGGCGCGAGGTCGTCGTCGGGGTGCAGGGACAGACGTGCCAGCTCGGCGGGGGTGGGGACCGGGGGCGGGCCGACCGAGACCGGGCCGGTGAGGAAGGGACCCAGCGCGGTGAGCACGTCCTCCTCGTGGTCCTCGCCGAGCAGGTTCACCCTGGCCGTCTCACGGTCGTACCAGGCGACGTTCCTGCCGTCCGGGAGGCAGACGTACAGCCTTTCGCGGCCGTACCGCCAGGTCGGTATGACGCGCAGTCGCTCCATGCACCATCACCCCATGTCCATGGGAACAGGCGGGGTGCTCCAGGGGCAAGAAGCCGGTTACCTTTGAGAGGAGTTGGGCGGTGAGGGTGGGGAGGCGCCGTTGCGTACCCGCAGGAGGCAACCCGACGTACCGGCTCCGGACAGCCCGTGGAACGAGATCGTGCCCGGTCTGTGGATGGGCGGGCACGAGTTCCGGGGCCTTTCCGGCCGGCTGGAGTTCGCCGTGGTGAACCGGCAGTTCGATCTTGTGCAGACGCTGTTGCGACTGCCCGGACACGGCCCGGATCCCGGGGTCGAACACCATGTGTGGCCGATCCCCGACGGGCCGCTGGACGGGACACAGCTCGCGGGCGTGATCCGGCTGGCCGAGGCGGCGTGCGAGGCACTGGACGGCGGCCGTACGGTCCTCGTGCGCTGTTACCACGGGTACAACCGGTCGGGCCTGGTGGCCGCGCACGCGCTGGTGCGGCAGGGCAGGACCGCCGAGGCGGCGATCCGGCTGATCCGTTCCCGCCGCTCGCCCTGGGCCCTGCACAACGACCTGTTCGTCGACTATCTCCGCGCCGGGCTGCCCACGGCGCGGCTGCTGGAGGAGCTGACGGAGTAGGCGGGGCGGGTGGCGCCGTCTCCGATGGCGCAGCAGGGCGGGCGGGCGCGGAGGGTCGCTCCTAGTGTGGCGATAAGTCTCCTTCGACCCGTTTCACCGCATGTGGAGGTACTGTCATGTCCCTGCGCCCCCCGCGCCCCCCGCTCACCCGCCGTCTGCCCATAGCTCTCGCCGCCGGGGCCCTCGCGGTCGCGACCGCCGTCGCCCCCGCCGTCGCCGCCGACGACCCGAACCAGGGCGGCGGCCAGGGGAACTGGAACCAGCAGGGCGGCAACGGCAACTTCAACAACCAGGCCGGCGGCAACGGCTACCCGCAAGGCGGCAACGGCAACAACCAGGCCGGCGGCAACCAGCAAGGTGGCAACGGCTACCCGCAAGGCGGTAACGGCTACCAGCAAGCCGGCAACGCGAACCAGCAGGGCGGCAACGGCAACTTCAACAACCAGGCCGGCGGCAACGGCTACCCGCAAGGCGGCAACGGCAACAACCAGGCCGGCGGCAACCAGCAAGGTGGCAACGGCTACCCGCAAGGCGGTAACGGCTACCAGCAAGCCGGCAACGCGAACCAGCAGGGCGGCAACGGCAACTTCAACAACCAGGCCGGCGGCAACGGCAACCTCAACCAACAGGCCGGCGGCAACAACCACCAGCAGGGTGGCAACGGCAACCAGCAGGGCGGCAACGGCAACTTCAACAACCTGGCCGGCCGCGACCACGGCAACCAGGGCGAGTACAGGGGTGTCGTCACGGCGGGGTCCCTGCCCCTGCGCAGCGCCCCGAACCGGGGTTCGCAGATCATCCGGTACGCCCACAAGGGCGACGTCGTCTCGATCTTCTGCAAGGTCCCGGGCGACAAGGTGGAGGGCAACCCGCTCTGGTACCTCCTCACGGACGGCACCTGGGCGTGGGGCCCGGCCGCCCACATCGACAACATCGGCCCCGCGCCACGCTGGTGCTGACGAGCGAAGCACGCAAGGCGCCCCATTCGGTTAAGTTCCGGACATGAGCAAGGCCGGTACCACCCTGGCGACGGCGGATCCGCCCGTGCCCGCCGTCCGCCTCACCGGGCGCCGCGGCGTCGAACTCGCCCTGATCGTCCTGGCCGTCCTGCTGTCGGTGTACGGCTACTGCGCCGTCGGCCTCGCCAGGAACGGCACCGTCCCGCCCGGCGCCGCCGGTTACGGCGCCGGGCTCGGCGCGCTCGCGCTGGTCGCCCATCTGGCGGTGCGCCGGCGCGCCCCGCGCGCCGATCCGGTGCTGCTCCCCATCGGGGTGCTGCTCAACGGCCTCGGCCTGGTGCTGATCTACCGGCTCGACCTGGAGACGCCGGGCGATCCGGCGGCCCCGACCCAGCTGGTCTGGTCGACGCTGGGTGTGACGCTGTTCATCATGGTCGTCCTGGTGCTGCGCGACCACCGGGTGCTGCAGAACTACATCTACGTCTGCGTCACCACCGCGCTGGTCCTGCTGACGGTCCCGATCCTCTTCCCGGCGGTGAACGGGGCCCGGATCTGGATCAGGGTCGCCGGGTTCTCCATCCAGCCCGGCGAGTTCGCGAAGGTGCTGCTGGCGGTCTTCTTCGCCGCGTACCTCGCCGCGAACCGGGGCGCCCTCACCTACGCCGGCCGCCGGGTCTGGCGCCTGCAACTGCCCACCGGGCGGGTGCTCGGGCCGATCGTCGCGGTCTGGCTGGTCAGCGTGGGCGTGCTGGTGCTGGAGCGGGACCTCGGCACCTCACTGCTGTTCTTCGGTCTGTTCGTGGTCCTGCTGTACGTCGCCACCGGCCGCACGGGATGGATCGGGGTGGGGCTGCTGCTGGCCTCGCTGGGGGCGGTGGCGGTGGGCCGGCTGGAACCGCACGTGCACCACAGGATCGAGACCTGGCTGCACCCGTTCGGCTCCATCGAGGCGGGTGAGGGCCCGAACCAGATCGCCCAGTCCCTGTTCGCCTTCGCGGAGGGCGGGACGCTCGGCACCGGGCTCGGGCTCGGACACTCGGTGCTCATCGGCTTCGCGGTCAAGTCCGACTTCATCCTGGCGACGGCCGGTGAGGAGCTGGGCCTGGCCGGACTGTCCGCGATCTTCCTGCTCTACGGACTGCTGGTGGAGCGCGGCTACCGGGCGGGGCTGGCCCTGCGCGACCCCTTCGGACAGCTGCTCGCGGTGGGGCTCGCCTCGCTCGTGGCGCTCCAGGTGTTCGTGATCGCGGGCGGGGTGACCGGGCTGATCCCGCTGACCGGGATGGCGATGCCGTTCCTGGCGCAGGGCGGCTCGTCGGTGGTGACCAACTGGGCGATCGTGGCGCTGCTGGTCCGGCTGAGCGACTCCGCGCGGCGGCAGGGCGGCGGGGGTGCGCCCCGATGACCCGGCACATCCGGCACGCCGCGCTGTTCTGCGCCCTGCTGCTGGTGGCGCTGCTGGTGAACGCCGCCCGCGTCCAGGTCCTGCGGGCCGACGCCTACGACGACAACCCGGCCAACCGCCGGGACGCCATCGCCCGCTACCAGCAGCCGCGCGGCGACATCCTGGTCGACGGGCGGCCGGTCACCGGCTCCCGGGACACCGGGGAGCACCTGCGCTACGAACGGACGTACCGCGACGGGCCGTTGTACGCCCCGGTGACCGGCTTCGCCTCGCAGGAGTACGGGACGACCCTGCTGGAGCACACGGAGGACGAGCTGCTGTCCGGGGCCGCCCCGGTCCTCGCGCCGCTGCCGCTGTGGAACGAGTTCACGCGCTCCCGCAACGCGGGCGGCGACGTGGCGACGACGATCGATCCGGCGGCGCAGCGGGCGGCGTACGAGGGGCTGCGCTCGCGGAAGGGCGCGGTGGCGGCGGTGGAGCCGTCGACCGGGCGGATCCTGGCGCTGGTGTCGGTCCCGTCGTACGACCCCGCGCTGCTGTCCGGGAACGGCAGGGCGGCGCGGGACGCCTGGGCGCGGCTGAACGCCGATCCGGACCGGCCGATGCTGAACCGGGCGGTGCAGCGGACGTATCCGCCGGGTTCGACGTTCAAGGTGGTCACCGCGGCGGCGGCACTGGACGCGGGCGTGGTCGAGGACCTGGACGCGCCGACCCGCTCCCCCGACCCGTACACCCTGCCGGGGACGAGGACCCGGCTGACCAACGGGTCCGGGGGCTGCGAGAACGCCTCGGTGCGGAAGGCGTTCGTCTGGTCCTGCAACACGGTGTTCGCCAAGCTGGGGGTGACCACGGGCGTGGCGGAGATGAGGACGACGGCCGAGAACTTCGGTTTCAACGACTCCGACGTACGCGTTCCGTTCCGGGTGGCGCGCAGCACCTTCGACACCACGGTGGACCGGGCGCAGCTCGCGCTGTCGTCGATCGGGCAGTACAACACCCGGGCGACACCCCTGCAGATGGCGATGGTCGCGGCGGCCGTCGCGGGCGGCGGGCAGGTGCGGGAGCCCTACCTGGTGGAGCGCACCACGCGGGCGGGCGGCGGCACGGTGTCGACGGCCGGCTCCCGTCCGGTGCGGCGGGCCATGCATCCGGCGACGGCGATGCGGATGCGGGAGCTGATGCGGGGGGTGGTGGAGGACGGCACCGGCACGAAGGCGGCGATCCCCGGCGCGATCGTGGGCGGCAAGACCGGCACCGCCCAGCACGGACTGGGCAACTCCGGTACGCCGTACGCCTGGTTCATCTCCTGGGCGCAGGGCGGGGCGGACATGGAGGCGAAGGTGGCGGTCGCGGTGGTGGTCGAGGAGGCGGCGGCGAACCGGCGGGAGATCAGCGGCGGCGGGACGGCGGCGCCGATCGCGCGGGCGGTGATGGAGGCGGTGCTGAAGTCGTAGGCGTCAGCGCCCACTTGGTGAGACGGGGGTGTCGGAGCGCCGCGTTCCCGACCTACCGTTCGGTACATGACCGGGACCGCGTACGAACTCGCCCAGGTGAACATCGCCCGCCTCAAGGCCCCGCTGGACTCCCCGCGGCTGAAGGACTTCGTCGACGGCCTCGACCCGGTGAACGCGGACGCCGACGCCGCCGACGGCTTCGTCTGGCGCCTGCAGAGCGAGGGGGGCGACGCGACGGACATCGCCGTCTTCGGCGACTCCTGGCTGATCATCAACATGTCGGTGTGGCGGAACACCGACGCCCTGACGGCGTTCATGTACCAGGGCCGCCACCGCGAGATGCTGGCGCGGCGCCGGGAGTGGTTCGAGCGTGTCGAGGAGGCGATGGCGGCGCTGTGGTGGGTCCCGGCGGGCCACCGCCCGACGGTCGCGGAGGCCGAGTCCCGCCTCCTCCACCTCCGCACCAACGGCCCGACCCCGTACGCGTTCACCCTGCGCACGTCGTTCCCGCCGGGCGGCGCGGAGCCGCTGACCGGGGAGGTGCCGGAGGGGCTGGGCTGCTCGGTCTAGCGGCGGCGACCGTCGACGGCGGTGAGATCGATGTCGACGGGGAACGGGACGGTCAGCTTGAGCCGGTCGTGGAAGATGCCCATGGGTACGTACGACTTGGTCATGGGGTCCAGTTCGTAGACGTAGACCACGGGGAGTCCGTCGTTCTGCTCGACGCGCCAGTAGTGCGGGATGCCCGCGGTCGCGTACTTCCGCGGCTTCACCTCACGGTCCCGTTCCTCGGAATCGTCGGAGACGACTTCGACGGCGACCAGGACCTCTTCGGGTCGGAACCAGGTCTGCCCCGGGCCGGTGTCGGCGTCCTCACGCACCACCAGGATGTCGGGCTCCGGCCGATTACGCTTATTGAGCTTGATGGTCATCTCCCGGATGGCGTCCCATCCGTCTGGTGCCTGCTCCCGCAAGACGGTCTCGAACAGCCACATGGTGCGCGTGTGGAATCGGGTCTGCGGACTCACGAAGACGAGGCTCCCGTCGATCAACTCCGTGTGCGGAGGCAGATTGGGAAGCTTGTCCAGGTCGTCCGCCGTCCAGCCACCCACCGGCGGACGAGGCCACTCGTAGTCGTCGCCCAGCCCGTAGTCGCGTGCGGCGCTCATGATCGCTCCCATGTGCTGCAGTCTGACCGACACCGTCAGCGTACCCAGGGCGAACGCCGGATCGACGCCCCATGAGGTGATCCGGAGTACGCGCCGTTGACACGTCCGCCCGGTGGGCCGGTCGTCGACAAGTCCCGCACGAGGGATTGACGACCTTGCTGACAGGCAGTCTCATAAGTGGGTGACCCGCCGGTAACCCGAGACGCCCCCGAGGTGGAACCGTCATGACGACCCTGTCGGAAGCCGACGCGCTCGACGGCCTGCGGGACGCGCTCGGGCTGCTCAAGGACCGGGAGCAGGTGGCGCGGCGGCTGCTCGACGCCTCCGCCAAGCACTCCTTCGATCCCGACGAGGAGCTGGACTGGGAGGCCCCCTTCGAGGAGGGCAAGTGGTTCTGGCCGCCGGAGCTGGTGTCGCTGTACGGCACCCCGATGTGGAAGCGGATGAGCGAGGAGCAGCGCGTCCTGCTCTCGCGGCACGAGGCGGCAGCGCTCGCCTCGCTCGGCATCTGGTTCGAGCTGATCCTGATGCAGCTGCTGGTCCGGCACATCTACGACAAGGCCGCCACGAGCGCACACGTGCGCTACGCGCTCACCGAGATCGAGGACGAGTGCCGGCACTCCAGGATGTTCGCCCGGGTGATCACCCGCGGCGGCACCCCGTGGTACCCGGTGAGCCGCGTCCACCAGAACCTCGGCCGGCTGTTCAAGACGGTCTCCACCACCCCCGGCTCCTTCACCGCGACCCTGCTCGGCGAGGAGGTCCTGGACTGGATGCAGCGGCTGACCTTCCCGGACGAGCGGGTCCAGCCGCTGATCCGGGGCGTCACGCGCATCCACGTCGTGGAGGAGGCCCGGCACGTGCGCTACGCCCGTGAGGAGCTGCGGCGCCAGATGGTGACCGCGCCGAAGTGGTCGCAGGAGTTCACCCGGGTCACCTCGGGCGAGTTCGCCCGGGTGTTCTCCGTGGCCTTCGTGAACCCCGAGGTGTACACGAACGTCGGCCTGGACAGACGTGCGGCCGTCGCCCAGGTCAGGGCGAGCGCCCACCGCCGGGACGTGATGCAGCAGGGGGCGAAGAAGCTCACCGACTTCCTGGACGACATCGGTGTGCTGCGCGGGGTCGGACGGAAGCTGTGGAAGTCGTCGGGGCTGCTCGCGTAGACAGGCGCTCGCACCGGACCACCACGATCCCCGAACGGCTCACCGCCACGCGGCGCAGCCGCACATCGGGCACAGCCCGGACGACATCGGCGTGCTGCGCGGGGTCGGACGGCGGCCGTGGAAGTCGTCGGGGCTGCTCGCGCAGCCGGGCGGGCGGTTACCCTGCGGGCATGACCCCGCAGGCCCCCACCCCCGCCTACCGGCGGCTCAGCGTCGAGGAGCGCCGCAGCCAGCTGCTCGAGGCCGCGCTGTCCCTCTTCGCCCACCGTGCCCCGGAGGACGTCTCCCTGGACGACGTGGCGGAGGCGGCCGGCGTGTCGCGCCCCCTGGTGTACCGGTACTTCCCGGGCGGCAAGCAACAGCTGTACGAGGCCGCCCTGATGTCCGCCGCCGACCAGCTGCGGCACTGCTTCGACGAGCCGCACGAGGGCCCGCTGCTGCCCCGGCTGTCCCGGGCCCTCGACCGCTACCTCGCCTTCGTCGGCCGGCACGACACCGGGTTCAGCGCACTGCTCCAGGGCGGGAGCGTCGTGGAGACCTCCCGTACGACCGCCATCGTGGACGGCGTGCGGCGGGCCGCCGCCGAGCACATCCTCAGCCACCTCGGGGTCGCCGGTCCCGGACCCCGGCTGCGGATGACGGTCCGGATGTGGATCACCGCCGTGGAGGCGGCCTCGCTGATCTGGCTCGACGAGGACAAACAGCCACCCGTGGACGAACTGCGGGACTGGCTCGTGGAGCAGTTCGTGGCGGTGCTGACGGTGACCGCGCGGCGCGACGCGCAGACCGACGCGCTGGTGCGGACGCTGGCCGCGGACCTCTGACGGCCCGCGCGTCACGCGACACTGAGGGCGTGAAGAGCGAAGACACCCCGTTCGAGGGCGGGCCCATGGACGGGCGCGTCCTGCCCGTGCTGCTGGGCATCACCGGGCACCCGCCGAAGACGTACCGCATCCCCGTCCCGGCCCCGGACGGCGGCCCGCCCACCGTGCTGGTCTACCGGCGGGTGCCCCGGGCGCGGAGCGCGCGGACCGGGCTGACCCGGGGATGGAAGTACCTGTACGACCCCACGGGGCGGGCCGGCGACCGCCGGAGGTGGCCGTGGTCGAAGGCCGCGCCCGGTCCGGACGCCACGCCGGAGGGCAAGCCGGACGACGCCGACGGGTGACCGGGTTGCGCCGAACCGCGCACACTCGGCGCGCGGGCCGCGCGCACCCGCCCGATGCTCGCGGTGCGGAGCGGACGGGCCGCCCCGCGCCGGAGGTGATGGAGTGTCAGGAAGGCTTCTGCGTCTGGTGTGCGCGGCGGCGCTGGCGACCGGGGCCGTTCTCGCGCCCGTGCCCGCGACGGCCGTCCCGGAACCGGGCGGCGGCACCGGCGGGCGTTCCGTCGCCGAGTTGCTGACGGAGCTTCAGACCCTGTACCGGGAGGCCGAGAAGGCCACCGAGGCCTACAACGCCACCGGGGAACGGCTGACGAGGCAGCGCGCCGAGGCCGAGCGGCTCGAACGCGCCCTCGCCCGCACCCGGCTCTCCCTGCGCGACAGCCGGGGCGCCGCCGGACGGCTGGCCCGCCAGCAGTACCAGAGCGTCACCGGCCTCTCCCCCTACGTACGGCTGCTGCTCGCACGCGATCCACAGCGCGCGCTCGACCAGGGGCACGTGATCGGGCGGCTGGCGCGGGAGCGGGCCCGGACGGTGGGCCGGCTGACCGGCGACGAGCAGGAGGCCGGCGCCCTGGCCCGCCGGGCCCGCGAGGCCCTCGACGTCCGGCTCGCCCTGACCGAGCGGCGCAGGAAGGAGCGGGACGAGGTCCTCGCACGGCTCCGCGCGGTCGAGGAACTCCTCGCCTCGCTCACCGCCGAGCAGCTCACCGCGCTGGCCGAGCTGGAGCGGGACAACGTGGCCGAGGCGCAGGAGGAGCTGGTGTCCTCCGGTGCGCTGGGCAGCGGCGGCACTCCCCCGTCGGCGGCGGGCGAGCGGGCCGTGCGGTACGCCGTGGAGCAGATCGGGAAGCCGTACGAGTGGGGCGCGGAGGGGCCCGCCGCGTACGACTGCTCGGGGCTGACGTCCGAGGCGTGGGGCGCCGCCGGGACGCCGATCCCCCGGACCAGCCAGGAGCAGTGGGCACGGCTGGAGCGGGTGCCGCTGGCGGAGCTGAGGCCGGGGGATCTCGTCGTGTACTTCCCGGAGGCCACGCACGTCGCCCTCTACCTCGGCGACGGCATGGTGGTGCAGGCGCCCCGCCCGGGTGCGCGGGTCAAGGTCTCCCCGATCGCGGCCAACCCGGTGCTGGGCGCCGTACGCCCCGACCCGGCCGGGGAGCCCGTACGGCGGTACGTGCCGCCGGAGCTCCCCGCGGGGGCGACGGAGGGGTCCGACGAGGGGTACGCCCCCGGTCACGCGCCGGACGCGCCCGAGACCTCCATCAGGTAGCCCTCGGTCTTCTCCGGTTCGTAGAAGAAGTTCTCGAAGTCGGCCGGGTCGTTGAAGCCGTTGGCGAAGCGGTCCGCGACCGGCTGGAGCTGTCCGGCCGCGCCGATCAGGTTCAGGACGTGCTCCGGCGGCGGGGCGAGCATGGCGTTCGTCCACTTGGTGACGTGCCGCGCCGTCTCCCAGTAGCGGTCGAAGGTGCCCTGCATCCAGGTCTCGTCGAACTCCTTCTCCCCGTGTTCCAGGATCGAGGCGAGGTAGGAGGCGGCGCACTTGGAGGCGGAGTTGGAGCCCTGGCCGGTGATCGGGTCGTTGGCGACGACCACGTCGGCGACGCCGAGGACGAGGCCGCCGGAGGGCAGCCGGCCGATCGGGTTGCGGACGGTGGGAGCGTAGCGGCCGGCGAGGGTGCCGCCGGCGTCGGTCAGCTCGACCTTGGTGGCCCGCGCGTACTCCCAGGGGAGGAACCTCTCCATGAGTTCCAGGGTCAGGGAGAGGTGCTCCGCCGGGTCCTTGACGTCCTTGAAGGCGTCCAGCGGGCCGCCGGGTATGCCCTCCCAGAACAGGATGTCGGCGCGGCCCGAGGTGGTGAACGTCGGCATGATGAACATCTCGCCGACCCCGGGGACCAGGTTGCAGCGGACCGCCTCCGTGTCCGGGTGCTCCGGACGCGGGCCGAGGCCGTGGACGTAGGCGACGGCGAGGGCGCGCTGCGGCTCGCGGTACGGGGAGCGCTCCGGGTCGCGGGCGAACATCTGCACCAGCTCGCCCTTGCCCGCCGAGACGAGCACGAGGTCGTACGTGCGGGAGAAGTAGTCCAGGTCGCCGACCGCCGCGCCGTGGATGACCAGCTGGCCGCCGCGCTGGGCGAAGGTCTCCATCCAGCCGGCCATCTTCACCCGCTGGTCCACCGACTGCGCGAACCCGTCGAGCCGGCCCAGCCAGTCGATCGCGCGCTGCGAGGGGCCCGGGTCGAAGGAGCCGGGGGCCGCGACCGAGACGCCGAGTCCTTCGATCTTCGGGGCCTGGGACTCCCAGAAGTTCAGCTGGAGATCGCGCTCGTGCTGCAGGGCGGTGTGGAACATGCACTGCGTCGACATCACCCGTCCGGTGCGGATCTCGTCCGCGGTCCGGTTGGACATCAGGGTGACCTCGTACCCGTGCGACTGGAGGCCGAGGGCCAGCTGGAGACCGGACTGGCCGGCTCCGACGACGAGTATCTTCCGCATACGGGGACGCTCCTAAGAGGGCTGCTCGGGGACGGCTCGGGGGCTGCGCGGGGATTACTCGGGGGTTTCGTCGAGTGCGTGGCCCACGAGGGACAGGAGGGTCTCGATGACCGAGATCCGGCGGCGCGCATCCATGATCATTACAGGTATGTGCGCGGGGATCGTCAACGCCTCCCGCACGTCCTCGGCGTCGAACCGCTCACTGCCGTCGAAGTGGTTGACCGCGACGACGTACGGCAGTCCGCAGCTCTCGAAGTAGTCCAGCGCCGGCCAGCAGTCCTTCAGGCGGCGGGTGTCGGCCATCACGACGGCGCCGATCGCGCCGCGCACCAGGTCGTCCCACATGAACCAGAACCGCTGCTGGCCGGGGGTGCCGAAGACGTAGAGCACCAGGTCGTCGTCGAGCGTGATGCGGCCGAAGTCCATGGCCACGGTGGTGGTGAGCTTGTCCGGCGTGGCGGTGAGGTCGTCGTGCTCCGCACTCGCCTCGGTCATCAGCGCCTCGGTCTCCAGGGGCGTGATCTCCGAGACCGTGGTGACCAGCGTGGTCTTGCCGACGCCGAAGCCGCCCGCCACCACTATCTTCGTGGCGACGGGTGCGCGGGTGCGGTCCTTCTGCCAGGGCAGCAGGGGCTCGTCGTCCTCGACGAGCGGGGAGACGCCGTGAGCGGCATCAGAGACGGCGGAGTCCACTCAGCACCCTTTCCAGCAGCGCGCGGTCCGGGCGGCCCGTGCCGTGGCCGGTCCCCGTTCCGTAGACACGGATCTTTCCCTGGTCCGCGAGGTCGCTCAGGAGCACGCGGACCACGCCGAGCGGCATCTTCAGCAGCGCGGCGATCTCGGCCACCGTTCGCATACGGCGGCACAGCTCGACGATGGCCCGCATCTCCGGCATCACGCGGGAGGTGAGGTTGCCGTTCGTCAGTTCTTTGCGCTCCTCGGCGGCTTCGAGCGCGGCGGTGGCGCCGACGAACGTCTCGACGAGCAGGACGTGGCCGAAGCGGGTACGGCCGCCGGTGAGCGAGTAGGGGCGGACCCGGGCGGGTTTGCGGTCGCCGCCACGGACCGGGAGCTGTTTCCTGGACTTGCTCATCGGGGCCCCCCGGTGGACTCGCTCTCCAGGGACTGGCGCAGCTCGCTGCGGAGCTCCGGGGTCAGGACATGGCCGGCGCGGCCGACGAAGAGGGCCATGTGGTACGCCACCACGCTCATGTCGCAGTCCGCGGAGCCGTGCACGCCGAGCAGGGAGCCGTCGCTGATGGACATCACGAACAGGCTGCCCTCGTCCATCGCCACCATCGTGTGCTTGACCTGGCCGAAGTCCATCAGCTTCGAGGCGCCGACGGTGAGGCTGCCGATGCCGGAGACGACGGTGGCCAGGTCGGCGGCGGAGCCGCGGGGGCCGGTGCGCTTCGCGCCCTGCGCCTCGCGGGCGGCGGTGTTGCGGGAGTCGTCGGAGGAGAGCAGGAGCAGGCCGTCGGAGGAGACCACCGCGACGGAGAGGATGCCGGGCACCTCCTCGACGAGATTGCTCAACAGCCAGTGCAGGTTGCGGGCCTCACTGCTCAGTCCGACAGTACCGGTCGCGGTCAACTGCTTGCCTCCTCGACTGTGCCCCCCGTGGTCTCTTCGGATGTGGCGGCCGGGTCGGACGGCGCCCGGTGGCCGCCGGGCCGTTCGGCGAGTTCCGCCTCGACGTCCCGGCGCCCTGCGTCCGCCCCCTGGCGGAAACCGCCGAGCCGGCGGCGCAGGGCCTCGGCGTCCACGGCTCCGGTACGCGGGCGCGGGGCCTCGGCGTGCGCGGTGATCCTCGGCGTGCGCTTGGGCAGGCCCTTGGCCGTGACCGGCTCCTCGTCCCCGTCCCCGTCCCCGTCGGCGACGCGCGCGTGCTCCTCGGCTTCGGCGTCCGCTCCGGCGTGCTCCCCGGATCCGGCGTCCGTTCCGGGTACGTTCCTGTGGGCCGTGCCCGGGCGGGCGGCACCCTCCGTGTCCGCGGCGCCGGACGGGGCCTCCTCGTCTCCGGCCGCGTGACCGGCGCCCGGGCGGACGGCGGCGTCCGCGCCCGCGCCGAACGGCTGTGAAGCGGCGTCCGCGGCCCCGGCCGAGGCATCGTCTCCGCCCGCGTGGCCCGCCCCCGGGCGAACGCTCTCGCCCTCCGGCTGTGCCGGGATCAGCAGCTCCATCGTGACCTCGGCGGGCCGCTCGGCCGGCGCGTCGGCGCCCTCCGCGTCCTCGCGCCCCGCCCGGTCCGGTGCGGCCTCGTCCCCACCGCCCGGCGCGGAAGCCTCCGCCGCCCCGGCGGGGGCCTCCGCCTTCGCCGGCTCGTCGGCACCGCTCGCCGCCGGCTCGCCGGCATCCTCGGCACGGGCCTCCCCGGGCCGCCCGGCGGGGCTTCCCGCCGGTTCCTCCGCGGGGGCCGGCGAGGACGCGTCCGCGCCGTCCGCCGCCGGTGTCCCCGTCGGCTCGCCCGGCGTCTCCCCACCGGACGAGCCCTGGTGGCGTACCGCCTTCTCCGCCAGGGCGACCAGCGGATCGTCCGACTCCGTGCGGCCGTGCAGGACGTTGGAGTTGGCCTCGGCGTCGGCTCCCGGGAGGGAGTACGCGGGAGTGCCGCCGGCGACGGAGGCGGGGACCGCGTCGGGGGTGGCGGGCGCCAGGAGGGGGTCGGGGAGGACGACGACCGCGGCGATGCCGCCCTGCTTCTGCTCCCGCAGCCGGACCCGCACCCCGTGCCGGTGGGCGAGCCGGGCCACGACGTACAGGCCGAGACCGAGACCGTCCTCGGCCTCCGCGTCGTACGTGACCTCCGGGTCGAAGTCGGACAGCCGGGAGTTGAGCCGCTCCAGCCGCTCTCTGGTCATGCCGATGCCCTCGTCCTGGACGGAGAGCATGACCTCGCCGTTCTCCAGCAGCCAGCCGGAGACCTCGACGGGCAGGTCGGGCGGGGAGAAGGAGGTGGCGTTCTCCATGAGCTCGGCCAGCAGGTGGGACAGGTCGTCCGCGGCGAACCCGGCGATGTGCGCGTGCGGCGGCAGCGCGGCGATACGGACCCGCTCGTACCGCTCGATCTCGCTCACCGCGGCCCGTACGACGTCCACCAGCGGAACCGGGCCCGCCGTGTGCTGCACGTGCTCGGTGCCGGCCAGGACCAGGAGGTTCTCGCTGTGCCGGCGCATCACCGTGGCGAAGTGGTCGAGCTTGAACAGGGTGGCCAGCCGGTCCGGGTCGTCCTCCCGCTCCTCCAGCCCCTCGATGACGCCGAGCTGGCGCTCGACCAGTCCGAGGGTGCGCAGCGCGAGGTTGACGAACGTGCCGCCGATGCCGGCGCGCAGCCGCTCCAGGTGGGCGGTGGACTCGGCGAGTTCGGTGCGCAGTTCCTCGCGGGCGTCGGCCATCTTCTGCCGCTGGCCCACGAGGTGCTTGCGGTCGGCCTCCAGCGTGGCGATCCGCTCGGCGAGGGCGGCGGCGCGCGCGTGCAGGGCGTTGACGGAGCGGACGACCTGGGCGAACTCGTCGTTGCGGCCGGTGAAGGCGATCGGCTCCTGGCCGCTGAGGTCCTCCGCCTCGGCGAGGCGGGCGGAGCCCCGGCGCAGCACCGACAGCGGACGCGTCAGGGTGCGGGCCATCGCCGTGGCGATGCCGATCGTGAGCAGCGTCAGGGCGCCGAGGACGGCGATCCGGATCTCCAGCGCGGTGACGTCGTCGTCACGCAGCTGGGCGAGGTCCTTGGTGCGCTGGTCGAAGAGGGCGGACTCCACCCCGCGCATCGTCTCGACCCGCGCGGTGAGCGCGGCCTGCAGCTTCTCGGCGCTGGTGGCGAGGTCGTCGTCGGAGAGCGTCGGCTCGTCGGTGAGACGGGCGAGGTACTTCTCGGCGGACTCGACCTCGGGGCCGGTGACCGTGG
Source organism: Streptomyces sp. NPDC044984 (assembly GCF_040646935.1). NCBI lineage: Bacteria > Bacillati > Actinomycetota > Actinomycetes > Kitasatosporales > Streptomycetaceae > Streptomyces > Streptomyces sp. NPDC044984. Next base: position 66,220 of record NZ_JBEZBE010000014.1, read on the forward strand.
AGTCGTAGGAGGCGCGAGCGTCCTTGGGCGCGGTCTCGCGGAAGTCGGCGAGGGCCGCGTCGGAGCGCAGCCGGGCCTGGAGCGCGGCGGCGGTCAGCGCGTCGCGCCGCTCGGTGTCGGCGTCCGAGGTGCTGCTGGTGGTGGACGGCAGGCCGGTGATCGGGTCGATCACCGTCCGGGTGGTGCTCGGCACGTTCAGCGCGGCGAACAGCAGTCCGCGGGTGGCAGCGGCCTGCTGGACGGCGGAGTCCAGCTCGGTGAGCGCGTGGGCGCCCGAGCTGGCGCGGGGCGGGGTCCGCTCCGCCAGCTGTTCGGCGAGCCGGTGCAGTCGCGTGATGGCGGTGGAGTACGCCTGGTGAGCTTCGAGGGCGCTGCTCTTGCCCGTGAGCGCCGCTCTGCGCACGGTGGCGACGGCGTCGAGGCCGTCGTGCAGTTCCTGGGGGAGGTCCGTGTCGGCGCGCAGTTCCTCGACCTGCCGGTCGACGCGGGCGCTGTGCTCCTCGGAGGGCGCCTCGGACCTGGGGCGGCCGGCCGCGATGTAGGGGACGACCTCGTCGCGCTCGTCGGCGAGGGAGTGCGCCAGGGTGAGGGCGTCCTGGGTCTGCTCGGCGAGCGTCACCAGGTCCTGCGCGTCCTTGAGCTGCCCGGAGGCCGTGAGCACGGAGGGTGCCCCGGCCGCGGCGATCGCGGCGGCCACCACGGCCACGGCGACGATGAGCCGGTTGCGCACATGGGTGGGGCGGCCCCTGCCTACGCCGGTCGTCCGCTCCGCGTCCCCCTTGGGGGCCGTCTGCTTGCCTGTGCGACGAGGCCGCGACTTCTGCACCGGTGCTCGCATTCCTGACTCGTGTACCCGTGGGTCCGGGTGACGCTCCGTCAACGGGTGCGGGCGTTCACCCCGAGCTCTTGACCGCGCTCGGACAGCGAGGCGCCCCCATCGCTCCCCGACCCTCCCAGTGAGCGTGGACAGTGGATGCGCATCACCTGACCCGCCACTCGAAGGAGTGAACCCCGGAGGTGAGTTGAGGGGCAAGTTCCGCCGTCTTTCGCAGCGGCCCCGCGCGGCACGCCGGTTGGACGTCTGCGGCGGGCGGTGGCAATATTCGCCGCCACGTCTTCCCGGAGCACTGCATTCCCTCCCAAATCAGGCGTCTGACCTGCGCGGCTTCGATGATCCGGTGATCGACGAAGGCCCTTCGCGGCCCTTGTGAAGGGCTCGTGCAGACTGGCGGGATGCGTACGGAGCTGGTGTCGGAGCCCGGTGATCCCGGCCGCCCCAACGAGGACTTCGCGAGTGTCGGACTTCCGGCCTCCGGACAGGGCGGTTCGCTCGTGCTGCTGGACGGGGTCACACCGCCGGGGGACGGCGGCGGATGCCTGCATTCCGTGCCCTGGTTCACCGCGCGGCTGGGCGGGGCGCTGACCGAACTGACCGTTTCCCTCCCGGATGTTCCGCTGGCCGAGCTGCTGTCCCGGGCCCTCGCGCGTACCGCCGGGAGCCACGCGGCAACCTGTGACCTTTCTCACCCCCGTACGCCTCAGGCGACGGTGGTGCTGGCCCGCTGGTCACCGGCCTCGGTGGACTACCTGGTGCTCTCCGACTCGGCCCTGCTCGTCGAGTCCGCCGACGGCTCGGTCACGGCGCTGCTGGACGACCGGCTGGACCGGCTGCCCCGCTCGGCCCTGGCCAGCCACACCCTGGTGGACACCACGCTGCGCAACAAGGAGGGGGGCTTCTTCACGGCGGCGGCGGATCCCTCGGTGGCCTCCCGCGCGGTCACCGGTTCGCTGCCGCGCGACGGGGTGCGCGCCCTGGCCGCCCTGACGGACGGTGCGGCGCGCTGGGTGGAGAGGTTCCGCGAGGGCGGCTGGGCGGACTGTCTCACCCTGGTCCGCGAGGAGGGCGCCTGGTCCCTGGTGGAACGCGTACGGACCCTGGAACGGGCGGACGCGGACCGGGTACCGCCGCGCCGCGGCAAGACGCACGACGACGCGACGGTGGTGTACGCCGAGCTGTCACCCCGTTAGCGGTACTCCGTACGGGGTCAATTCTCCATGCCCCGGTTCAGCTGGTTCAGCAGCCGGGCGAGTTCCGTGACCTCGGCGGGGTCCCAGTCGGCGAGCCGGCCGGCGTAGCGGGCGCGGCGGGCCTCGCGGACCCTGCGGACCCGTGCGTGGCCCTCCTGCGTGAGGGTGATCAGCCAGGCGCGGCCGTCGGCGGGGTCCGGCTCGCGGGCGACGAGGCCGAGCTCCTCCAGCGCGCGCAGCTGGCGCGACATCGTGGCCTTGCCGACGCCGATGTAGGCGGCCAGCTCGGTGGCCCGCTGCCGGCCGCACTCATCCAGACGGACCAGCAGCCCGTACGCGGACGGCTCCAGGTCGGGGTGGACCGCGCGGGCCATCTCCCCCTGGCTGGCCCGGGCACGCCGCAGCAGCACCGTCAACTCGCGTTCCAGTGCGAGGAATCCGGGCTGGTCCACACCCGGCGCGGGCTCCGGGGAGGCGGCGCGCTCTTCGCCGCGGTGTCCATGTTCGTGCACGTCTGCCCCTGCTTCGGTTTTCCGGTTCGACGAGCTTCCCGCCAAGTGGCGACGTCGCCGCAGCTCCACCAGTATTTCGCAGGCGTAGACCAACGGCGGCCGGGGCACCTCCCACGTCCTTCGGACAGTGGGGAGGACGCCCCGCCCCCGCCGCGGTCCACGTGCGCAGTCTCCTCACCAGGCGATTGCGTGGCATGCCCACCACATGGGACGTGGGTCACATTCCGGGTTCGCCCCACACCGACCTTTCGGAGATGCGTCATGCCTGTGCACAGATCCGGCCTCCCCCGCATACGCGCACTCGCGACCGCCGGCGCGGTCCTGCTCGCGGTGGTCTCCCTCCCCCGCACGGCCGTCGCGGCCGAATCCGCTCCCGGCGCCCCTCCGCGCGGCTCCGCCCGCATGGGCGCGGGCGTGCTCGCCCACGACGGCCGCGGCGGACTCCCCACCGTCCGCGCCACCCGGACGGAGGGCGTGGACGTCTCCAGCCACCAGGGCGACGTCGCCTGGACGACCCTGTGGAACAGCGGCGTCCGCTGGGCCTACACCAAGGCCACGGAGGGGACGTACTACACCAACCCGTACCACCCCCAGCAGTACGACGGCTCCCACGACGTCGGCATGGTCCGCGGCTCCTACCACTTCGGCACGCCCGACACGGCGAGCGGCTCCGCCCAGGCCGACTACTTCGTCGACCGCGGCGGCGGCTGGTCCGCGGACGGCCGGACCCTGCCGGGCGTGCTCGACATCGAGTGGAACCCGTACGGCGACGCCTGCTACGGCAAGTCGCAGAGCGCGATGGTGAGCTGGATCCGCGACTTCCTGGACCAGTACCGGTACCGCACCGGCCGGGACGCCGTCCTCTACACGGCCACCAGCTGGTGGAAGCAGTGCACCGGCAACTACGCCGGCTTCGCCGCCACCACTCCGCTGTGGATCGCCCGGTACGCCTCCACCGTGGGCGAACTGCCCGCCGGCTGGGACACGTACACGATGTGGCAGTACACCTCGACCGGGCCGACCGTCGGGGACCACGACCTCTTCAACGGCACCCCGGACGGGCTACGGGCCTTCGCGCTGGGCTGACCGGCCGGCCGGCCCCGGACGCGGTGAAGGCCCGGGCCTCCCTCACGGGACCCGGGCCTTCCCTCATCCGGCCGCGTCCGTCACGCCGCGACCGGAACCTCGGGCGCCGCGCCGCTGGTGGCCGGCGACAGCGCCAGTTCCAGGACCTGGCGGACGTCGGTGACGGCGTGGACGTCCAGCTTGTCCAGCACCTCCGCCGGGACGTCGTCCAGGTCGGGCTCGTTGCGCTTGGGGATGATCACGGTGGTGATCCCCGCCCGGTGCGCGGCGAGCAGCTTCTGCTTCACCCCGCCGATCGGCAGCACCCGCCCGGTCAGCGAGACCTCGCCGGTCATCGCCACGTCGGTGCGGACCAGCCGGCCGGAGAGCAGCGAGGCCAGGGCGGTGGTCATCGTGACGCCCGCGCTCGGGCCGTCCTTGGGCACCGCGCCCGCCGGGAAGTGGATGTGCACGCCCCGGTCCTTCAGGTCGCCCACCGGGAGCTCCAGTTCGGCGCCGTGACTGCGCAGGAAGCTCAGCGCGATCTGCGCGGACTCCTTCATCACGTCACCCAGCTGGCCGGTCAGGGTCAGCCCCGCGGCACCCGTCTCCGGGTCGGCCAGGGAGGCCTCCACGTAGAGGACGTCCCCGCCGGCGCCGGTCACCGCGAGGCCGGTGGCGACACCGGGGACGGCGGTGCGGCGCTCGGCCGGGTCCTGGGCGGACTCGGGCACGTGGTGCGGCCGGCCGATCAGGTCCCGCAGGTCGCCCTCGGTCACGGTGAAGGGCAGCGTCCGCTCCCCCAGTTCGTGCTGGGCCGCGATCTTGCGCAGCAGCCGCGCGACGGACCGCTCCAGGGTGCGCACGCCCGCCTCGCGGGTGTACTCGCCGGCCAGCTTGCGCAGCGCGCCCTCGTCGATCGTGACCTCGTCCTCGTCCAGTCCGGCGCGCTCCAGCTGGCGCGGGAGCAGGTGGTCGCGGGCGATGACGACCTTCTCGTCCTCGGTGTAGCCGTCGAGGCGGACCAGCTCCATGCGGTCGAGCAGGGCCTCCGGGATGGCCTCCAGGACGTTGGCCGTCGCGAGGAACACGACGTCGGACAGGTCGAGCTCGACCTCCAGGTAGTGGTCCCGGAAGGTGTGGTTCTGCGCCGGGTCGAGGACCTCGAGCAGCGCGGCGGCCGGGTCGCCGCGGAAGTCCGACCCCACCTTGTCGATCTCGTCGAGGAGCACGACCGGGTTCATCGACCCGGCCTCCTTGACCGCCCGCACGATCCGGCCGGGCAGCGCGCCGACGTACGTGCGGCGGTGGCCGCGGATCTCGGCCTCGTCGCGGACGCCGCCGAGGGCGACGCGGACGAACTTGCGGCCCATCGCGTGGGCGACGGACTCGCCGAGGCTGGTCTTGCCGACGCCGGGCGGGCCCACCAGGGCCAGCACGGCGCCGCCGCGCCGTCCGCCGACGACGCCCAGGCCCCGGTCGCTGCGCCGCTTGCGCACCGCCAGGTACTCGGTGATCCGCTCCTTCACGTCCTGCAGTCCCGCGTGCTCGGCGTCCAGTACGGCGCGGGCGCCCTGGATGTCGTAGGCGTCCTCGGTGCGCTCGTTCCACGGCAGCTCCAGGACCGTGTCGAGCCAGGTGCGGATCCAGGAGCCCTCGGGCGACTGGTCGGAGGAGCGCTCCAGCTTGTCGACCTCCTTGAGCGCGGCCTCGCGGACCTTCTCCGGCAGGTCGGCGGCCTCGACGCGGGCCCGGTAGTCGTCGGACTCCTCGCCCTCCTGGTCGCCGTTGAGCTCGCGCAGCTCCTTGCGGACGGCTTCGAGCTGGCGGCGCAGCAGGAACTCGCGCTGCTGCTTGTCGACGCCCTCCTGGACGTCCTTGGCGATGGTCTCGGCGACGTCCTGCTCGGCGAGGTGGTCGCGCAGCTGCTGGGTGGCGAGCCGCAGCCGGGCCACCGGGTCGGTGGTCTCCAGCAGGGTGACCTTCTGCTCGGTGGTCAGGAACGGCGAGTAGCCGGAGTTGTCGGCGAGCGCGGAGACGTCGTCGATGGCCTGGACCCGGTCGACGACCTGCCAGGCGCCGCGCTTGCGCAGCCAGGCGGTGGCGAGCGCCTTGTACTCCTTGACCAGCTCGGTCACGTGGCCCGGCAGCGGGTCGGGCACGGTCTCGTCGACGCGGGTGCCCTCCACCCACAGCGCCGCGCCCGGCCCGGTGGTCCCGGCGCCGATCCGCACGCGGCCCCGGCCGCGGATCAGGGCGCCCGGATCGCCGTCGGCCAGCCTGCCGACCTGCTCGATCGTGCCCAGTACGCCGGTACCGGCGTAGGTCCCGTCGACGCGTGGCACCAGGAGCACCCTGGGCTTCCCCGGCTCGGTCCGGGCGGCGGCCTGGGCGGCCTCCACCGCGGCGCGCACCTCGGAGTCGCTCAGGTCCAGCGGAACCACCATCCCGGGCAGCACGACCTCGTCGTCGAGCGGCAGCACAGGCAGGGCGAGCGGTGTGGACTCAGCAGCCATGATCTCCCCTTCGGCAGTCAAGTTGAGTTATGCCGACTCAATGCTGGTGAGCCGCCGAATGTTCCCGAAGCCGCGTTCGCTCTGAGCGATCATCCCCCGGGGTGCGGAAGGGCATGGCCGCCGCGAAAAGGGAGCTGCCAGGATGAACGCATGTCCACCCCGTACGACATTCCCGAACCCCCCGAAGTCCTGGACCGCCGCGAGGGCCCGTACGGCGAGGTCGTGCTGCGCAGGCACGGCGACCTGCTGCAGATCATCGCCAACGGCTGCTTCCTGATGGACACCTCCGACGGCCGTTCGGAGCGGCGCCTCGTCGACGCCGCCCTCGCGGCCCTCGACGCGCGCACGGCGGACCCGCACGTCCTGATCGGCGGCCTCGGGGTCGGCTTCTCGCTCGCACACGCCGCAGGGCAGCCCCGCTGGGGACGGATCGCCGTGGTGGAACGCGAACCGGCGATCATCGGGTGGCACCGCGCGGGGCCGCTGTCCGGGCTCTCCGCGCAGGCCCTCGCCGACCCGCGCACGGAGATCGTCGAGACGGACCTCGTCCGTTATCTCGATGAGACATCGGACACGTTCGACGCGCTCTGCCTCGACATCGACAACGGGCCCGACTGGACCGTCACCGAAGACAACGACGGCCTCTACTCACCGGCCGGACTGGCCGCCTGCACAAGGGTGTTGAGGCCGCTCGGGGTACTCGCCGTGTGGTCGGCCAAGCCCTCCCCGGATTTCGAAGAAACCTTGCGGAATGCCGGGTTCCAACAGGTGCGTACCGAAGAGATCCCCGTTGCCCGGGGCGTTCCGGACGTCGTGCACCTCGGCGTCCGCCCTGGATAGCAAAGGCGCGGTGACTCCCCGTACGCTGCTGCCCTGACGCGGATCATTCAAGCGTCAATCGCAGTGATGCGCAGACGACGGATCACCCCACGGATTCCGGAAAAAGCACACCTCAGGGGCGGGCGATGGAGCAGACACAGACCTCCCACAACGGCACGGCCACGACCACCCCCGGCGCCCAGCGCAGGGTCCTGGTGGTGGAGGACGACGCGACGATCGTGGACGCCATCGCGACGCGCCTGCGCGCCGAGGGATTCCTGGTGCAAACGGCGGGCGACGGCCCGTCCGCGGTCGACACGGCGGAGGCCTGGCAGCCCGACCTGCTGATCCTCGACATCATGCTGCCCGGCTTCGACGGCCTGGAGGTCTGCCGGCGCGTGCAGGCCCAGCGGCCGGTGCCGGTGTTGATGCTCACCGCGCGCGACGACGAGACCGACATGCTGGTCGGGCTGGGCGTCGGCGCCGACGACTACATGACGAAGCCCTTCTCCATGCGGGAGCTGGCGGCCCGCGTGCACGTGCTGCTGCGCCGCATGGAGCGGGCGGCCCTCGCGGCGACGACCCCGCGCAGCGGCATCCTGCGCCTGGGCGAACTGGAGATCGACCACGCGCAGCGCAGGGTGCGGGTGCGCAGCGAGGACGTCCATCTGACCCCCACCGAGTTCGACCTCCTGGTGTGCCTGGCGAACACCCCCCGCGCGGTGCTCTCCCGCGAGCAGCTGCTGGCCGAGGTGTGGGACTGGGCGGACGCCTCCGGCACCCGCACGGTCGACAGCCACATCAAGGCGCTGCGCCGGAAGATCGGCGCCGAACGCATCCGCACCGTGCACGGCGTGGGGTACGCCCTGGAGACGCCGACGCCATGAGCGACGGGCCGGCCGGACGCAGAGGCCCCGGGGCGCGGCAGCCCTGGGGCGGTGTACGCCCGTTCTCGATCCAGACCAAGCTGGGTGCGCTGGTCGTCGTCTCGGTCCTGATCACCACGGGCCTGTCGGTGATCGCCGTGCACACCAAGACGGAGCTGCGCTTCATCACGATCTTCTCGATGATCGCGACGCTGCTCATCACGCAGTTCGTGGCGCACTCGCTCACCGCGCCGCTGGACGACATGAACGCCGTGGCCCGCTCCATCTCGCACGGCGACTACACCCGCCGGGTGCGGGAGAACCGCCGGGACGAGCTCGGCGACCTGGCCCAGACGATCAACGTCATGGCCGACGAGCTGGAGGCCCAGGACCTCCGGCGCAAGGAGCTGGTCGCCAACGTCTCGCACGAACTGCGCACGCCCATCGCGGGCCTGCGCGCGGTGCTGGAGAACATCGTCGACGGCGTCACGCAGGCCGATCCCGAGACGATGCGCACGGCCCTGAAGCAGACCGAGCGCCTCGGACGCCTCGTGGAGACGCTCCTCGACCTGTCCCGCCTGGACAACGGCGTGGTCCCGCTGAAGAAGCGGCGGTTCGAGGTGTGGCCGTACCTGTCCGGCGTGCTGAAGGAGGCCAACATGGTCGCCTCGGCCCGCGCGGGCATGGCCTCCGGATCGGGCAGCCACACCCGTACGGACGTCCATCTGCACCTCGACGTGTCGCCGCCGGAGCTCGTCGCGCACGCCGATCCCGAACGCATCCACCAGGTCGTCGCCAACCTGATCGACAACGCGGTCAAGCACAGCCCGCCGCACGGCCGGGTGACGGTCCGGGCGCGGCGCGGGGACCGGCCGGAGTCGCTGGAGCTGGAGGTGCTGGACGAGGGGCCCGGCATTCCGCGGGCCGAGTGGCACCGCGTCTTCGAGCGGTTCAACCGGGGCAACGTCAACCGGCCGCACGGTCCGGGCAGCGACGGCGGCACCGGTCTCGGCCTGGCGATCGCCCGCTGGGCCGTCGATCTGCACGGCGGCCGGATCCGCGTGGCCGAATCCGAGCGGGGCTGCCGGATGCTCATCACCCTTCCGGGAGAGTCGTCCGCACCAAGTTGACGTAAAGTTCGAAGCGGAGCCGCAAGATCCATCCGTGTTCGCGCTGACGGACACGTGTGATCAGGCAGAGGCCCGCGCGAACTGCGCGCCGGGGCCCGCCCGGGCGATCCCTGACATGGGCCGAAGAATCGAAACCACGGTTGTTTCCCGCCATTTCCCGCGCCGAAACACCTGCCGTGATGTGACTTACGCGACGATGAACGGGCCCGGCCTGACCTTCTCGCTCTTGGGGGCGTAGCCTTTATTTCCGCTGTCCATCATCTTGCGAAGCGGAAGAGGGCGGTTGACGCCGTGTCGCCACAGTCCCCCAGTAACTCGAGCATCTCGACCGACACCGACCAAGCGGGTAAGAACCCCGCCGCGGCCTTCGGTGCCAACGAATGGCTCGTCGACGAGATCTACCAGCAGTACCTCCAGGACCCGAACTCGGTGGACCGAGCCTGGTGGGACTTCTTCGCCGACTACAAGCCGGGCGCGCCTGCGGCCTCGGCTCCGGCGGGTACCGCGGCCGCGGGGGCCGCGGGAACCTCCCCCACGCTCGAATCCACTCGCGCGGGGGGACCCCCATCCCCGGCCCAGCCGGCCGCTCCGGCCCAGCCCGCCGCGCCCGCGCAGCCCGCCGCCCAGCCGGCCGCGGAGGCGCCCGCCGCCCCGGCCCAGGCTCCCGCCCCGGCGAAGGCCGCCGCGCCCGCCGCCAAGCCGGCCGCCGCGAAGCCGAAGGCCGAGCCCGCCGCCGAGGCCAAGGCCGGTCCCGAGCAGGTCACCCTGCGCGGCCCGTCCGCCGCCGTGGCGAAGAACATGGACGCCTCCCTGGAGCTGCCCACGGCCACGTCCGTGCGCGCGGTCCCGGTGAAGCTGCTGTTCGACAACCGCATCGTCATCAACAACCACCTCAAGCGGGCCCGGGGCGGGAAGATCTCCTTCACGCACCTCATCGGCTACGCGATGGTGCAGGCCATCAAGGCCATGCCGGCGATGAACCACTCGTTCGCGCGGGTGGACGGCAAGCCGACCCTGGTGAAGCCGGAGCACGTCAACCTCGGTCTGGCCATCGACCTGGTGAAGCCCAACGGCGACCGCCAGCTGGTCGTCGCGGCCATCAAGAAGGCCGAGACGCTGAACTTCTTCGAGTTCTGGCAGGCCTACGAGGACATCGTCCGCCGCGCCCGCGACAACAAGCTGACGATGGACGACTTCACCGGCGTCACGGTCTCCCTGACCAACCCCGGCGGCCTCGGCACCGTCCACTCCGTGCCGCGGCTGATGCCCGGCCAGTCGGTGATCATGGGCGTCGGCTCCATGGACTACCCGGCGGAGTTCCAGGGCACCTCCCAGGACACCCTGAACAAGCTCGGCATCTCCAAGGTCATGACGCTCACGTCGACCTACGACCACCGGGTGATCCAGGGCGCCGCCTCCGGCGAGTTCCTGCGCCAGGTCGCCAACCTGCTGCTCGGCGAGAACGGCTTCTACGACGAGATCTTCGAGGCGCTGCGCATCCCCTACGAGCCGGTCCGCTGGCTCAAGGACATCGACGCCTCGCACGACGACGACGTCACCAAGGCCGCCCGCGTCTTCGAGCTGATCCACTCCTACCGGGTCCGCGGCCACGTCATGGCCGACACCGACCCGCTGGAGTACCGCCAGCGCAAGCACCCCGACCTGGACATCGTCGAGCACGGCCTCACCCTGTGGGACCTGGAGCGCGAGTTCGCCGTCGGCGGCTTCGCCGGCAAGTCCCTGATGAAGCTGCGCGACATCCTCGGCGTGCTGCGCGACTCGTACTGCCGCACCACCGGCGTCGAGTTCATGCACATCCAGGACCCCAAGCAGCGCAAGTGGATCCAGGACCGCATCGAGCGCTCGCACACCAAGCCGGAGCGCGAGGAGCAGCTGCGCATCCTGCGCCGGCTGAACGCGGCGGAGGCCTTCGAGACCTTCCTGCAGACGAAGTACGTCGGCCAGAAGCGCTTCTCCCTGGAGGGCGGCGAGTCCGTCATCCCGCTGCTGGACGCGGTGCTGGACTCGGCCGCCGAGTCCCGCCTGGACGAGGTCGTCATCGGCATGGCCCACCGCGGCCGGCTGAACGTGCTGGCCAACATCGTCGGCAAGTCGTACGCGCAGATCTTCCGCGAGTTCGAGGGCAACCTCGACCCGAAGTCGATGCACGGCTCCGGCGACGTGAAGTACCACCTGGGCGCCGAGGGCACCTTCACCGGCCTGGACGGCGAGCAGATCAAGGTCTCCCTGGTCGCGAACCCCTCGCACCTGGAGGCGGTGGACCCGGTCCTGGAGGGCGTCGCCCGCGCCAAGCAGGACATCATCGGCAAGGGCGGCACGGACTTCACCGTCCTGCCGGTGGCGATCCACGGCGACGCGGCCTTCGCGGGCCAGGGCGTGGTGGCCGAGACCCTGAACATGTCGCAGCTGCGCGGCTACCGCACCGGCGGCACGGTCCACGTCGTCATCAACAACCAGGTCGGCTTCACCGCCGCCCCGGAGTCGTCGCGCTCGTCGATGTACGCGACGGACGTGGCCCGCATGATCGAGGCCCCGATCTTCCACGTGAACGGCGACGACCCGGAGGCCGTGGTCCGCGTCGCGCGGCTCGCCTTCGAGTTCCGCCAGGCGTTCAACAAGGACGTGGTGATCGACCTCATCTGCTACCGCCGCCGCGGTCACAACGAGTCGGACAACCCGGCCTTCACCCAGCCGCTGATGTACGACCTGATCGACAAGAAGCGCTCGGTGCGCAAGCTGTACACCGAGTCGCTCATCGGTCGCGGCGACATCACCCTGGAAGAGGCCGAGCAGGCGCTGCAGGACTACCAGGGCCAGCTGGAGAAGGTCTTCACGGAGGTCCGCGAGGCCACCTCGCAGCCGACGGCGGCCGAGCCCTCGGACCCGCAGGCCGAGTTCCCGGTCGCCGTGAACACCGCGGTGACCACGGAGACCGTCAAGCGGATCGCCGAGTCCCAGGTCAACATCCCCGACCACATCACCGTCCACCCGCGTCTGCTGCCGCAGCTGCAGCGCCGGGCGACGATGGTCGAGGACGGCACGATCGACTGGGGCATGGGCGAGACCCTCGCCTTCGGCTCGCTGCTCCTCGAGGGCGTCCCGGTCCGCCTGGCCGGTCAGGACTCCCAGCGCGGCACCTTCGGCCAGCGCCACGCGGTCATCATCGACCGCAGCACGGGCGAGGAGTACACGCCGCTGCAGTACCTCTCCGAGGACCAGGCGCGGCTCAACGTCTACAACTCCCTGCTGTCCGAGTACGCGGCGATGGGCTTCGAGTACGGCTACTCGCTGGCCCGCCCCGACGCGCTCGTGCTGTGGGAGGCGCAGTTCGGCGACTTCGTCAACGGCGCGCAGACGGTCGTGGACGAGTTCATCTCGTCGGCGGAGCAGAAGTGGGCCCAGACCTCCGGTGTGGTCCTGCTCCTCCCGCACGGCTACGAGGGCCAGGGCCCGGACCACTCCTCGGCCCGCCCGGAGCGGTTCCTGCAGCTCTGCGCCCAGAACAACATGACGGTCGCGATGCCGACCTCGCCGTCGAACTACTTCCACCTCCTGCGGTGGCAGGTGCACAACCCGCACCACAAGCCGCTGGTCGTCTTCACCCCGAAGTCGATGCTGCGCCTGAAGGCCGCGGCCTCGAAGGCGGAGGAGTTCACCACGGGCCAGTTCCGCCCGGTCATCGGCGACGCCTCGGTCGACCCGGCCGCGGTGAAGAAGGTCGTCTTCACGGCCGGCAAGGTCTACTACGACCTGGAGGCCGAGCGGCAGAAGCGCGGCGCCACGGACACGGCGATCATCCGCATCGAGCGCCTGTACCCGCTGCCGGGTGCGGAGCTCCAGGCGGAGATCAAGAAGTACCCGAACGCCGAGAAGTACCTGTGGGCCCAGGAGGAGCCGGCGAACCAGGGTGCCTGGCCGTTCATCGCGCTCAACCTGATCGACCACCTCGACCTGGCGGTCGGTGCCGACCTCCCGCACGCCGAGCGTCTGCGCCGCATCTCGCGGCCGCACGGCTCGTCGCCGGCGGTCGGCTCCGCGAAGCGCCACCAGGCCGAGCAGGAGCAGCTGGTGCGCGAGGTCTTCGAGGCGTAACCGGAGGCCGTACGCGGGCGGGCCGCACCCCTCTCACGGGGTGCGGCCCGCCCGTTTTCCTGCACATATCCTTGTCCTCATGTACTTCACGGACCGTGGCATCGAGGAACTGGAGAAGCGGCGCGGGGAGGAGGAGGTCACCTTCGAGTGGCTGGCCGAGCAGCTGCGCACGTTCGTGGACCTCAACCCCGACTTCGAGGTCCCGGTGGAACGCCTGGCCACCTGGCTGGCCCGCCTGGACGACGAGGACGACGAGTAGACCCGCGGCTGCCCACGGGCAGCCGCACACCCCGTTACCCGTTCCCGTAGGCGGCCACGCCCCCGTTCCCACGGGCAGCCACGCACCCCGCGTCCCCGCTCCCAGTCCCCACGGACAGCCACGCCCCTGCGTGCCCCCGTTCCCGTTCCCGCGGGCAATCGTGCCGCAGGGCGGCACGGGTGGGCGCGACGGCACCCCGCAAGCGCCGGGCTGCGCGAACACCCCCGCCCAGCACCGACACCACCGCCACATCACCCTCGGCACACCCCCCACCTCACAAGCCGACGGATCACCAGAACGAGTGTCTTGACTTTCCCCTGCCGCGATATATCGTGAATCACGTAAGACGCGATATGCCGCGTAGTCGTCGACCGCTTCGTTCCCAGGAGGTCCACCCATGCCCGAATGGTCCGTCGCGGAACCCACGAAACTCACCTTCGACACCCCCGTGAGCGACCTGCACGTCCGCATCGTCAACGGCACCGTGAACGTCGTGGGCACCGACGAGGACTCCGCCCACCTCCAGATCTCCGAGGTCGAGGGCCCACCCCTGGTCGTCACCCAGAAGGACGGCACCCTCACGGTGGCCTACGACGACCTCCCCTGGAAGGGCTTCCTCAAGTGGCTGGACCGCAAGGGCTGGCGCCGCAGCGCGGTGGTCTCCCTGGCCGTCCCGGCCCGGACCCGGGTCGAGGTGGGCGTGGTCGGCGCCGGCGCCGTGATATCCGGCATCCGGGGCCCCGCCACGGTGAAGGGCGTCGCCGGCGACACCACCCTGGTCGCCCTGTCCGGCCCGGTCCGCGCGGAGACCGTGTCCGGGAGCGTGGAGGCCCAGTCCGTCACCGGCGACCTCCGCTTCGCCTCCGTCTCCGGCGACCTCACCGTCGTCGAGGGCTCCGGCTCCTCCGTGCGGGCGGACACGGTCGGCGGATCCATGATCGTGGACCTCGACCCCGACGGCCCCACCGACGTCAAGCTGACCAGCGTCTCGGGCGAGATCGCCATCCGGCTGCCGGACCCGGCGGACGCCGAGGTGGAGGCCAACACCGCGAGCGGCGCGATCTCCAACGCCTTCGACGGCCTCCGGGTGCAGGGCATGTGGGGCGCCCACAAGCTCACCGGCCGGCTCGGCTCGGGCAGCGGCAAACTGCGCGCCACCACCGTCTCCGGCTCCATCGCCCTGCTGCGCCGCCCGGCCGGGGAGGACGGACCCGAACCGCGGGACGGCTCGGGGGACAATGCCGGTACGACCGACAAGAAGGTGCTCTGACATGCCTCCCGTCTTCGCCCACGGACGCCTCCGCCTCTACCTGCTGAAGCTGCTGGACGAGGCCCCGCGCCACGGCTACGAGGTGATCCGCCTCCTCGAGGAGCGCTTCCAGGGGCTGTACGCACCGTCGGCGGGCACGGTCTACCCGCGCCTGGCCAAGCTGGAGGCGGAGGGCCTGGTCACCCACACCACCGAGGGCGGCCGCAAGGTGTACTCCATCACGGACGCCGGACGCGCCGAACTGGCCGACCGCAGCGGCGAGCTGGCCGATCTGGAGCTGGAGATCCGGGAGTCGGTCGCCGAACTGGCCGCCGAGATCCGGGCCGACGTCAGCGGCGCGGCGGGCGATCTGCGCCGCGAGATGCGGGCCGCGGCCGGCAAGGCCCGTCAGAGCCGTACGGGCGGGGCGTCCGCCGAGGAGGACGGCCTTTTCGGCGAGTTCGGGGTGTTCGGCAACAAGGACGCCTGGCACGCCGCCAAGGAGGAGATGCGCCGCGCCAGGCAGGAGTGGAAGGAACAGGCCCGCCGCGCCAAGGACGAGAGCCGGCGCTCCCGTGAGGAGGCGCAGCGCGCCCGCCGCCAGGCCAAGGAGGCCCAGGACAGGGCACAGGAGGAGGTGCAGCGCATCGCGCGCCAGGTCCAGGAACAGGTGCAGGACCACTTCGCCCGGGGCGACTGGCCGACGGGGCTGCGTGAGGGCCTCGGCGAACTGGCCAAGGAGATGAGCGAGTTCGGCAAGGACTTCGCCTTCGGCCGCACCGGCGCGGGGACCTCCGGCAAGGCCCCGGAGCCGTCGTACTCCCGGACCCCCGAGGATTTCCCCGCCGACTACACCCCGTCCTGGGCGCACGAGGACGCCTCGGACTCCACCGGCGACCCGGCCCGCGACCTGGACCGCCTGCTGGACCGCTTCCGGGACGACATCCGTGACGCGGCCCGCGACCACGGCGTCACGGCGGACCAGCTCCGCGACGCCCGCCGCCATCTGTCCACGGCGGCGGCCCACATCGGGGTGATACTGCGCGCGCCGAAGCGGTGAGTCTCCGGGCCCGGCCCACTCCGACCGGGCCGGGCCCGCGTCGGCGTCAGCCCGCCTTCGCCTCGCCGCCCCCGTGAAGGACCCGGGTCACGGACTCGTACGTCACCCCGTGATCGGCGAGGACCTCGGCGGGGACGCCGGGGCGGGCGGTGAGGGCGAGCAGGATGTGCTCGTCGCCGATACGGCGGTCGCGCAGGGCGGTGGCGGCGCGCAGGGCGCCCGTGAGGACGTCCTTGGCCGCACGGTCGAAGGGTCGGTGTCCCGACCTCCGCCCCCCGGCCTTCCGGTGGCCGGACAGGGCCCCGGCCCCGTGCGCCTCCTCCACCCGGGTCACGATCTCCGACACGTCGATGCCGAGCCCGGCGAGGGCGTCGGTCTCGGCCTGTGTCAGCCCGGCCCGCCGCCGGGCCTCCCCCAGTGCCGCCCGCACCGACTCCCGTCGCTCACCGGCACCGAGGGCGGCCAGTGCGAACGAGGCCCGGCTCCCTTCCCGGTCGAGCAGGGCCAGCAGCAGGTGCTCGGCACCGACCCGTTCGGCTCCCGTCCCCTCCGCGTGCTCGACCGCCCCCTTCACCACGTCCCGGGCGTCCTTCGTGAACCGCTCGAACATCAATGCCTCCCGTACTTCTTGTGCACGGCCTGCCTGCTGACCCCGAGCTCGGTGGCGATCTCCTGCCACGACCAGCCCTGCTGGCGCGCGTTGCGCACCTGCACGGTCTCCAGTTGCTCCAGCAGCCGGCGCAGGGCGGCGACGGCCCGCAGGCCGACCCGTGGGTCGCGATCGCCCGCACGCTCGGCGAGGTCGGTTGCCTCAGTCATGGTGTCAACTTACGTTGACACCCTTCCGATGTCAACCAGGGTTGACATGCCGACGGCCGGCCCGGAGACCCGGACCGGCCGTGAGAAGAGCGGGCGGAACCCCGCCGTCAGGGATTCGTGAGCACGATCTTGCCGAACTGCCCCCCGGACTCCATCCGTTCGAAGCCCTCCCGCGCCCGGTCCATGGGCAGCACCTCGTCGATGACGGGCCGTACACCGGTGGCGGCGCAGAAGGAGAGCAGGTCCTCCAGCTCGTCCTTGGTGCCCATGGTCGACCCGACGACCTTGAGCTCCAGGAAGAAGATCCGGGTCAGCTCGGCGTGCGAGGGCCGGTCACCGCTGGTGGCGCCGGAGATCACCAGCGTGCCGCCGGGGCGCAGCGACTTCACCGAGTGGGACCAGGTGGCCGCCCCCACGGTCTCGATCACGGCGTCGACCCGCTGCGGCAGCCGCGCCCCGGTCTCCACCACCTCCACGGCGCCGAGTTCCAGCGCCCGCTTGCGCTTGGCCTCGTCCCGGCTGGTGGCGAAGACCCGCAGCCCAGCCGCCTTGCCGAGCACGATCGCGGCGGTGGCGACGCCACCCCCCGCCCCCTGCACCAGGACGGAGTCCCCGGGCCGCACCCCGGCGTTGGTGAACAGCATCCGGTACGCGGTCAGCCAGGCGGTCGGCAGGCAGGCGGCCTCCTCGAAGGAGAGTTCCTTCGGCTTGGGCAGGACGTTCCAGGTGGGCACGGCGACCTGCTCGGCGAACGTGCCCTGGTAGCGCTCGGTCAGGATGGACCGGGGCTCGCGGGGGCCCACCCCGTGGCCACTCTGTCCGATCACCGAGTGCAGGACGACCTCGTTGCCGTCCTCGTCGACGCCGGAGGCGTCACAGCCGAGGATCATCGGCAGCTTGTCCTCCGCGAGGCCCACGCCCCGCAGGGACCAGAGGTCGTGGTGGTTGAGGGAGGCGGCCTTGACCGTGACGGTGCTCCAGCCGGGCCGGGACTCGGGAGCGGGACGCTCTCCCAGCTCCAGACCGGCGAGCGGCTGGTCGCGGTCGATTCGGGCGGCGTAGACGGCGAACATGACCTTGACGATAGGTTCCCCGCCCCGCCGAAGGAACCAGGCCCGACTGTGAGACACGCCCTCTTGCCACCCGGCGGGACCCGCCACCCGGGCGGCCCAAGGCCCCGGAAAGAAAATCGGCCCCGCCCCCACCGGGGGACGGGGCCGACCGGCGATCCGCGCGTCTCAGCGGCGGGCGACGCCCTCCGCCCGGGCGGCCGCGGCCACCGCCGCCGTCACCGCGGGGGCGACCCGCTCGTCGAACGGGGACGGGATGACGTAGTCGGCGGCGAGGTCGTCACCGACCACCGAGGCCAGCGCCTCGGCGGCGGCCAGCTTCATCCCCTCGGTGATCCGGGAGGCCCGCACCTGCAGCGCGCCCGCGAAGATGCCGGGGAACGCCAGCACGTTGTTGATCTGGTTCGGGAAGTCCGACCGCCCGGTGGCCACGACCGCCGCGTACTTGTGCGCGACCTCCGGGTGCACCTCGGGGTCGGGGTTGGCCATGGCGAAGACGAACGCGCCCTCGGCCATCGACGCCACCGCGGCCTCCGCCACCGTGCCGCCGGAGACCCCGATGAAGACGTCGGCACCGGCCAGCGCCGACTCCAGCGATCCGGAGAGGCCGGCCTTGTTGGTGAACGACGCCAGCTCCGCCTTGATCGGCGTGAGGTCCTCGCGGTCCCGCGACACGACGCCCTTGCGGTCGGCCACGGCGACATCACCGACACCGGCCTCGATCAGCATCTTGGCGATGGCGACACCCGCGGCGCCCGCGCCCGAGATCACGGCGCGCAGATCACCGAGGGCGCGTCCGCTCAGCCGCGCGGCGTTCCGCAGCGCCGCCAGCGTCACGACCGCCGTGCCGTGCTGGTCGTCGTGGAAGACCGGGATGTCCAGCCGCTCCTGCAGCCGCTTCTCGATCTCGAAGCAGCGGGGCGCGGAGATGTCCTCCAGGTTCACCCCGCCGAAGGACGGGGCGAGCCGGACCACGGTCTCGACGATCTCGTCCACGTCGGTGCAGTTCAGGGCGATCGGGACCGCGTCCACGCCGCCGAACTGCTTGAAGAGGATGGCCTTGCCCTCCATCACCGGGAGGGAGGCCTCGGGCCCGATGTCACCGAGCCCCAGCACGGCCGTGCCGTCCGTCACGACGGCGACGACCTGCGACTTCCACGTGTAGTCGTGGACGAGTTCCGGCTGCTCGGCGATCGCGCTGCACACCTTCGCGACGCCGGGCGTGTACGCCAGGGACAGATCGTCCTTGTCGCGGATCGGCACGGTGGCCTGCACGGCCATCTTGCCGCCGCGGTGCAGCGCGAACGCCGGGTCGAAGGAGTCGAGGGGCTCGGCCCCGTCGCCCTGCTCCGCACGACCGTTCCGGCTTTCGCTGTCGCTGCGAGGATTGACAATCTCCGCTGCCACTTGGTTTTACCCCTTAAATATTCATGGTTTGAGGGTTGCCACTCCTGGTGAGGGGTGGGCGGGACCGCGCAAGGCCCGGAGGGTTGATGCGTACGGGCCGAACACGACGGGCGCGCCGCACACGCGCCCTGAGCCCCGGATGAGGGGTGTAAAGAACCTTCTTACCGGACGGACGCCACCGGCGACGAGTCCATAACGCGAAGGTCACATACCACCGCCCCGCATTGTCACCCGATACAAGGACAAGGTCGGCGTCAACCACCGGCAAGCCCACAATCGGAACAAAAACCACGGCGAACGAGTCCACATCCTGGAATGAGCCGAAGATCTTCCGGCTGGAGCGAAGGATTTCCGCAGACTGTCCGGTCGGATGTCCTGGAGTGATGCGGTTCGGGTGTCGCCCGTTATCTGATTTTGACATCGCGGGCCCCCTGAATGGCTCAGACCGAATGGCAAGATGCCGTAATCGCACGAGGTCGCGACACTCGAAGACGTGTGTTCTCGTCGACCTGCGGCGCTGCCGATACCCGTCGGCAGTGGCCCACCCATCGGCATCTCCACCCATCCGCCGGAGGAACCCACCATGACCGCAAGCACCACCCGTCGTACCACCGCCGCGAGGTCCCGGACAGCAGCGGTCGGCGCGATCGCGGTCGCAGGCGCACTGCTTCTCACCGGTTGCGGTGACCAGACGGACGAGGGCAACGACGTCGGCACCTCCGAGACGTCCGCCGCCCCCCTCGCCGACAAGCTCCCGGACGACATCCGCAAGGCGGGCGTCATCAAGGTGGGCTCGGACATCGCGTACGCCCCGGTCGAGTTCAAGGACGGTTCCGGCAACACCGTCGGCATCGACCCCGACCTCGCGGACGCCATGGGCAAGCAGCTCGGCGTCAAGTTCGAGTTCGAGAACGGCACCTTCGACACCCTGATCACCGGTCTGCGCTCCGACCGGTACGACATCGCCATGTCCGCGATGACCGACACCAAGGACCGCCAGGAGGGCGTCGACTCCGAGACCGGCAAGAAGGTCGGCGAGGGCGTCGACTTCGTCGACTACTTCACCGCGGGTGTCTCGATCTACACCAAGAAGGGCGACGACCAGGGCATCAAGACCTGGTCCGACCTGTGCGGCAAGAAGATCGTGCTCCAGCGCGGCACGGTCTCGGAGGACCTCGCCAAGGCCGAGGCGGAGAAGTGCCCCAAGGGCGAGAAGCTCACCATCGAGGCCTACGACAACGACCAGCAGGCCCAGACCCGCCTGCGCGCGGGCGGTGCCGACGCCGGCTCCTCCGACTTCCCGGTCGCCGCGTACGCCGTGAAGACCTCGGGCGGCGGCAACGACTTCCAGCTGGTCGGCGAGCAGGTCGAGGCCGCCCCGTACGGCATCGCGGTCGCCAAGGAGGACACGCAGCTGCGGGACGCCCTCAAGGCCGCGCTGGACGAGATCATCAAGAACGGCGAGTACCAGAAGGTCCTGGACAAGTGGGGCGTCGCGGAGGGCGCCGTGAAGGAAGCCACCATCAACGGCGGCAAGTGACCGCGGCCGAGCGGCACTGAAAGGCAACACCCGTGACTGACATCGACAAGACGACGGGCCCGGCCGGCACACCCCCGGCCGGTCCGGAGGCCATCAGGGCCATCCCGGTCCGGCACTACGGGCGGTACGTCTCCGCCGTCATCGCCCTCGTCCTGCTCGGCGGGATCGTCTACGCGTTCTCCCAGGGCAGGATCAACTGGGACGCGATCCCCGAGTACTTCCTCGACGACCGCGTCCTCGACGGCGTCGGCAAGACGCTGCTGATCACCGTGCTGGCCATGGCGATCGGCATCTTCGGCGGCATCCTGCTGGCCGTGATGCGCCTGTCGAAGAACCCGGTGACCTCGACGATCGCGTGGTTCTACATCTGGTTCTTCCGCGGCACCCCGGTCCTGGTGCAGCTGGTGGTCTGGTTCAACCTGGGCCTGGTCTTCGAGTACATCAACCTGGGACCGGTCTACAAGGACGAGTGGTCGCAGTTCATGACCCCGCTCCTGACGGTGCTGCTGGGTCTCGGCCTCAACGAGGCCGCGTACATGGCCGAGATCTGCCGGGCCGGTCTGCTCTCGGTCGACGAGGGCCAGACCGAGGCGTCGCACGCGCTGGGCATGAGCCACGCGAAGACGCTGCGCCGGATCGTCATCCCGCAGGCGATGCGCGTGATCGTGCCGCCGACGGGCAACGAGGTCATCAACATGCTGAAGACGACCTCGCTGGTCTCGGTCGTCCAGTACTCCGAACTGTTCCGGGTCGCGCAGGACATCGGCCAGAGCTCCGGTGCCCCGGCCGAGATGCTGTTCCTCGCCGCGGCCTGGTACCTGCTGCTGACCTCGGTCTTCAGCGTCGGCCAGTACTACCTGGAGCGCTACTACGCCAAGGGCTCCACGCGCCAGCTGCCGCCGACGCCGTGGCAGAAGGTCAGGGCGAACATGCTCTCCCTCGGCCGCCCGAAGGGAGGCATGGCATGAGCGAGCGGAAGCTCGGCAGGACGGACACGCCCGTGAAGGGTTCCGTCGTCCCCATGGTCAAGGCGGAGGGCGTGCACAAGTCCTTCGGCCACGTCGAGGTCCTCAAGGGCATCGATCTGGAGGTGAAGACCGGCGAGGTGTTCTGCCTCATCGGCCCCTCCGGCTCCGGCAAGTCCACCTTCCTCAGGTGTATCAACCACCTCGAGAAGATCAACGCCGGACGTCTGTACGTCGACGGGGAGCTGGTCGGCTACCGCCAGAAGGGCGACAAGCTGTACGAGCTCAAGGACAGCGAGGTCGCCCTGAAGCGCCGGGACATCGGCATGGTCTTCCAGCGCTTCAACCTGTTCCCGCACATGACGGCCGTCGAGAACGTCATGGAGGCGCCGGTCCAGGTCAAGGGCGTGAGCAGGGGGCAGGCCCGGGAGCGCGCGATGCAGCTCCTGGAGCGCGTGGGCCTCGGCGACAAGACCGGGAACTACCCCGCGCAGCTCTCCGGCGGCCAGCAGCAGCGCGTGGCGATCGCGCGGGCGCTCGCCATGGATCCCAAGCTGATGCTCTTCGACGAGCCGACCTCGGCGCTCGACCCGGAGCTGGTCGGTGACGTCCTCGACGTCATGCGCGACCTCGCCGAGTCCGGCATGACGATGGTCGTCGTCACCCACGAGATGGGCTTCGCCCGCGAGGTGGGCGACAGCCTGGTCTTCATGGACGGCGGTGTGGTGGTCGAGTCGGGCAATCCGCGCGACGTCCTGACCGACCCGCAGCACGAGCGCACGAGGGCGTTCCTGTCCAAGGTGCTCTGAGCGGACACGCGAAGGGGCGGTACGCCGGTGCGTACCGCCCCTTCGCGTTCCCCTCCGGCTACTTCAGCGCCAGCAGCAGGGTGTCCGACGGCGAGCACCACACCGGCCGCGCCTCCCCGAACCCCTTCTCGCGCAGCACGCGCGCGTGCCAGGCGGCCGACGGCATGTCGCCTTCGGCGTGCTCGCCGTAGATCTCGAACCGGCGGGCCGTCGGCCCGGCGAGGACCGGGTCCTCGGCGGCGAGCCGCCACCACTGGGTCCAGTCGAGGGCGCCCTCCGCCTTGGCCTGATCCATGCGGGCGTGGCGCAGGGCGCGCTCGGCCGCGTTGATCCGGGGCGTGGTGTCGTCGATCATGTGGTCCGCGTTCATGAAGACACCGCCGTCGCGGACGAGCCCCGCGACGTGCCCGTAGAGGTCCGCGAGAGGTTCCCGGTGCAGCCAGTGGAGGGCGGTCGCGGTCAGTACGGCGTCGTAGGAGTCGTGGGGCAGCTTCGCCGGCCACTCGGGGTCCTTGAGGTCGGCCGTCACGAAGGAGACCCGCTCGTCCCCCGCGAACGTGCCCTCCGCGATGGCGAGCAGCGCCGGGTCCAGGTCGACGCCGGTGCTCGTGGCGTCCGGGAACCGGTCGAGCAGCCGGGCGGTGATGCTGCCCGTGCCGCAGGCGAGGTCGAGCACGCGCGGTGCGGTGCCGACGAGGGCCTCCACCATGTCGAGCATGACCCGGAAGCGTTCCTCGCGGTCCGGCATGTACCACTCCTGCTGCCGGTCCCAGCTCTCCTGCCAGGCCCGCCAGTCGGCGGTGGCCGTGGTGGTGTCCGCGTCCGTCATCGAGCGCCTCCCTCACGTACGTCCCGTAATACCCTGGATGCGGAATCGTCTGTTACCCGACCGCGCTCCCGACGATAGATCCCCTGCGTAAGGACTACAAGTGGAACTGGCCTATTACTCGGATTACGCCGTGCGCCTCGTCAACACGGAGGAACCGGCCCGGGGCAAGGACACGCTCACCTCCGTCGAGGCCGTCCGCGATCTGTTCGGCGGGAACCAGTCGGCCGCCCGGCGCGCCGCCGACGCCGATGTGACGCGGTTCCGCTCGGTCCGGGCCAGGCTCCGCTCGGTCTTCGAGGCGGCGGACGGCGGCGACGAGACCCTCGCCGTCGACCTGCTGAACTCACTGCTGCTGGAGTTCCCGGTCAGCCCGCAGATCTCCGGCCACGACTTCCGCGACGACGACGGCCGCCCGCTGTGGCACATGCACCTGGCCGACCACCCGTCCAACGCCACCGCCGGCTACGCCGCCATCGCCGCGATGGGCCTGGCCTTCCACCTCACCGAGTACGGCGTGGACCGCCTCGGCCTGTGCGAGGCGCCGCCCTGCCGCAACGCCTACCTGGACACCTCCACCAACCGCTCCCGCCGCTACTGCTCCGACCGCTGCGCCACCCGCGCCAACGTGGCCGCCTACCGCGCCCGCAAGCGCCTGGAGGCCGACCGGCCGGAGAGCACGGGCCGGGCCGACGACAGCGCCCAGCCCACCACGGCCAGCGGCGAACGCCGCTCGGAGCCGCGCGGCCGGTAACGGAACCGGACCCGGCCGAGCACCAGTTCGTCGGGCACCACCCCGTAGTCGGTGCTGTCGCCGCCCGCGAACGCGTTGTCCCCGAGCACCCACCAGCCGCCCTCCCGCCGCTCGGCGGCCCGCTTGACGACGAGCAGGTCCTGCTGGAACGGATGCCGCAGCACGATCACGTCCCCGCGTTTGACCCGGGCGCCGTAGTGCACCAGGAGCCGGTCCCCGTGGTGCAGCGTGGGCACCATGGACGGCCCGGTCACCTCGGCCACCCCGAAGGGCAGCGGCGCCCTCGCCCGCTCGGCGTCCTGCGACAGCTCCGGCATCACCCGGCACCTCCCCGGTTCGTCCTCCACCAGTCCCAGTCTCACCCCGGACTTTTGTCCTAAGCCCGCGGGGGCACCCGCGAAAAGCCGTCCGCCACGGAGTAATGTCCAGTGTGAGAAGACGATCACGAGGAAGGAAACGCTCCATGCTTTCCCGCCTGTTTGCCCCCAAGGTCAAGGTCAGCGCCCACTGCGACCTGCCCTGCGGCGTGTACGACCCGGCCCAGGCCCGCATCGAGGCGGAGTCGGTGAAGGCCGTCCAGGAGAAGATGGCCGGCAACGACGACCCGCACTTCCAGGCCCGTGCCACGGTCATCAAGGAGCAGCGCGCCGAGCTGGCGAAGCACCACGTCTCCGTGCTGTGGAGCGACTACTTCAAGCCCCCGCACTTCGAGAAGTACCCGGAGCTGCACCAGCTGGTCAACGACACCCTGAAGGCCCTCTCGGCCGCCAAGGCGTCGACGGACCCGGCGACCGGCCAGAAGGCCCTGGACTACATCGCCCAGATCGACAAGATCTTCTGGGAGACCAAGAAGGCCTGACCTTCGGTCATGCCTTTTGACCTGCGATTTCCTTGGTTGCAGTGTCTCCGAGTCCGCACCCGGTCCGCAGGCCGCCGAGCACGGCGTCCATGACGGCCCGGGTGCGGTCCTCTTCGCCCGGCCACAGGTGGGTGCGGATCCGCCGGACCGCTACCCCTGCGACGGCGCGGTTCGGCGGCGGTAGTAGGCGATCCCGAGAGCGATGGTGACGGGTCCCCATGCGGCGACGGGGGTGAGGCACACCGTCGCGAGCGCCTGCCAGGCGTCGTTGGTGTATCCGGCGTTGTCGGCGATGCCGTACAGGGTGAGCTTGCGACCGTCGCCGATCGGGACATTGGTGAACAGCAGGGTGAGGATCAGGCCGCCGAGGACGGCGGGGACGGCGGCCGCCATCGGCCGGACGCGTCTGCCGCCGATGACCGGGATCCAGGTGGGTGCCACCTCTCCCCAGCCCCGGACCAGCCCGATGGTCAGGATCGCGATCACTTCCGATAACACGCTGAGCCCGAGGACGTACGGGATGCTCACCCAGTAGGGCGGCATGTCGAGATCCTGCACCTGCCCCATCTCGAAGTGCAGGGCGAAGGGCAGCCGCCACAGGCACGACGGCAGCAGGAGCAGCGGAAGCGCGTAGGCCAGGCCCACGGCCCAGCGGGGAACGGGTCGCTCGGTGTCGCTGACGGGCGGGGGCGTGTGCAGGATCTCCAGCTTCATGGCCTCATCCTCGTGAAGCGGGCACAGCCGGGGATCACCCCTACGGGCCGAACCACTACCCCGCGCGAAGGACGCCGTACCGGGCGGCGTACCCCTCGGGGAGGACGCTCGCCGTGTCGGGCTCAAGGTGCTTCGTGAGCGGACGCAGGGGGCGCTGGGCGGCCCGTTGTCCGACCTGCTTCCTATGCTTCGCCGTATGCCGAACGAACTCACGTCACGTCATGGCGTCGACGAGCCGGCCTCCTGGCCGGCCTCCGAGACGGTGGTCCACCACTCCGTCGCCGCTCCGAGTGAAGCGGACGCCCGCTCGGTGGCCTCGGCACTGACGCGACGTGGACACCGGTGGGTGACCGTGCGCCCGGTGTACCTTCCGCATCTGGACCCCGGGAACCTCCTGTTCGGCAAGCCCGAGTTCTCCCGGCCCGAACTGGAGGGCTGGTGGAGCGTCGACAGCCTGGTGGACGAGGAAGCTCCCGACCGGGCCTCGGAGTTCCACCAGCACGACTGCGAGAGGGCGGCTGTCGAAGCCGTCGGCAGGGCGCACGGCGGTTTCCGGAACGGCGGATCCCAGGCCAACCGGAAGACCATGCTGTCCGGATTCGACCGCCGGGGGCTGGTCCACGAACTCGACCAGAAGCACGCCCACCGCATGCGGCGCGACGTGATCTCGGGCTTCCCGCCACCGGTGGAAGAACCGGATCCGGCCACGCCGCTTCGGTGCGCCACCGCCGGACGTCCCTTTCCGCCCGTGCTCGAGTGCGTGCGGCAAGTCGCCCGTGACCAGGAAGCCCAGCAGGGGGAGCTGCCCGACGGAACCGCCTGGTGGCTCACCGCCGAGGCCGACGGCTTCTCCGGCGATCGCGAAGTCGTCTTCGAACTGGCCGACTCGGTCATGCACCAGGGCACCTGCTACCCGCACACCGCCGAGGAGATTCCCCTGCTGGCCGGTCTCGCACGCCACGAGGGCATCCACCCCGCGCATCGAGCCGTCCTCACCACGTTCCTGTTCGAGGCGGCCACCATCGGGCAGCGCCTGGCTGCTTCCGGAGCCGACCGCAGGGTCGCCCTGGGCCTTCCGCTGGAGGAGACGGTGGACGAACTCGCCGCCCGCCGTGCGGTCGAAGCCGCGGCGCCGCACCTTCTGGACCGCTGGGACGGCGAGGACGAAGCCGTACGGTTCACCCTCGCAGCCCTCGCGGCGGCGACCCGGCACAGCGCCTCGGGTACACGCATCCGGCGCCTGGCCGAGCGCCGGCCCACGGGGCCCCGGACGGATGCTCTGCGTCTTGCGGCCGTCCTGGCCGAAGCCGACGACGCGGAGGTGGCCGCCGTTCTCCGCGGCGTCGTCGAGAGCGGTGCCGTTCCTCCCCGGAGGGTCCCGAGCCCTCTCGCGCCCCCACGCGGCGCGGCGC
This sequence comes from Streptomyces sp. NPDC044984, assembly GCF_040646935.1. Lineage (NCBI taxonomy): Bacteria > Bacillati > Actinomycetota > Actinomycetes > Kitasatosporales > Streptomycetaceae > Streptomyces > Streptomyces sp. NPDC044984. Next base: position 93,012 of record NZ_JBEZBE010000014.1, read on the forward strand.
TCAACCTGCTCAAACCCCTGGTCGAGCGGGAGATGCCTCCTCTGTTGTCCCAGGCGGCAGCGCTGCCGGCTCCGCCCTGATCCGCCTTTCCGTGACGGCGCTCCGCGCACCGTCGCGGGGCGTGGGATGCTGGGCGGATGGAGCTGGAGGATCTGGTGCGGCTGCGGCGGGCCCGGGACCGGATGGACCGGGAGTACGCCGAGCCGCTCGACGTCACGGAGCTGGCGCGGACCGCGCTGATGTCACCCGGGCACTTCCAGCGCAGCTTCCGCGCGGCGTACGGGCAGACGCCGTACTCCTACCTCATGACCCGGCGCATCGAGCGTGCCAAGGCGTTGCTGCGGCGGGGCGACCTCACGGTGACGGAGGTGTGCCTGGCGGTCGGCTGCACCTCGCTCGGGTCGTTCAGCGCGCGGTTCACCGAGCTGGTCGGGGAGACGCCGAGCGCGTACCGGGCCCGGTCGCACGAGGAGAGCGCGGTCATCCCGCCGTGCGTGGCGCGGATGTACACCCGGCCGGTCCGGGGCCGGGCGCGGGTCGATCCGAGCGAAACCTCTTAGCGTGGGCACATGGACACAGGAAACGATGTACGGCTCGCCCAGTGCTTCATCGCCGTCGACGACCACGACAAGGCGCTGGCCTTCTACCGTGACGTGCTGGGGCTCGAGGTCCGCAACGACGTGGGGTTCGAGGGGATGCGCTGGGTGACGGTCGCCTCGCCGGAGCAGCCGGACGTGGAGATCGTGCTGGAGCCGCCCGCCGCGAACCCGGACGCCTCCCCCGGTGACAGGCAGGCGATGGCCGAGCTGCTGGCCAAGGGCATGCTGCGCGGGGTCAACTTCACCACCACCGACTGCGACGCCCTCTTCGAGCGCGTCCGCGCCGCCGGTGTGGACGTGCTCCAGGAGCCGGTGGACCAGCCGTACGGGGTGCGTGACTGCGCGTTCCGCGACCCGGCGGGGAACATGCTGCGCTTCATGGAACGGCCCCGGCGGTGAGCGTCCGCTGGACGTACGCCTTCATCGACCGGCCCGCGTCCGGGGCCGGCCGGGCCGGTGGGTTCTGGACGGCCGTCACCGGGACCCGGCTGTCCGAACCGAGCGGCGACAGCGGGGAGTTCGTGACCCTGTCGGCGGACGGTGCCGACGCCTGCGTGGGGATGCAGAGGGTCGTCTCGGGCCGGGGCGGCGCTCATCTCGACTTCTCCGTGGACGACCTGCCCGGGTTCGTCGCGGACGCGCTGCGGCTGGGCGCGGAGGCGGTCGGCGAGCACGAGGGGTGGGCCGTACTGCGGTCGCCCGCGGGGCAGTTGTTCTGCGCGGTGCCCTGGCGCGGGGAGTCGGTACGGCCGCCCGTAGTCCACGGCAGCCGTCTGGACCAGGTGTGCCTCGATCTCCCGCCGTCCGGCTACGACGCGGACGTCGCCTTCTGGAGCGGGCTGTTGCCCGGCTGGGACGCGGTGCCCGGTTCACGCCCCGAGTTCCATGTGATCAGGCCGCCGGCCGGGCTGCCCGTACGCATCCTGCTCCAGCGGCTGGAGGAGGAACGGCCGGCTGCCGCACATCTGGACCTCGCCTGCGCCGACATCGGTGCGACCCGGGTGCGGCACGAGGAGCTCGGCGCCGTGTGCGTGGCCGTGTTCGGCCACTGGACGGTGATGCGGGATCCGGCGGGCGGTACGTACTGTCTGACCGGCCGGGACCCGGAGACGGGCGGACTCGCCCGCCGGCCGGACTAGTCGGTGGTGAGGAGGCAGGCGGTGACCACCGCGCCGTCCTCGACGCCGGGCGGCGGCTCGGGGACGGGGCACCTCGTCTCCCAGCCCTCCGGGAGGCCGGGGGCCGGGTCGGTCCCCGTCCTCTCCCAGCCTGCCGGGGGCGGCGGTTCGGCCGTGTCCCGCAACCACAGGGTCAGTCCGCCCCCGACGATCACGACGACCGTCCAGATGCCCACGCCCCACCGCCACACCGCGCCCATGCCGCAACGCTAGCGCCGGGTGTGAGCCTGGCGCACGGTGTCCTTCCGTACCGGTCCCGCCTCGGTGTCACCGGGGCGTTCGGCTCGTCCGGTCTCCCCGGCCTCGTGGGATTCCTCGCATCTCGGGTTGCGGCACGGGCCGCGCACCCACACCGGGACCCACGCGCCCAGCGTCTTGTGGCGCCGGACCACCGTCTCCACCGGCTGCCCGCAGGCGGGACAGACGGGTCGTTCGCTGTCCATGCCCCCAGGGTAGGCCCGGAGCGGGTTCAGCGCTTCCTGCTGTACGTCCGCACCAGCACGCCGTTGCCGAACGAGCGCACCGACTCCAGCGCGAACTGCGTGATCGCGAAGCCGGAGCCGAACATCGGCATGCCGGAGCCCTGCACGATGGGGTACGTCTTGATGACCAGCTCGTCGATCTCGTCGACCAGTGCGCCGGCGAGCTCGGCCCCGCCGCACAGGTAGATGCCGAGCTCGCCGTCCTCCGCCTTCAGCGCGCGCACCCGGCCGACCAGGTCGTCCGCGATGATCTCGACGTTGGGGTCGGGCGACTCCCCCAGCGTGCGGGAGGCGACGTATTCGCGCAGGTGGGCGTAGGGGCTGGTGATGCCCTCCTTCAGGGCGATGTCGTAGCTGCCCCGGCCCTGGACGATCGTGTCGAACCGCTTGTTCGGCAGGTCGTCGATGTTCATCTGCCGGCGGCCGGGGGTCGAGATGGTCTCCGGGTACTCCGCCACGAGGAAGCCGAGGAACTCCTCGTCGACGAAGGCGTACATCGCCGACGCGTCACCCTCCGGGTCCCCGATGAAGCCGTCGATGGAGCAGGCGATGTAGTACGTGAGCTTGCGCAAAGCGGCCTCTTTCCGTGGACTGCCCTCTTTCGAACAACTCCATTTGTAGTACTTCAGTTGTAGTGGTGCAAGGGAATAAGCGGAACCCGGGGCAAGTGAGGAGAGGGATTCCGTATGTGTCGGCGCCGCGCCCGGGCGACCGCCCGCTATCCCGGGGGGCGGCCGCGGCTCGCCGCCGTACGGCGGACCATGCGGGTGTGCCGTACGGCGATCATGAGGAGCAGGCCCACGACCAGCGCGGGAACCGTGACGACCACGACGGGGGCGACGACCGCCGTCACTGCCGCGACCGGGCCGGCGACGACCAGCGCGGCGACCGTCCCGCGGGGGTGACGGGCGGTGGGCGGCGGCTCGTACGGCAACCGCGCCCACTGCCGGGCCGCCTCCCGCCGCTCACCGGCGCGCCGCACGGCGGTGCCGGTCCACAGAACGGCCGCGGCCGTGCCGCCCGCGGCCGCCACGACGGCCGGCACCCACCACGCGGCGGCCAGGAGCAGCACCGGAGCGACCGTCGCGAGCGTGCCCCAGCCGGTCAGGCAGGCGATCGCCGCCGTACGGCGGGACAGCGGCCGGTCGGCTCCGGCGCGCAGGTCGGCGAGGGCCGGCAGGTACCAGACGCAGCCGGCGGCCGTCGCCGCCGCGCACCCCAGGGCCAGTACGGGCTGCGGCACGGCTCACCTCGCCGGTTCGAGCGCGGCGATCTCGGGGTGGTGCAGGTCGAACGCCGGGGACTCGCTGCGGATCCTCGGCAGGGTGCGGAAGTTGTGCCGCGGCGGCGGGCAGGAGGTCGCCCACTCCAGCGAGCGGCCGTAGCCCCAGGGGTCGTCGACGCCGACCGGTTCGCCGTACTTGGCCGTCTTCCAGACGTTGTGGAAGAACGGCAGGATCGACAGGCCGAGCAGGAACGACCCGATGGAGGAGAGGGTGTTCAGGGCGGTGAAGCCGTCGGCGGCGAGGTAGTCGGCGTAGCGGCGCGGCATGCCCTCGACACCCAGCCAGTGCTGGACCAGGAAAGTCAGGTGGAAGCCGGCCGTGAGGGTCCAGAAGGTGATCTTGCCGAGGCGCTCGTCGAGCATCTTGCCGGTGAACTTCGGCCACCAGAAGTGGAACCCGGCGAACATCGCGTACACGACCGTGCCGAAGACGGTGTAGTGGAAGTGCGCCACGACGAAGTAGGTGTCGGAGACGTGGAAGTCCAGCGGGGGCGAGGCCAGGACGACGCCGGTCAGGCCGCCGAAGAGGAAGGTGGTCAGGAAGCCCAGCGTCCACAGCATCGGCGTCTCGAAGCTGAGCGAGCCCTTCCACATGGTGCCGATCCAGTTGAAGAACTTCACGCCCGTCGGCACCGCGATCAGCATCGTCATGAAGGCGAAGAACGGCAGCAGCACACCGCCCGTGACGTACATGTGGTGCGCCCACACCGTCACCGACAGACCCGCGATCGCGATCGTCGCGCCGACCAGTCCCATGTAGCCGAACATCGGCTTGCGGGAGAAGACCGGGATCACCTCGGAGACGATGCCGAAGAACGGCAGCGCCAGGATGTACACCTCGGGATGGCCGAAGAACCAGAACAGGTGCTGCCACAGCAGCGCTCCGCCGGTGGCCGAGTCGAAGATGTGACTGCCGAACTTCCGGTCGCACTCCAGCGCGAACAGCGCCGCCGCCAGCACCGGGAACACGATCAGCACCAGCAGCGCCGTCAGCAGCACGTTCCAGGTGAAGATCGGCATGCGGAACATCGTCATGCCCGGAGCGCGCATGCAGATGATCGTGGTGATGAAGTTGACCGCGCCCAGGATCGAGCCGAAGCCGGACAGGGCCACGCCCATGATCCACAGGTCGGCGCCGATGCCCGGTGAGTAGACCGCGTTCGACAGCGGGGCGTACAGGAACCAGCCGAAGTCGGCGGCTCCTCCCGGGGTGAGGAAACCGGCGGCGGCGATCGAGGAGCCGAACAGGAACAGCCAGAAGGCCAGCATGTTCAGCCGCGGGAACGCGACGTCGGGCGCGCCGATCTGCAGCGGCATGATCCAGTTCGCGAAGCCCGTGAACAGCGGCATCGCGAACATCAGCAGCATGATCGAACCGTGCATCGTGAACGCCTGGTTGAACTGCTCGTTCGACATGATCTGCAGACCCGGCCGGGCGAGCTCGGCGCGCATCATCAGCGCCATCACCCCGCCGACGACGAAGAACACGAACGCGCTGACCAGGTACAGCGTGCCGATCCTCTTGTGGTCGGTGGTGGTCAGCCAGTCCACCCACGCGGCCCGGCGCACCACAGGCGTCCCCACCGAGGCGGTCCCTCCGGACGACGGCGGCACCGGACGGGGCCGTCCGTCCTCCGTGGCTCCGACCTTCTCCATGCGTATCTCGTCCACCGGACGTCTTCCTCCCCAGGCTGTTCCGCGCGCCCATGATCGGCGGCGGGGAGAGGGGTCCGCATGGGGCGAAGGGTCCCTGTACGGGTCTCCGGGCAGGGGTCGATGGTCCCTGTTCCCGCCGTCAGCGCTCCGCGTGGAGGGCGGGCGGCGCTTCCCGGGCGGCCCCCGCGGGCCACACGATCTCCACGGGGACGCCCCGGGCGCGGGCGTAGGTCACCAGGTGGGCGGTGGCGTCGCGGCCGTTGGACGGGGAGCCGTCCCGGACGGCCAGGAGGAGGCCGCCGGCGGCGACGAGCCGTTCGTCCACGCCGACGCAGGAGTCGCGCTCCGCCGGGTCGTAGGTCAGCAGGCGCACCTCGTCGGCGAGGGTCAGCAGCTCGCCGGCCGCCATCCGGTCCCGCCGGGGCGGCATGGCCGGCACCCCGATACGCGTGGGGATCACCACGGCCAGCGAACACCCCGCCGCCCGCGCGGCCCGGCCGGACGCCGGCGGCGTTCCCGCGCCGGTGCGCACCATGGCCACGGCCGGGGCGGGCCGCCGCGCCAGCCGGGCCCGCAACGCGTCCTCCACCAGCAGGAGCGTGGCGGGGGTCAGGTCGGCGTGCCCCACCACCGCGATGTGCCCGCCCGTCGTGCCGTCGTCGCCCGCCGTTGTCATCGTCCCGTCCCCGCCGGCCTCGTCGTCCGACACCCGCCGGACCCCTCGGTACGGCCGGCGGGCGCTGCCCGCGAGCCAGTGAAGTCCGGACGCACGCCGGCCGCCAGGGCCGAACGTCCCTTCCGAGGACCCGGATTCGAGGACCCGGACCCACCGACAGCCGGCCGCGCGGCCTCGGACCGGGAGCACGGGGCGGGGGCAAGGGCCGGAAGTACGGGGCGGGAATCGGTCCCTCCCGGCCGGTCCGTCAGCCGGTGGTGCGGGGTTCGCGCCACATGGGCCACATGCGCGGGCCGTCCGGGAGGATCAGGGGCTCACCGGACGCCTCGAAGCCGAGGCGCCGGTACAACCGGGCGCTGCGCTCGCTGCTCGCCTCCAGGTACGCCGCCAGCCCTTCCCGGTCGCAGCGGTCGAGGACGGAGCCGATCAGCGCGGTGCCGAGCCCCTCGCCCTGGCGACCGGGTGCCACGCCGATCATCCACAGGTACTCGTGGGCCCGCCCCGAGGGGTGGATCTCCGCGGTGAGCCGGCCGATCAGCTCCACGCGCTCGTTGTCCGGGTCGACGGCCTGGCGCATCCGGGCGAAACCGTCGTCGTCCGGCTGCTCCTCGCCGTGCCCGGGCTCGTCCGCCGGTACGGACATCCAGAGGGCGCACGCCGAGCCGTCCTCGGTGAGGTCGACACGCCCCTCGGCGAGCACGACGTCGGTGAAGGCGGCCATGAGCCTGTGGTGCGTCGTACGGCGGTACTCGTCGCCGGGGAAGACCCAGCCACTGACCGGGTCGTCCTGGAACGCCTCGTCCAGGAGCCGGACGACCAGCTCCCGGTCCCCGTCCCCAGCCGTCCGGATCGCCACGCCCATGTCCGCCCCTTCACCTCAACCGACGTTGCACGTACGGACGTTGAGCGTAGCGGGACGGCCGTCGCGGGGAGGGCGGGCCCCGCACACCGTGGGGAAGTGCGGGACCCGCCGGACCGGAGCCACGGTGCCGTGCGGGGTCAGGAGCCGCACGGCACCCTGTGACTCCGGGGCCGGGGAGACGGCCGGCGGGCCGTCAGGTGGTGCGCCGTGTCACGAACTCGGCCAGGGACAGCAGCCCGCCCGCCGCCTCCGGATCGGGAACCGCGCGGGCCACTTCCTGCATCGCCCGGGCCATCCGGTCGGCCGCCTGGGTCTGCGCCCAGTCCCGGCCGCCCGCCCGTTCCACGGCCAGTGCGAGCTCCTCCAGGTCGTCCTCCTCGTGGTGCGGGGTCGCGTACACGGCGGCGAGTTCCGCGGCCTCCGGGGTGCCGGAGGTGAGCGCGGCGACCACCGGAAGCGACTTCTTGCGGGCGGCCAGGTCCGCGCCGGCCGACTTGCCGGTGCGGCGCGGATCACCCCATATGCCGATCACGTCGTCGATGAGCTGGAAGGCCAGTCCCGCCTTCCGGCCGAACCCGTCCAGTGCCGCCACGTCCGCGTCCCCGGCGTCCGCGTACAGTGCCCCGATCGCGCAGGCGCAGCCGAGCAGCGCGCCGGTCTTGGACTCGGCCATGGCGAGCGTCTCGGCGAGGGTGACCTCGTCGGGGCCCCGCTGCTCCATGGCCGTGTCGGCGTGCTGCCCCGCGCACAGTTCGACCACGCAGTCCGCGAGCCGGGCCGCCGCCGCCGAGGCCGCCGGATGGGGGTCCTCGGCGAGCAGCCGCAGGGCGAGCGCCTGGAGGGCGTCCCCGGCGAGGATCGCGCCGGCGTCCCCGAACACGGTCCAGGCGGTGGGCCGGTGGCGGCGGGTGGTGTCCCGGTCCATCACGTCGTCGTGCAGCAGCGTGAAGTTGTGGACCAGTTCCACGGCGGCCGCCGCCCGTACGGCGGCCGCCCGGGCCACGGGCCCGCCCAGGGCGGAGGCCGCGGCGAGCACCAGGGCGGGGCGGATCGCCTTGCCCGAACCGCCCCCGGCCGGGGTGCCGTCCGTCTGGTCCCAGCCGAAGTGGTGGAGCGCGATGCGGCGCATCGGGCCGGGCAGCGAGCCGACGGCGGCCCGCAGCACCGGGTCGACCGCGGCCCGCGCCCGCTCCAGCAGCACCGTCGCCTCGTGCCCGTCACCGGGCCGCTGCTCCGGCACGGCCGGCACCGTGGCCGTGCTCTCCGTCGCACGCCCCGTCTTCGGCTCCGTGATGGACTCCGTCATCGACTCCCCCCTGGGACCGACTCGGTGAAGGAGCGGAAGGATGGCGCCTCCGCACCCGTCGAGCGCATACCTCCGAGGTGTACCCGCCCGGGCGGGCGGGGACACGGTGTGCGGGACGGGAGCCGGCGGCAGGTCATCGCCAACGGCCGATCTCGACGTTCTCCAGGACGCCGAGCGCGTCCGGTACCAGGACCGCGGCCGAGTAGTAGGTCGTGACCAGGTACTTGATGATGGCCTGTTCGTTGATGCCCATGAACCGCACGGACAGACTCGGCTCGATCTCGTCGGGGATGCCGGCGGCCCGCAGTCCGATGACGCCCTGGTCCTCCTCACCGGTACGCAGGGCGATGACGGAGGTCGTCCGGGCCTCGGTCACCGGGATCTTGTTGCACGGGAAGATCGGCACCCCCCGCCAGGTGGGGATGCGGTTGCCGCCCATGTCGATGGTCTCCGGGACCAGTCCCCGCCTGTTGAGCTCACGGCCGAACGCGGCGATCGCGCGCGGGTGGGCGAGGAGCAGCCTGGTCCCGCGCCGCCTGCTGAGCAGCTCGTCCATGTCGTCGGGGCTCGGCACGCCGTCGTGGGGCTGGATCCGCTGGTCGTACTCGCAGTTGTGGAGCAGACCGAAGTCGCGGTTGTTGACGAGTTCGTGCTCCTGGCGCTCCTTCAGTGCCTCGACGGTCAGCCGGATCTGCTGCTCCGTCTGGTTCATGGGCTGGTTGTAGAGGTCGGCCACGCGGGTATGGATGCGCAGCACGGTCTGGGCGACACTGAGTTCGTACTCGCGCGGCCTGGCCTCGTAGTCGACGAAGGTGTGCGGGATGTCCGGCTCTCCGCTGTGACCGGCCGCGAGGTCGATCTCCTTCTCGCCGTATTTGTTGGTGCGCTGCCCCGGGACCGTGAGTCGCCGGCGGAGGTGTTCGCGCAGGGTGTCCGACCGCTCGGCGACCTGTTCGACGGCCTCGCGCGGCAGCACGAGCACGGTGCAGGCGGTGAGGGTGCGGGCGGTGTACTCCCAGATGGCGTCCTCGCCCAGCAGCGCCTGTTCGCCGAAGTAGGCGCCGTCGGCGAGGACTCCGAGGGACTCGTCCTCGCCGTAGGGCCCGGTGCCGACCCGCTCCACCCTGCCGTGCGCCAGCAGGTACACCTCGTCGGCCGGGCTGCCGAAGGAGGCGATGACCTGACCGGCCCCGATCTCCCGCTGCCGGCAGCGGGCGGCCAGCTCGGCCAGCACCTCCTCGTCCTCGTACGACCGCAGCACCGGAATCTCGCCCAGCTCCGCGGGGATGACCTCGACGCGGTCGCCGGTCTTCACGAACGTCAGCCGGCCGTCACCCACGGCGTACGTCAGCCGCCGGTTGACACGGTACGTACCGCCCTGCACATCGACCCAGGGCAGCATGCGCAGCAGCCAGCGCGAGCTGATCTCCTGCATCTGCGGCACGGACTTGGTCGTGGTGGCCAGGTTCCGCGCGGCCGCCGTGCCGAGGCTCTGCTGCTGCCCGGCCTGCTCCGAACGGACCTCTTCGCCTACCGACATAGAGAATGCCCTCCCCAATGGTGATCCCGCACCCGGTCGTGCCGGGCGCGGCATTGCGCGATCAAGCCTTCCTCACGGAGCGTGCGCACACCATTACCCGATCGAGCGGGATTGGATCTTGGGAGGGCTGGGCACACATGGGGCACCCGTCCGATGGGGCCGTACCGGAAGGAAATTGTCCGGATCGGCTCGCACAGGGGACGAACCAGTAGTTGAACGCGCTCCTTTTCGGTATAGGCCCGGTAGCGAGCGGTCGCGAAGGGTGGCCGCCGCCCGGCACGAAGGAGGGCGGTCATGGCCCCACCCATGTCCGCGAGCGCGTTCCTGCGCGCGCTGAAGGCGGAAGGACTCACGGTCGTCGAGGTCGGCGACTGGCGCGACCACAACCGCGACCACAAGGGCCCGTGGGGCCCGGTCCACGGCGTGATGATCCACCACACCGTGACCAAGGGCAGCGCCCGCACGGTCGACATCTGCCGCAAGGGCTACGAGGGCCTGCCCGGACCCCTGTGCCACGGCGTCATCACCAAGGACGGCCGGGTCCACCTCGTCGGCTACGGCAGGGCCAACCACGCGGGGCTCGGCGACGACGAGGTGCTCCGGGCGGTGATCGCGGAGCGGGCGCTGCCGAAGGACAACGAGGCGAACACCGACGGCAACCGGCACTTCTACGGATTCGAGTGCGAGAACCTGGGCGACGGCGAGGACCCCTGGCCGGCGGCCCAGCTGGAGGCCGTCGAGAGGGCCGCGGCCGCCGTGTGCCGTCATCACGGCTGGAACGAGCGGTCGGTGATCGGGCACAAGGAGTGGCAGCCGGGGAAGGTGGACCCGCGCGGGTTCACGATGGGCTCGATGCGGAAGCGGATCGGCGACCGGCTGAAGTGACGCGCGGGCGCGACGGCGCGCGGCCCGCCTGGCGACAACCCGTCGGAAGCTGTCGCCCGCTCCCCTGGGGCCCGCGGCGGTCCGCTCCTAGCGTGGTGAACCGTCCCTGACGGTCCCAGGAGAAGGCCTCGCCATGCAGTACGTCGCCCCGGTCGGCATCGGTGTCCTCTACGCCCTGCTGATGTCCCTCGTCCGCGAACCGCACCGGCGGCGCCTGAACGCCCTCATGGTCGCCGGTGCGGGCGCCGCCTACCTCAGCGGCGGCGACCTGGGCGGCTGGGAGTTCGCCTTCACGGCGCTGGTCACCTGGGTCGCGTTCCGCGGCCTGGAGTCCTGGACGTTCATCGGCGTCGGCTGGCTGCTGCACACCGCGTGGGACATCGTCCACCACGTCAAGGGCAACCCCATCATCCCGTTCGCCCACACGTCCTCCCTGGGCTGCGCGATCTGCGACCCGGTGATCGCGCTGTGGTGCCTGTGGGGCGGCCCCTCCCTGATCGACGTGCTCCGCGACCGCGACCGCGGCCGCGAGGAGCCGCGGGCGACAATGGTCCCGTGACCGGCTCCGACACCCCCGTCCCCCGCGACGCCCCCGCGGGCCTGCGTCCACGGCTGCCCTCCCCGCTGCGGGAGGCCGCGGACGGGCGGTTCGAGCGGCACGGGGTGCGGCTGCTGCTGAAGCGGGACGATCTGATCCACCCCGAACTGGTCGGCAACAAGTGGCGCAAGCTCGCGCCGAACCTCGCCGAGGCGGCCGGGCGGACCGTGCTCACCTTCGGGGGCGCGTACTCCAACCACCTGCGGGCCACGGCCGCCGCCGGCCGGCTGCTCGGCCTGCGCACCGTCGGCGTGGTGCGCGGGCAGGAACTCGCCGGCCGCCCGCTCAATCCCTCGCTGGCCCGGTGCGCGGCCGACGGGATGCGGCTGCACTTCGTCGACCGGTCGACGTACCGCCGCAAGACCGAGCCGGAGACCCTGGCGGCCGTGCTGCGCGCGGCGGGCGCCGAGGACGCGTACGTCGTGCCCGAGGGCGGCAGCAACCCCGCCGCCGTGCGCGGCTGCCGGGCGCTCGGGGAGGAGCTGGCCGGCCGGGCGGACGTGGCGGCGGTGGCCTGCGGCACCGGCGGCACGCTGGCCGGACTGGCCGCCGGGCTCGGCGGCGGAACGCGCGCGCTGGGCATACCCGTGCTCAGGGGCGGCTTCCTGGCCGATGACATACGGGCCCTGCAGGGCGAGGCGTTCGGCGGCCCGCGCGGCGACTGGAGCCTCGACGACCGCTTCCACTTCGGCGGCTACGCCCGCATCCCCCCGGAACTCGACGCGTTCGCCGAGGACTTCGAGCACCGCCACGGCATCCCGGTCGAACGTCTCTATGTCGCCAAGTTGCTTTACGCCCTTGTCGCCCTCGCGGAGGAAGACGCGTTCCCGCGCGGGAGCACGGTCGCCGCGGTGATCACCGGCCGGCCCTTCCCGTGAGCGGTCAGGTCGTCTCCCGGAACGCCGCCGCCTCCTCCAGGTCCAGCCGGCGCAGCAGCGTGCGCAGCATCTCGTCGTCGATGTGACGGCCGTCGCGCAGCCGGACGAACACCTCGCGTTCCGCGCTGATCATCTCCCGTGACAGCCGCCGGTAGGTGTCGTCCACCGACTCCCCGGTGACCGGGTTGACCTGCCCGAGCCGTTCCCAGACGGCGTTGCGGCGGCGTTCCAGGACGGTGCGCAGGCGTTCGGCGAGCGGTGCGGGCAGGGTGTTGCGCCCGTCGGCCAGGAGCTCGTCCAGACGCTGCTCGGCGACCCGGGAGGCCTGCGCCTGGGCGTTGGCCTCGGCCAGGGTCTCGGCCCGCGCGTCGCGTCCGGGGAGCTTGAGCGCCCGGATCAGCGGGGGCAGTGTCAGGCCCTGCACGACCAGGGTGCCGATGACGGTGGTGAAGGTCAGGAAGAGCAGCAGGTTGCGCTGCGGGAAGTCCTCGCCCTCGGCGGTGACCGGGATCGAGAAGGCGATGGCCAGCGAGACCACGCCGCGCATTCCGGCCCACGCGATGACGAACGGCGCCTTCCAGCCGGGTCTCCCCTCGCGTTCCCTGATCTTCGCCGACAGCAGCGGCGGCAGCCAGGTGGCCGGGTACACCCAGACGAACCGCATGACGACGACCACCGCGAAGACGGCGACCGCGTACCAGGCGGCGTCGGCGCCCTCGTACTCGCCGAGTCCTCTCAGGACGACGGGGAGTTGCAGTCCGATCAGCGCGAACACCGCGGACTCCAGGACGAACGCGACCATCTTCCACACCGCGTCCTCCTGGAGGCGGGTGGCGAAGTCGACCTCCCACGCGCGGTGCCCCAGGTAGAGGGCGACGACCACCACGGCGATGACGCCGGAGGCGTGCACCTGCTCGGCGGCGGCGTACGCGACGAACGGGATCAGCAGGGAGAGCGTGTTCTGCAGCAGCGCCTCCTTCACACGGGTGCGCAGCCAGTGCAGCGGTGCCATCAGCACCAGGCCGACCACCAGTCCGCCGACCGCCGCGAGCAGGAACTCGCCGATCCCCCCGGCCCAGGTCGCGCCCTCGCCGACCGCGGCCGCCACGGCCACCCGGAACGCGGTGATCGCGGTGGCGTCGTTCAGCAGGGACTCGCCCTGGAGGATGGTGGTGATCCGGGAGGGCAGCCCCACCCTGCGCGCCACCGCCGTCGCCGCGACCGCGTCCGGCGGGGCCACCACGGCGCCGAACACCAGCGCCGCGGTCAGCGGCAGGCCCGGCACGATCAGGTACAGGACCCAGCCGACGGCGAACGTCGCGAACAGCACGTACCCCACCGACAGCAGCGCCACCGGCCGCAGTTGCGCCCGCAGGTCGAGGTAGGAGCTCTCGGTGGCCGCCGTGTGCAGCAACGGGGGCAGGACGAGCGGCAGGACGATGTGCGGGTCGAGCGTGTACGCGGGCACCCCGGGGAGGTAGCTGACCACCAGCCCGGCGGCGACCAGCAGCAGCGGCGGCGGCACCGGGGTGCGGCGGGCGGCCGCGGCGATCGCGGCACTGCCCGCCACCAGCAACAGCAGCGGCATCACGTCCATGTCCGGCCCACCCTCGTTTTTCCGCGCGGCTCTCCGCGCGGGCGTCGTAATCTGGCAATCATGAAACAGTGCACGCACGCCGACGCGCTGCCGCACCCGGAACCCGTCCCGCTCGGTGAGACGTGTCCGGAGTGCCTGCGGGACGGCACCGATCCGGTGCAGCTGCGCCTCTGCCTCACCTGCGGTCACGTCGGGTGCTGCGACTCCTCGCCGAACCGGCACGCCACTGAGCACCACAACGAGACCGGCCACCCCGTGATGCGGACCCACGAGCCCGGCGAGGACTGGCGCTGGTGCTTCGTCGACCACGTACTCGTGTGACCCGGCGTGACCCCGGTGCCGGACGGTTCGACCGTCTGACGTCTGGGTACGTCAATGCGGCGCGCGCTCTTCCCATTTGGGAGCCGCAGACCCCTAGCCACGGAGCGTATTCATAGTTTTACTATGAGTGACAGCATGCGGGTCGGGGTCCCGGGGACAGGACCGTCGAGAGCGCGATAGCGTCACCGCTGAACCACGTAGCGCGTTACCCGGGGGCGAACCAGGCCCTGAAACGCTTGTACCACCTTGGAGGTGAGGGTGTCCCAGATCGCAGGCGAGCCCGCGACCCAGGACTTCGTGGAAGTCCGGCTGCCGGCCGCGGGGGCCTACCTGTCGGTGCTGCGTACGGCCACGGCCGGCCTCGCGGCCCGTTTGGACTTCACCCTCGACGAGATCGAGGACCTGCGCATCGCGGTCGACGAGGCTTGCGCGATCCTGCTCCAGCAGGCCGTGCCGGGTTCGGTGCTCAGCTGTGTCTTCCGGCTCGTCGACGACTCGCTCGAGGTGACCGTCTCGGCGCCGACCACGGACGGTCACGCCCCTTCGCGGGACACCTTCGCCTGGACCGTGCTGTCCGCGCTCGCGGGCAAGGTCTCCTCCGCCGTGGACGAGGACAAGACCGTGTCGATCAGCCTCTACAAACAGCGCGGCGCGGGACCCGGGCCGGCGTGAGGAGCGAGGACGGGCCGGTGCGGGACGAAGAACGCGGCACACGGGAGCTGCCGGCCGAGCGCGTGCCGGACGGCATCGACGGCATCCCCGAGCAGGCCCGGCCGCACCCGGAGGACGACTCCACGGAGGCCGTCACCCCGGGCGGCGGGCAGTCCGGGGGTGCCGGGCGGAGCACGCCCGCGGCCGGGTCGGCCGGGGTCGCTCCGGGTCGAGGGGGCGCCCCCGCCAGGGCCAACCCGGCGGGGGACGAGGCGAGCGCTCGGGGAAGGGCGACGGGCGGGACGATGAGCGAGCACGAGCGACACGCCGAGGACGAGGCGCCGCGGGCGCCCGCCACCCGGGGCGCGCGGAGCACCCCCGGTGCTTCGGGCACCCAGGGCGGGTACGCGCACCACGACCCGCAGGACCGCAGCGGGGCGCGCGCCATGTTCCTCGAGCTGCGCACGCTGCAGGACGGCACTCCCGAGTACGCGGAGCTGCGCAACCGCCTGGTGCGCATGCACCTGCCGCTCGTCGAGCACCTCGCGCGCCGCTTCCGCAACCGCGGGGAGCCGCTGGACGACCTGACGCAGGTCGCCACCATCGGGCTGATCAAGTCGGTCGACCGCTTCGACCCCGACCGGGGGGTGGAGTTCTCGACGTACGCGACCCCGACGGTCGTCGGCGAGATCAAGCGGCACTTCCGCGACAAGGGCTGGGCGGTGCGGGTGCCGCGCCGGCTGCAGGAGCTGCGGCTGTCGCTCACCACGGCCACGGCGGAGCTGTCCCAGCTGCACGGCCGCTCCCCCACGGTGCACGAGCTGGCCGAGAAGCTGGCCATCTCCGAGGAGGAGGTCCTGGAGGGCCTGGAGTCCGCGAACGCGTACTCCACGCTGTCCCTGGACGTCCCCGACACCGACGACGAGTCCCCGGCGGTCGCCGACACCCTCGGCGCCGAGGACGAGGCGCTGGAGGGCGTGGAGTACCGGGAGTCGCTCAAGCCGCTGCTGGAGGACCTGCCGCCGCGCGAGAAGCGGATCCTGCTGCTGCGCTTCTTCGGCAACATGACCCAGTCGCAGATCGCGCAGGAGGTCGGCATCTCGCAGATGCACGTCTCCCGGCTGCTGGCCCGCACCCTGGCCCAGCTGCGGGAGAAGCTGCTCGTGGAGGAGTGACCCGGCGCGGCCGCCGGGGCGCTACTTCCCGGCGTTCCCGGGTCCCCGGATGCCGAGGGCCCGGGTCGTCTCGGGGTTGAGCAGCAGGACGAGCGCGGTGACGGCCACGACGGAGAGCAGGATTCCGGCGGGGATGGCCACGCTGTCGGAACGCAGCAGGTTGTAGGCCACCGGCAGCGCGACGATCTGTGTGATCACGGCGGGGCCGCGGCTCCAGCTCCGCCGGGCGAACAGTCCCCGCGCGGCGAGCAGCGGGAGCAGCGCGAGCACGATCAGCGTCACCCCGCCGGTGACGGCCTGCCGGCGGTCGTCCGGTTCGCCGGTGAGGGCGAGGACCGACATCCACACGCCGCCGGCCACCAGCGCGAGCCCCTCCAGGGCGGCCAGTGCCGCGGCGTACGTCAGACGGCGCGGGCGGGGGCCGGTGGCGTCCGGGGCGGTGGTGGGGGTCTGCTCACTGCTCACCCCTGAAGGGTAGCCCTCGCCGTGCGCGCCCCCGTGTCGAGGTTCACGCCCCGTCTCCCTCTCCGCCCCCGCCTCGGTCTGGGCCCGGTACCCCTCAGTAGGTACCCTGCACGTCATGCGTGCACTTCTCGTGGTCAACCCGGCGGCAACCACCACCAGTGCGCGCACGCGCGATGTGCTGATCCACGCGCTCGCCAGCGAGATGAAGCTGGAGGCGGTCACCACCGAGTACCGCGGACACGCCCGCGACCTGGGCCGGCAGGCCGCGGAGAGCGACGACATCGACCTGGTGGTGGCCCTCGGCGGGGACGGCACGGTCAACGAGGTCGTCAACGGTCTGCTGCACGCGGGGCCCGACCCGGAGCACCTGCCCGGTCTCGCCGTGGTCCCCGGCGGCTCCACCAATGTCTTCGCCCGCGCCCTGGGCCTGCCCAACCAGCCCGTGGAGGCCACCGGCGTCCTGCTGGACGCGCTGCGCGAGGGCCGCGAGCGCACCGTCGGCCTGGGGCTGACCTCGGGCACGCCGGGCTCGGAAGACGAGGCCGTACCGGCCCGCTGGTTCACCTTCAACGCGGGGCTGGGCTTTGACGCCGGCGTGGTCGGCCGGGTGGAGCAGCAGCGGGAGCGCGGCAGGAAGTCGACCCACGCGCTGTACATGCGCCAGGTGGTCCGTCAGCTGCTCGGCGAGCCGCACCGGCGGCGCGGGGTGATCACCCTGGAGCATCCGGGCGAGGAGCCGGTCACCGATCTGGTGCTCTCCATAGTCTCGAACACCTCGCCGTGGACGTTTCTCGGCAATCGCCCGATCTACGCGTCACCTAAGGCCTCGTTCGATACGGGCCTCGATCTCTTCGGCCTGAGCCGGCTTTCCACCGCCGCGGTTGCCCGGTATGGCACCCAGTTGCTCACTTCGTCCCCGGAGCGCGGACCCCGCGGCAGGCATGCGGTCTCCCGGCACGATCTGACGCGCTTCACCTTGCATTCGAAGGTGCCGTTGCCCCTCCAGATGGACGGTGACCACCTGGGGCTGCGAACCAGCGTGACGTTCACAGGCGTACGCCGTGCACTGCGTGTGATTGTGTGAGCAGAAAGGGCCAAAGTCCTTTCAGTCGAACGTTTAGGCCAGGATCCACCCCATGGAAGTACGGCTGTGACCTAGTCGACACCGAAGAATCAAAAAAAACTTTCCGGAAGGGGTTGTATCCGCCGCCGAGGTTTGCGAGTCTCTTCTTGGCGATCGGGACGGCCCGCAACACCGGCCTCCACAGATCACCGGAACCCCTCTTCAAACCCAAGGACCACGCCAGCGAACCTGGCGGTCGGCCCTTCCCTTGTTGAGGGATTCGTGAAAGCGTTCACATTCACAAGCAATCGCATTACATACCCAGGAGAGGTAGCAGCCATGGACTGGCGTCACAACGCCGTTTGCCGCGAGGAAGACCCCGAGCTCTTCTTCCCCATCGGCAACACCGGTCCTGCGCTGCTGCAGATCGAGGAAGCCAAGGCCGTCTGCCGTCGCTGCCCGGTGATCGAGAGCTGCCTGCAGTGGGCGCTCGAGTCCGGTCAGGACAGCGGCGTCTGGGGTGGTCTCAGCGAGGACGAGCGTCGCGCGATGAAGCGCCGTGCCGCCCGCAACCGGGCCCGTCAGGCCTCCGCCTGACAACCCACCCCTGCTGACAGCCTGAGCTTGGCGGCGCGTACGGCGCGTACGCATCTCCCGCCCCCGAGCCGCAGCGCGCAGTTGAGCAAGAGCCCCGGCCGCTTTCAGCGGTCCGGGGCTCTTCGCCGTCCGTGCAAGTCCGCGCACGCCTGTGCGGGTCCGCGCCGTCCGTGCCCGCTACTTGTCCGACTGCACCGGGACGTCCAGGATCACCCTGGTCCCCCGCTCCGGGGCCGGCACCATGTCGAAGCTGCCGCCCAACTCGCCCTCCACCAGGGTCCGTACGATCTGCAGACCGAGGTTGCCCGCGGTGTGCGGGTCGAAGCCCTCGGGCAGACCCACGCCGTCGTCCTGCACGGTGACCAGCAGGCGGGCCTCCTTCGTGGTGCCGCCACGGACCGCCGACACCTCGACGGTGCCGGTCTCGCCCTCGCGGAAGCCGTGCTCCAGGGCGTTCTGCAGGACCTCGGTCAGCACCATCGACAGCGGCGTGGCGACCTCGGCGTCGAGTATGCCGAAGCGGCCCGTGCGCCGGCCGGTGACCTTGCCCGGGGAGATCTCGGCGACCATCGCGAGGACGCGGTCGGCGATCTCGTCGAACTCCACGCGCTCGTCCAGGTTCTGGGACAGCGTCTCGTGCACGATCGCGATGGACCCCACCCGGCGCACCGCCTCCTCCAGCGCCGCGCGGCCGCGCTCGGACCCGATGCGCCGCGCCTGCAGCCGCAACAGCGCCGCCACCGTCTGGAGGTTGTTCTTCACCCGGTGGTGGATCTCCCGGATGGTCGCGTCCTTGGTGATCAACTCGCGTTCGCGGCGGCGGAGTTCCGTGACGTCCCGGAGCAGCACCAGCGAACCGATGCGCGTCCCCTTCGGTTTGAGCGGGATCGCCCGGAACTGGATCACCCCGTCGTGCGCCTCGATCTCGAACTCGCGCGGCGCCCAGCCGCTGGCGACCTTGGCCAGCGCCTCGTCCACGGGGCCGCGGGAGGGGGCGAGTTCGGCGGTGGTCCGTCCGAGGTGATGGCCCACCAGGTCGGCGGCGAGGCCCATGCGGTGGTACGCGGACAGGGCGTTCGGGGAGGCGTACTGGACGATGCCGTCGGCGTCGAGCCGGATCAGCCCGTCGCCGACGCGGGGCGAGGCGTCCATCTCGAGCTGCTGGTTCGCGAACGGGAAGGAGCCGGCCGCGATCATCTGCGCGAGGTCCGAGGCGCTCTGGAGGTAGGTGAGCTCCAGCCGGCTCGGGGTGCGCACGGTGAGCAGGTTGGTGTTGCGCGCGATGACCCCGAGGACGCGCCCCTCCCGCCGTACGGGGATGGACTCGACCCGTACGGGGACCTCCTCGCGCCACTCCGGGTCGCCCTCGCGCACGATCCGGCCCTCGTCCAGGGCCGCGTCCAGCATGGGGCGGCGGCCGCGCGGGACGAGATGGCCGACCATGTCGTCCTGGTAGGAGGTGGGGCCGGTGTTGGGCCGCATCTGGGCGACGGAGACGTAGCGGGTGCCGTCGCGGGTGGGGACCCACAGGACCAGGTCGGCGAAGGAGAGGTCGGAGAGCAGCTGCCACTCCGAGACCAGCAGGTGGAGCCACTCGAGATCGGTGTCGTCGAGGGCGGTGTGCTGGCGTACGAGTTCGTTCATGGAGGGCACGTCAGCGAGCGTACCCGGCGGTCTGCGGGACCGCGGAACACCCGCGGGCCGCGGCGCCTGGGAGGGACCCTCAACCCTCCCGGCACCGCAGCCCGGAGCAATATCGGCCGTGGGGTGTGCGGTCCCGGTCGGCCGAAGGACGAGGAGCCGGGGCAGTCAGGGCAGAGAGCTCCGGTTCCTCGGTTCCACCTTCCTGTGCGGGGAAGGCAGGCTTGGTGTGCCCTGTGTACGCATTGTGGACTAGACCACTGTTCCTGTAAATGCGTCGGACGCTGTTCTTCGATGTCACTTCGTCGTCAGTCCGGACCCATGGGTCCCCGTCCCGCAGCCTAACCCGTGGGGGTCCCGTGCGGGGCCGGTCGGCCGGGTCGATTTCGGCGCGCGGCCCCCGCGCCCGCTCTGTTAGATTGAGATTGGTCTAAACCACATCGCAGCACCGTACGGGCCCGCGCCGGCGGGTCCGGTCCCAGTCGAGTCCTCCTCAAGATCGGCAGGCCCACCGTGGAAGTTGTCATCGTTGCGGACGCCAAGGCGGGCGGCGAGCTCATCGCCGAGGCCATGGCACAGCTCCTGCGGCGCACGCCCGACGCCCTGCTGGGCGTGGCGACCGGCTCGACGCCGCTGCCCGTCTACGAGGCGCTGGCGGCCAAGGTGCGCTCCGGTGCCGTGGACGCCTCGCGGGCGCGGATCGCCCAGCTCGACGAGTACGTGGGACTGCCCGCCGACCACCCCGAGTCCTACCGCTCGGTGCTGCGGCGCGAGGTGCTGGAGCCGCTCGGGATCGGGATGGACGCCTTCCTGGGCCCCGACGGCACCGCCGAGGACGTGCAGGGCGCGTGCGAGGCGTACGACAGGGAGCTGACGGAGGCCGGCGGCGTGGACCTCCAGCTGCTCGGGATAGGCACGGACGGGCACATCGGGTTCAACGAGCCGTGCTCCTCGCTCGCCTCGCGCACCCGGATCAAGACGCTGACCGAGCAGACCCGGGTGGACAACGCCCGCTTCTTCGACGGCGACATCGACCAGGTCCCGCACCACGTCATCACCCAGGGCATCGGCACCATCCTGGAGGCCCGTCACCTGGTCCTGCTCGCCACCGGCGAGGGCAAGGCGGACGCGGTCGCCGCGACCGTCGAGGGGCCGGTGGCGGCGGTGTGCCCGGCGTCCGCGCTGCAGCTGCACCCCCACGCCACGGTGGTCGTCGACGAGGCAGCCGCCGCCAAGCTGAAGCTCGCCGACTACTTCCGGCACACCTACGCGAACAAGCCGGACTGGCAGGGCATCTGAGCGGCCGCCCATGGTCTGGACCAACCCTTTGTCCCAGGGGTATACAAAGGGGATCGCGGAGCGTGCGGGGCACACCCCCGTCCCGAGCCGTGCCACGATGTCAGCCGTGGCCGATGGGGATGTCGGTCGTTTCGGCACCCGGAGCCGGGAAGGCAGAGCATGAGCACCGACGTCAGCAGTGCGGAGAACGAGGGTGGGACCACGGTCCGTACGGCGCGTGTGCCCAAGTACTACCGGCTGAAGAAGCACCTGCTCGACATGACCGAGACGGCGCCGCCCGGCACGCCGGTCCCGCCCGAGCGCACCCTGGCGGCGGAGTTCGACACCTCGCGCACCACCGTGCGCCAGGCGCTCCAGGAACTGGTGGTCGAGGGTCGCCTCGAGCGCATCCAGGGCAAGGGCACCTTCGTCGCGAAGCCCAAGGTCTCCCAGGCGCTCCAGCTCACGTCGTACACCGAGGACATGCGCGCCCAGGGCCTGGAGCCCACCTCGCAGCTGCTGGACCTCGGCTACATCACCGCCGACGACCGGCTCGCCGGGCTGCTCGACATCACGGCCGGCGGGCGGGTGCTGCGCATCGAGCGGCTGCGCATGGCCAACGGCGAGCCGATGGCCATCGAGACCACCCATCTGAGCGCCAAGCGCTTCCCCGCGCTGCGCCGCAGCCTGGCGAAGTACACGTCCCTCTACACCGCCCTGGCCGAGGTGTACGACGTCCGTCTCGCGGAGGCCGAGGAGACCATCGAGACGTCCCTGGCCACCCCGCGCGAGGCCGGCCTGCTCGGCACCGACGTCGGCCTGCCGATGCTGATGCTGTCCCGGCACTCGCTGGACCGGGACGGACAGCCGGTGGAGTGGGTGCGGTCGGTGTACCGGGGCGACCGGTACAAGTTCGTCGCCCGCCTGAAGCGCCCCCAGGACTGAGCCCGGCCGTCCCCGCAGCGGGCCCTCGGCAGATCTTCGGCGGGCCCTCGATGGGTCCCCGGCGGGTCCGCAAAACCCGGCGAAGCGGGCGGTCGGCAGGGATTGCGTTGCTGTTTCCTCTCGGTTGAGCGGCGCCTGGGTACCGCTATGCGGACGAGGGGTTACGACCGCGCCACACCCTGACCTAGATTTCCTGCGCATTACCGCCGGTGATCAGTGAGGGGACGGAGCCGTCTGATGTCACAAGCCCCAGAAACCAGAGGAGGGCCGGTGGTGACGCCCGTGCGCGTCGTCATCGCCCTCTGTCTCGTCGCACCATTCGTGGCCATGCTGTGGGTCGGGTCCTACGCGAAGACCGACCCGGTGTTCATCGGCATCCCCTTCTTCTACTGGTACCAGATGCTGTGGGTGCTGGTCTCCACCGCCCTGACGATGATCGCGTACAAGCTCTGGCAGCGTGACCAGCGCGCCCGCTCGGCCGCGAAGGGCGGTGCGTCGCAGTGAACGACGGCGTCAACGGCGTGGCACTCGCCGTCTTCATCTTCTTCTTCCTGCTGGTCACGGCGATGGGCTTCATGGCCGCGCGCTGGCGCAAGGCCGAGAACGAGCACAGCCTGGACGAGTGGGGTCTGGGCGGGCGGTCCTTCGGGACCTGGGTCACCTGGTTCCTGCTCGGCGGCGACCTGTACACCGCGTACACGTTCGTGGCCGTACCGGCGGCGATCTACGCGGCGGGCGCGGCCGGCTTCTTCGCGGTGCCCTACACGATCCTGGTGTACCCGCTGATCTTCACCTTCCTGCCCCGGCTGTGGTCGGTGTCGCACAAGCACGGGTACGTGACGACGTCCGATTTCGTGCGCGGCCGGTTCGGCTCGAAGGGGCTGTCGCTGGCCGTCGCGGTCACCGGCATCCTGGCCACGATGCCGTACATCGCGCTCCAGCTGGTCGGCATCCAGGCCGTGCTGGACGTGATGGGCGTCGGCGGCGGCGAGGACACCAACTGGTTCGTCAAGGACCTGCCGCTGCTGATCGCCTTCGGTGTGCTGGCGGCGTACACGTACTCGTCGGGTCTGCGGGCCCCCGCGCTGATCGCGTTCGTCAAGGACACGCTGATCTACATCGTGATCGCCGTGGCGATCATCTACATCCCGATCAAGCTGGGCGGCTTCGACGAGATCTTCGCCTCCGCGCGGGAGGCGTACAGCGAGACCAACCCGGCCACGGGCGCGCCGCGCGGTGCGCTGGTGCCGGGCGAGGCGGGCCAGTGGACGTACGCCACGCTGGCGCTGGGCTCGGCGCTCGCGCTGTTCATGTACCCGCACTCGATCACCGCGACGCTGTCCTCGCGCAGCCGTGAGGTGATCCGCCGCAACACCACGATCCTGCCGCTGTACTCCCTGATGCTGGGCCTGCTGGCGCTGCTCGGCTTCATGGCGATCGCGGCCGGGGTCAAGGTCAGCAACGGCCAGCTGGCGATTCCGCAGCTGTTCGAGAACATGTTCCCGGACTGGTTCGCGGGCGTGGCGTTCGCGGCGATCGGCATCGGCGCGCTGGTACCGGCGGCGATCATGTCGATCGCGGCGGCGAACCTCTTCACCCGCAACATCTACAAGGACTTCATCAAGCCGGACGCGACGCCGAAGCAGGAGACCCAGGTCTCCAAGGTCGTGTCCCTGCTGGTGAAGGTGGGCGCGCTGGCCTTCGTCCTGACCATGGACAAGACCGTCGCCATCAACTTCCAGCTGCTCGGCGGCATCTGGATCCTGCAGACCTTCCCGGCGCTGGTGGGTGGCCTGTTCACCCGCTGGTTCCACCGCTGGGCGCTGATCGGCGGCTGGGCGGTCGGCATGGTCTACGGCACGGTCGCCGCGTACGGGGTGGCCTCGCCGACGCAGAAGCACTTCGGCGGGTCGTCGAAGGAGATCCCGGGCATCGGCGAGATCGGCTACATCGGCCTCACCGCGTTCGTGATCAACGTCCTGGTCACGGTCGTCCTGACCTTCGTCATGAGGGCCGTCAAGGCGCCCGAGGGCATCGACGAGACCAAGCCGCAGGACTACACGGCGGACGCGGGTGACCCCGGTGTCCAGGTGGAACTTCCGCCGGCCACGGCGGGCAGCAGCCACTGACGCCCGCGACGCGGGACGACGGGCCGCCGGAGGAATCCGGCGGCCCGTCGTCGTACCCGTCCGGCACACTCCCCCCCATGGACATCGTCATCCGGCCGGTGGAGCCCGGCGAGCACGGGGAACTCGGTGAGATCACCGCACAGGCCTATCTGCTGGACGGGCTGCTCGACTTCGGGGAGAGCGACGCGTACCTCGGTGAGCTGCGGGACGTGGCGAAGCGGGCGGCGACCGCCGAGGTGCTGGTCGCCGTGGAGAACGGGGCGGTGCTGGGCGGGGTGACCTTCGTGCCGGGTCCCGGCCCGATGGCCGACCTGGCCGGGCCGGGCGAGGCGGAGATCCGGATGCTCGCG
Source organism: Streptomyces sp. NPDC044984 (assembly GCF_040646935.1). Lineage (NCBI taxonomy): Bacteria > Bacillati > Actinomycetota > Actinomycetes > Kitasatosporales > Streptomycetaceae > Streptomyces > Streptomyces sp. NPDC044984. The sequence goes on from NZ_JBEZBE010000014.1 coordinate 117,169, forward strand.
GTCGCCCGCGCGGGCCGCGGCCGGGGCGCCGGGGAGGCCCTGGTGCGTGCCTGCGTCGACCGGGCGCGGGCCGCCGAGGGGTGCGTGCGGATCGTGCTGTCGACCCAGCGCCCCATGTGCTCCGCCCACCGCGTCTACGAGCGGCTGGGGTTCACCCGCAGCCCGGAGCGCGACTGGAACCCCCTGCCGGACCTGGACGACATCACTCTGCTCACCTACGAGTTGACGCTCTGACACCTTCGCGACACAACATATGGGGTTGGCGGCGGCACCCGACACAAGATGTATGCTCGTGCTCGCTGTCGTCGCAGGGGAATCCGGTGCGAATCCGGAACTGTCCCGCAACGGTGTACCCATGCCCGCGTACGCGTGTGCCTGGGCGTCAGTCCGAGGACCTGCCGACAGTGCGCCCGGCCGTCCGGTCCGGGTGCCTGGACGTCCGGGCCTCGTGGAATGGGCCGGTGGACGCGACGCCGCGTGCGCTCGTGTGCTGCCCCCTGCCCGCTTCGAGGCCCCGTGCCGAGCGAGGGAGAGCCCCACGTGACCATCGCGCCAGCCGATCCGGCCTCAGCGATCGACGTGACCGAGGAGAGCGGCGGCCCCGGTGCCGCGCTGCTGCGGACCCTGACCGAGCTGACCGCCGACCTGCCGGACGCCGACCCCGGCCGGGTCGCCGCCGCCGCGCTGCGCGGCCGGTCCGCTTCCGCCGACGAGGCGGAGCTGCGGGAGCTGGCCACCGAGGCGGCGGCCGGGCTCATCTCCGAGGACCCGGCCTACTCCCGGCTCGCCGCCCGGCTGCTGACCCTCTCCATCCGGGCCGAGGCCGCCTCACAGGGCGTCACCTCGTTCACCGGGTCCGTCGCGACCGGGCACCGCGAGGGCCTGATCGCCGACCGGACCGCCGGGTTCGTCCGGCTGCACGCGGACCGGCTCGACGCGCTGATCGACACCGGCGCCGACGACCGCTTCGGCTACTTCGGCCTGCGTACCCTGCACAGCCGCTACCTGCTGCGGCACCCGCTCACCCGCAAGGTCGTCGAGACGCCCCAGCACTTCCTGCTGCGGGTCGCCGCCGGACTCGCCGAGGACGACAGCGCGCGCTCGGTGGACGAGGTCGCCGCGCTGTACGGGCTGATGAGCCGCCTGGACTACCTGCCCTCCTCCCCCACCCTGTTCAACTCCGGCACGCGGCACCCGCAGATGTCGTCCTGCTACCTCCTCGACTCCCCCAAGGACGAGCTGGACTCCATCTACGACCGCTACCACCAGGTCGCCCGCCTCTCCAAGCACGCCGGCGGCATCGGCCTGTCCTACTCCCGTATCCGTGCCCGGGGTTCGCTGATCCGCGGCACCAACGGGCACTCCAACGGCATCGTCCCGTTCCTGAAGACGCTCGACGCCTCGGTCGCCGCCGTGAACCAGGGCGGCCGGCGCAAGGGGGCGGCGGCGGTCTACCTGGAGACCTGGCACCTGGACATCGAGGAGTTCCTGGAGCTGCGCGACAACACCGGCGAGGACGCCCGCCGTACGCACAACCTGAACCTCGCGCACTGGGTGCCGGACGAGTTCATGCGCCGGGTGGAGGCCGACGCGCCCTGGTCGCTGTTCTCCCCGGCGGACGTGCCCGAACTGGTCGACCTGTGGGGCGAGGAGTTCGACGCGGCGTACCGGGCCGCCGAGGCGAAGGGCCTGGCGAGGAAGACCCTCCCGGCCCGCGAGCTGTACGGCCGCATGATGCGCACCCTCGCGCAGACCGGCAACGGCTGGATGACCTTCAAGGACGCCGCCAACCGCACGGCGAACCAGACCGCCCAGCCGGGCCACGTCATCCACTCCTCGAACCTCTGCACGGAGATCCTGGAGGTCACCGACGACGGGGAGACGGCGGTCTGCAACCTGGGGTCGGTCAACCTCGGCGCCTTCGTGGAGCAGGGGGACATCGACTGGGAGCGCCTCGACGAGACGGTGCGCACGGCAGTGACGTTCCTCGACCGGGTCGTCGACATCAACTTCTACCCGACCGAGCAGGCGGGCCGCTCCAACGCCAGGTGGCGCCCCGTCGGTCTCGGCGCCATGGGCCTGCAGGACGTCTTCTTCAAGCTGCGGCTGCCCTTCGACTCCCCGGAGGCGAAGGCCCTGTCCACGAGGATCGCCGAGCGGATCATGCTCGCCGCGTACGAGACCTCCGCCGACCTCGCCGAGCGGGACGGCCCGCTCCCGGCCTGGGAGAAGACCCGTACCGCCCGGGGAGTACTGCACCCCGACCACTACGACACCGACCTGACCTGGCCGGAGCGCTGGGCGGCGCTGCGGACGCGGATCGCCTCCGTCGGGATGCGCAACTCGCTGCTCCTGGCGATCGCGCCCACCGCCACCATCGCGTCGATCGCGGGCGGATACGAGTGCATCGAGCCGCAGGTGTCCAACCTGTTCAAGCGCGAGACGCTGTCCGGGGAGTTCCTCCAGGTCAACTCGTACCTGGTGGACGACCTGAAGCGGCTCGGCGTGTGGGACGCGCGCACCCGTGAGGCGCTGCGCGAGGCGGGTGGCTCGGTGCAGGACTTCACCTGGATCCCCGAGGAGGTGCGCCGGCTGTACCGCACGGCGTGGGAGATCCCGCAGCGCGGTCTGATCGACATGGCCGCCGCCCGCACCCCGTTCCTGGACCAGGCGCAGTCGCTCAACCTGTTCCTGGAGACGCCGACCATCGGGAAGCTCTCCTCGATGTACGCGTACGCCTGGAAGCAGGGCCTGAAGACCACGTACTACCTGCGCTCCCGCCCGGCGACCCGGATCGCCCGCGCGGCGGCCCGCACCACCGTCCCCGTTCAGCAGGCGGCCGACCCCGAGGCCGTCGCCTGCTCCCTGGAAAACCCCGAGTCCTGCGAGGCCTGCCAGTGACGACCACCAAGAACCTGCTCGACCCCGGCTTCGAGCTGACGCTCCGTCCCATGCGCTACCCCGACTTCTACGAGCGCTACCGGGACGCCATCAAGAACACCTGGCACGTGGAGGAGGTGGACCTCCACTCGGACGTGGCCGACCTGGCGAAGCTCAGCCCGGAGGAGCAGCACCTGATCGGCCGGCTGGTCGCGTTCTTCGCGACGGGCGACTCGATCGTGGCCAACAACCTGGTGCTGACGCTGTACAAGCACATCAACTCCCCCGAGGCGCGGCTGTACCTGTCGCGGCAGCTCTTCGAGGAGGCGGTGCACGTCCAGTTCTACCTGACGCTGCTCGACACCTACCTGCCCGACCCGGACGACCGGGCGGCGGCCTTCGCGGCCGTGGAGAACATCCCGTCCATCCGGGAGAAGGCCGAGTTCTGCTTCAAGTGGATGGACTCGGTGGAGCAGATCGACCGGCTGGAGACCCAGGCGGACCGCCGCCGCTTCCTGCTCAACCTGATCTGCTTCGCCGCGTGCATCGAGGGCCTGTTCTTCTACGGGGCGTTCGCCTACGTCTACTGGTTCCGCGGCCGGGGTCTGCTGCACGGGCTGGCGACCGGCACCAACTGGGTGTTCCGGGACGAGACGATGCACATGTCCTTCGCCTTCGACGTGGTCGACACCGTGCGCAAGGAGGAGCCGGAGCTGTTCGACGAGGAGCTCGGGCAGCAGGTCACCGACATGCTGCGCGAGGCGGTCGAGGCGGAACTGCAGTTCGCGCGCGACCTGTGCGGGGACGGGCTGCCGGGCATGAACACCGACTCGATGCGGCAGTACCTGGAGTGCGTCGCCGACCAGCGGCTGGTGCGGCTGGGCTTCGCGCCGGTGTACGGCTCGGAGAACCCGTTCTCCTTCATGGAGCTCCAGGGCGTCCAGGAGCTGACGAACTTCTTCGAGCGGCGCCCGTCCGCGTACCAGGTCGCCGTGGAGGGCACGGTCGACCTGGACGAGGACTTCTAGGCGGTCGTGCGCCCGGGCGCCGCCCCGCCGTCACGCCGCTCGCGCGGTGCGGCGCGGGGCGGCGCCCGTCTCCGGGCGTGACGCCGCCGGCCCCTCGCGGTGCCCGGCGGCGGCGCGGGCGGCCTCGGCCCGCTCGATCTGCCGGTCGATCCGCCGCTCGCGCGCGATGCCGATCAGGGCGGGCAGGGTCATGAAGAGGAACAGGCCGAGAACGGCCACCATCGCGATCAGCGCTTCCCGCTGTGTCGTATCCATGGACACCACTGTCGCGCCGGACGCTCCTTACCGGCAGTGGCAGGACTGCCGTACGCCCTCGATTTACTGCCAAGGACGCGGCACACTGGAGCCATGCTCCGGAACGTGGCCGCCGTCCTCCTCGACGGTGTGAATCCCTTCGAACTCGGCGTCGTCTGCGAGGTCTTCGGCGTGGACCGCAGCGACGACGGCCTACCGGTCTACGACTTCGCCGTGGCCTCGGCCGACGGTCCCGCGGTGCGCACCAACACGTGCTTCTCCCTCCAGGTCGAGCACGGTCTGGAGCGTCTGGAGACGGCCGATCTCATCGCCGTGCCCGCCGGCTCCTCCTACGTCTCCCGGGAGTTCCCGCCCGAACTGCTGGACGCCCTGCGCCGGGGCGTGGACCGGGGCGCGCGGGTGCTCAGCGTCTGCTCCGGGGTGTTCGTGCTCGCCGCCGCCGGACTCCTCGACGGCCGGCGCGCCGCCGCCCACTGGAAGCACGCGGAGGATCTGACCAGGCGGTATCCCCATCTGACGGTCGAGCCGGATGTGCTCTACGTCGACGAGGACCCGGTGATCACCTCCGCGGGCACCGCCGCCGGCATCGACGCCTGTCTGCACCTGGTGCGCAAGGAGCAGGGTCCGGAGGTCGCCAACAAGATCGCCCGGCGCATGGTGGTGCCCCCGCACCGCGACGGCGGGCAGGCCCAGTACATCGAGCGCCCGCTGCCGCGGTCCGGGGGCGACACCGTCTCCGAGGTGCTGGTGTGGATGGAGCGGCACCTCGACGAGGAGACCACCGTCGAGCAGCTCGCCGCCCGCGCCCACATGTCACCGCGCACCTTCGCCCGCCGCTTCCAGCAGGAGACCGGCACCACGCCCTACCGCTGGATCCTGCGCCAGCGGGTGCTGCTGGCCCAGCGTCTGCTGGAGGGGACGGACGAGACGGTGGACGCGATCGCGGGCCGTACCGGCTTCGGCAACGCGGCGGCGCTGCGCCACCACTTCGTACGGACCGTCGGGACCACCCCACACGCCTACCGGCGCGCGTTCAGGGGCCCGGAGGCCGCCTGAACGCGCCGCGCGACCGGTCAGCGGGGCACCGCCCGCAGCATCAGGCCGCGCGGCCGGAGCGTGATGCCGATCCGGGGCCGGGCGTCGGAGCCGGGCGCGTGCTCGAAGCGGTAGGCGGAGGCGATCACCGCGGTGGTGAGCGTGAGCTCGGCCATCGAGAAGTGGTCGCTGGGGCACTTGCGGTTGCCCACGCTGAACGGGCTCATCGCGTACTTGGGCACCTCCCCCGCCCGCTCCGGGAGCCAGCGGTCGGGGTCGAACTCCTCGTGCCGCTCGTACGACCGCCGGTCGCGCTGGATCGCGTACGGACTGTAGATGACGTCCGCGCCCCGGGGAATGCGGTATCCGCCGAGTTCCGTGTCGGTCACCGCACGGCGGGTCAATATCCATACGGCCGGATACAGGCGCAGGGTCTCGACGACGACATTCGCGGTGTACGTCAGCTTCCGGACGTCCTCGAATGCGACCGGGCGGTCACCCACGACGGTTTTCACCTCGTCGCGGATCTTGTCGCCGAGTTCCGGGTGCTCGGTGAGAACCAGGAGGAGCGACATGATCGTGGCTCCGACGGTTTCGCTGCCGGGGGTGAGTATGGCGATGACCTGATCGTGGATCTCCTGTTCCCCTATGGGGTCGCCATTCTCGTCCTTCGCCTCCAGCAAAGCCGTCAGCAAATCGTTCGGCTTTTGACCGCTCGCCCGTCGGTCGGCGACGATCTCGTCGACCAGGACATGCAGATCGGCCAACGCGCGGTTGAATTCCCGGTTGGCCGGAAGCGGAAGCCTGTAGAGCGGTCCGAGCGGTACCACCATGCGCTGGTACATGCCGCTGAACAGCGTGGCGAGGTCGGCGCAGATGCGCTCCGCCCCGGCGTCCATGGAGCTGCCGCGCATCAGGCAGCGGGCGGTCACCCGGACGGCCACGCGGAACGACTCCGCCGTGACGTCCAGCACCTCTCCGGAGCGCCAGCGCTCCACCAGCGCGTACGCCTCCTCCGCCATGATCGGCCCGTACGCGGGGATCGCGTCGAGCTTGAAGGCGGGCTGGATGGTGCGGCGCTGGCGCCGGTGCAGCGAGCCGTTGGCGGTGGCGACGCCCTCCTTGCCGAGCAGGCTCTCCAGGGACTCCCACAACGGTCCGGCGATGATGTAGTCGGGGCTCAGCGCCACCGCCCCGGTGAGGGCGGGGGTGGTGACGGCGTACACCGTCTTCGGTCCGAGCTTGAGGCGCACGACGTCGCCGTGGTCACGCAGCCGGGACATGAAGGACAGCGGATCGCGCGCCAGTTTCCAGCCGTGGCCGAGGACGGGGACTCCCCCGCCGGCCACGGGAGGCTCGCGCAGCGCGGTCCCCTCGGCCGTTTCGGGGTTCACGGACTCGACGGTCATGACTCACCTGCCGTTTCGTTGTCGACGTACGGGGGTGTGGACCGGTCGTCCCAGCTGTCGACCCGGTACCGGCCGGACTCGTGGTGGAACCAGTAGACGGAGCTGAACCAGTTCCGCATGTTGCCGACGCAGGCGCGTACGGCGGCACTCGTTTCCTTTCCTCCCACCGTGCCGTCGTCGAGGGCGTCCGCGAAGCGCAAGGCGTCCCGTTCGGCGTCCTGGAATTCGCTGATGCATTCCTCGATACGACGCCTCATGTCCGTAATTGCTTCTTCGAGCGTGAGTTTCTCGTGGGCGATGAGGCTGATGCCGAGATTGTGTACCTCACTACCCGCTATTTCCTTCGGCAGTGAACACAGGTCGTTGTACCAGGCGGCGAATTCCTGACTGAGCAGCGCCGCCTTCCGGTAGGCGGGGTTCTGCCGCACCTCGTCCGGTAGTTCACTGCCCGCGCTCGGCTCCAGGAGATCGGTCCAGATCCAGTGCGCGAAGGTGAGCCGGCGAAGTTCCAGGTATTCCTCGACGGTGGGGACGACCCCCTCCGTGCGGTTGTGGAATTCCCGGTCGTACGCCTCGATCACCTCGTGGAAGTGCCGGGCGAACCGGGCGTTCCAGCCGCCCGGCAGGAACGCGTACAGCCGCTCCACGCTGTCCGCGAGCCCCGCCACCACCGGATCCCCGTGGCCCAGGTGGTCACCGGGGCTGTCGAGGGCCCGGTGCAGCAGGTCCTTCAGCCGCCGCCAGGCGGCGGGGCGGCCGCGCACGATGTCGCGGTCGTGCCGGTCGTCCCAGACGAAGAACCACGCGCTGTAGTCCGCTATCGCCTGCAGGACGTCGTCGGGGGCACCTATGTAGTAGCCCGCCATAAGGTCGGTGTAGCACAGGCCATCGGCATATTCCTCCACCTTGTCCGCCGGCATGAGCCGCTTTTCGAGCAGCCACGCCCTGGTCGCCTTCTGAAGCCGGGGCCAATACGGGTGGAGTTGCCGGGGAAACGCCGCCTCGATCACCGGAAGAGACAGCGCCGGTGGAACTGTGATGGTGGTCGGTGTCGATGTGGTGCCGTGTGACAAAGCATGCACGAACAATCCCCTCTCTGCCGCCGGTCGGCGTGCCCCCGCCCCGATCCGGGCGCACGTCGCGCGTATCCCCGCACCTCCATTCAGCACCACAACTGACCGTTCTGGGAACGGATTTGCTTGTTTCGCTGCTACGGAGGGCGCACAGACGAACGGCGCCCGATCGAGAAAGTGCTCGATCGGGCGCCGTCGGCGAGGAGACGGAAGGGGTTCGGAGGCCGGTCAGTCGTTGGCCACCACGGGGTAACGCGGCTCGTTCTCGGCCATCTGCCGCAGCGCGTCCTTGCGCTCGCGCTTGGACAGCCGGTCGATGTAGAGGTAGCCGTAGAGGTGGTCGGTCTCGTGCTGCAAACACCGTGCGAAGTAGCCGGTGCCGCGTACCCGGACCGGGTTGCCCTTCTCGTCCTGCCCGGTCACTTCGGCGTAGTCGGGGCGGGCCAGCGGCATGTACGCCGTGGGCACCGACAGGCAGCCCTCGTTGCTGTCGTCCAGCCGGCGCCGCTCGGCGGGCAGTTCGACCAGCTCGGGGTTGCAGAGCACACCGACGTGCCGCACCCCCTCGTCGTCCGGGCAGTCGTAGACGAAGACCTTCTTGTCCACACCGATCTGGTTGGCGGCCAGGCCCACGCCCTCGGCGGTGCGCTGGCTGGCGAACATGTCGGCGACCAGCTGCTGGAGCTCGTCGCCGAAGTCCGTCACGTCCTTGCACTCCTGGTGCAGCACCGGGTTGCCGACCACGGTGATCGGGCGCGAGGTGCCGCGCTCCCGCCACGCCGTCTCGCGCTCCTCGCAGTCCTCCGTGTCGATGACGTACCCCTCGTCGTCGACGGGGAGCACGCCCGCGTGCTGCTGATCGGTGTCCTGCTGAGCCATGACCGACGTGTGCCTTCCTGAGTAAAACCGGGGTTGTGATCTGACAAGGGTACGGTGCAAGCGCCCCTGAAGGGGCGCGGGGAACTGCGCGACCAGCCACGACCGACCCGCAGTCGGCAGCGCTCCTAACAGACCTCTTCCAGGTCCCGCCAATCCCGTGAGTCCGGACTGTCCGCAACCCACCCGTCCAGCAACCCCCGAACCAAGGAAGCCGGCGCCGCAACGCCGCACTCCCGCTCCGGCACCCACAACTGCCCGTCCGTACGGTGCCCGAGCGGCCCCGGATGCCCCGGCTCGCTGTGATCGTGCGGGTCCAGGTGCTCGCCCTCCCCCTCGTCGGACGGCATCCGGGACTCCGAGCACATCCGGCACAGCAGCCGTACGGAGGACGACCAGTCCTCGGCCGCGAACCCGGCGTCGGAGGCCAGCTGCTCCAGCGCGTCCCGGTCGGCCTCGGTCGCGGCCTCCAGCAGCACCACCCAGGTCGGCACCGGCGAGGGCGCCCACAACTCGATCTCGTCGAACACCGGGTAGGTGTGCCCGGCGGCGGTGCTCCGCTCCCCGTGCGGCACGCCGTCGTGCAGGACGACCTCGCCCCAGCGGCGCCCGGAGGACGGCAGCGGAATGGACAGCACCTCGATCCGGGCGGGGTCGAGGCGCCGCCCCCACACGACCTCCGCCTCCCCCTCCGGGGACAGTCGTACGGCCGCGCTGCCCAGGTCCATGCCGAGGGGCTCGCCGGAGTCGGTGGCCGGTCCGGGCACCTTGAGTCCGTAGGCCTGCCAGGCCCGCCGGGCCAGCGGCCAGTCCTGCAGGGCGGTGGCGGCGATGCCCACGTTCCACCAGTCGGGAGCCCCGGTGTCGCGGTCGAGCAGCGCCACGGCCCGCAGCCCCGCCGCCCGCGCCTGCTCCCAGTCGTGCCGGAACTTGTGCAGCAGCGCGAGGTTGAACCAGGACTCCGACAACCAGGGCTCCAGATCGGCGGCACGGGTCAGCAACGCGCCCGCGTCCTCGTACCGGCCGTCGCCGATGAGCGTGAACGCACGGTCCGTGGCCTGCCGCCAGGAGGCGGAGGGCCGGTGCCGTCCCTTGCCGAAGATCCTCACGATTCCCGCCTGCCGGTTCCGTCGGTGGGCTGGCCGTACCCGTCCACGCCCCCGGACACCCTCTCCTTCGCATCCAACCACGTACGGCCGCGAGGGCGCTCATTACCCATGGGTTACCCAGCCTCGGCCGGGGTCAGACAGTCCCGTTCGTGGCCCTCGCCACGCTCGGCCCTTCGTGTTCACGTGCCCCCTCCGTGTTCCGTGACAGCACCCGGGCCAGTGCTTCGACCACCTCCGGCGCGTACTCCCCGGCGGTTCCCAGGCGCAGTTCCTCCAGCGCGGTCAGCGGCCCGCCGGGCCCTCCTTCCCGGGACTTCTCCTCGTACGCGTTGACCACCCGGACGATACGCGCGGCGAGCGGCTGCTCCCGGTGCGGGTCGGCTTGGCGTTCGACGATCGCAGCCACGCGCGGGTCCACCCCGGTCTGGCGTACCACGGCGCCGCCGAGCAGCGCGATCCGCCGCTGTTCGGTGACCGGCAGGACGGCGGTGGCGCCACCGGGGACCGGGTCGACGAGGCTGAGCTGGCCGATGTCGTGCATCAGGGCGGCGTACTCCAGCACGGTCAGTTCGGGTTCGGTCAGCCCGAGGTCCCGGCCCACCGCCCGGCTGAGCGCGGCGACCCGGCGGGCGTGCCCGGCCGGGGTGCAGCCGGCGATCTCGGTGGCCCGCGCGAGGGAGGTGATGGTCTGCCGGTAGGTGGCGCGCACGGCGGCGTACCGCCGGTAGGACAGCTGGGCGAGCAGCAGGGGTACGGAGAAGACGGGCAGCGCCCACAGCCCCACGACCGCGACCCCGAGCGCCATCACCGCGCCCGTGGCGATGACCGCGGCCCCGATGCCGGGCACGGCCCGCAGTTCGTCGCGCAGCGTCGGCAGGAAGGGCCATCCGGTGCGGGAGTGGGCCAGCGCGGCGGCGAGCACGGCGTCGCACAGCGCGGTGAGGGAGAGCAGGGCGAGCAGGAGCAGTGCGTGGGCGGGGCCTCCCCAGCCGTCGAAGGCGCCCCGGTTGTACAGCGGCTGGAAGCACACGGCGGCGAACCCGACGGTCAGCACCCTGCGGGCCGACGGGTCCAGGGCGGGTCCCGCACCACGCCCGACGTGCGGCACGCTGCCGAGCAGGGACGCGGCGAGCACCACGGTGACGACCTGGGCGACGCCGTGGTGGGTGGGCCGCCCCGCGGTCTCGCCGAGCAGCGCGTACGACAGTGCACCCGCGGTGGCGAGCGGCGCCGCCTCCCTGATCCGTGTCCCGTTGCGGCGGGTGAGCTCACCGACGGCGATGAGGACCCCGAAGGCGAGAGCGGCACCGCGTTCCTCGACGCCGCTGTAGAGGGTGACGCCGAGGGAACCGGCGGTGAGGACGACGGCGCACAGGTGGACGACGGTGTGGAGCCGGGGCCTCATCGGCGCGCCCCCGGCCGGCCGGCGACCGGTGCGGCGGGCCCGGGCGCGGCGGTGGACCGGGTGCCGCCGGTGGCCGGCCGGGGGTCGTCGGCGGTCACCGCCGGATGCCAGCCGTCCCGGCCGATCGCCCGGACCAGCGCGGCCACCATCCGCGGGTCGAAGTGGGTGCCCGCGCACCGCCGGAGCTCCTCCAGCGCCACGGACACGGGCCGCGCCCTGCTGTAGGAGCGGGTGGAGGTCATCGCGTCGAAGGCGTCGGCGACGGCGACCACCCGCGCGGACTCGGGGATCTGACTGCCCGCCAGGCCGTAGGGGTAGCCTGCGCCGTCCAGCCGTTCGTGGTGGTGCAGCACCGCCGCGCGGGCCTCGCCGAGGAAGGAGATCCCCCGCACCATCTCGTGGCCGTACTCGGGGTGCAGTTCGATCACCCGGCGCTCCTCGGGGGTCAGCGGGCCGTTCTTGGTGAGCAGCCGGGTGGGCACGCCGAGCTTGCCGACGTCGTGCAGGATGCCCGCGAAGCGGAGCACCTCGACGCGCTCGTCGTCCATGCCGAGTTCCCGCGCGATCATCATGGACGCCCGTCCGACGCGTTCGCTGTGCCCGCGCGTGTAACCGTCCTTGATGTCGACGGCCTGGACGAGGGCGCGGATCGTCGCCTGATGGGCGGCCCGCTCCCGGTGGTACTGGGCGAACGCCCACCAGGAGACGCCCATCGGCAGCAGCACGAGCAGCGCGGCCACGGGACCGTAGGGGCTGCGCCACAGCAGGGCCATCATGAGTCCGGCGAGGCCGTGCACGGTGATCGGTGCCAGCGACCCGAGGAACAGCCGCCACCAGGCGGCCGGCGCCGGGATCCGCCTCCCGCGCGGGAGCACGCCGGGCGCCGGGATGCCGCCGTCCAGCAGGGTGAGCACCAGGCAGAACACCAGCACCGCGGCCCCGGCCGTGCCGAGCGCGCCCGGGACGTCGCAGTCCGCCACCGCGTCCCGGCCGCCGACCGCCAGGTGGACCCGGCTCGCGGCCCATACGGCGAGCACCAGCCGGCCGGCCCGCCAGAGCCTGCGCGCCAGGTACGGGCGTTGTTCCACGGGGAGCAGCAGCGCCCCGGGGAGCGCGACCAGCGCCGCGGCGGACGGTGGCAGCAGGAAGGCCCCGGCGAGCAGGACGGGGTGGAAGGTCCCGCCCGGGTGCGGGGCGGCGGCCGGGCGCGACCGGGCGAGGCGCTCGCAGCCCGCGTACACCGCGGCGAGCAGGGCGACCGCCCACCAGGAGAAGCGCGCACCGCCCGGCGGGGACACCGGGACCGAGGGGACCAGGAACAGCGGACAGAGCAGGCCCAGCACGGTGACACGGACGACATACGCGCGGGCCCGCGCCGGTAACGCCTCCATGAACCCCTCCCCGACCGCGCCCGCCGACACCCGGCCTGTCACCTGTCAGGCTCTGGAGCCTAGGGCGGCGGGGTGTGCCTCCACGGGCCGATAACCCGCGGATTAGCACGTTCGAGTGACACAGGGGGCGGGGAACCGCGGAGTGTCAGGACTCCTGCGGTGCGGCCGGTGAGGCCGTGACGTCCTGGTCGGGGACGGCCTGGCCGGAGCGGATCAGATCGAGCCGGCCCATGACCTTGGAACGCAGGTCGCCCGGCACGTCGTCCTGCCCGCAGCAGCGCTTGACCAGCTTCTTCACCGCCTGCTCGAGCCCGTACTTCTCCAGGCACGGCGAGCACTCCTCGAAGTGGTGCTCGAACTTCACACAGTCGGAATCCGGCATCTCACGGTCGAGGAACTCGTAGAGATGATCGAGGATTTCGCTGCAATCCGTCTCGTGCGGCTCTCCGCAGCTCATGACCCCGAGCCTTTCGCTTCGTTCGACTCTCCGGCGCCGGCCGGGACCAGTCCGCGCTCACGCGCGTAGTCCTCCAGCATGCCGCGCAGCTGGCGGCGGCCACGGTGCAGCCGGGACATCACCGTACCGATGGGCGTCCCCATGATGTCCGCGATCTCCTTGTAGGCAAAGCCCTCCACATCGGCGAGATACACCGCGATGCGGAACTCCTCGGGGATCGCCTGGAGCGCTTCCTTGACGTCCGAGTCGGGCAGGTGGTCCAGCGCCTGCGACTCCGCTGAGCGCAGACCCGTGGACATGTGCGACTCGGCGCGCGCGAGCTGCCAGTCCTCGATCTCCTCGGCCGCGCTGCGCTGGGGTTCGCGCTGCTTCTTGCGGTACGAGTTGATGAAGGTGTTGGTGAGGATCCGGTACAGCCACGCCTTGAGGTTGGTGCCCTCGCGGAACTGGTGGAAGGACGCGTACGCCTTGGCGTACGTCTCCTGCACCAGGTCCTCGGCGTCGGCCGGGTTGCGCGTCATGCGCAGGGCGGCCGAGTACATCTGGTCGAGGAACTCGAGCGCGTCCCGCTCGAAGCGCGCGCTGCGCTCCGCGGTCGACTCCGCGCCCGTGCTGCCCTGGCCCTCGGGCTGCTCCGCCTGGCCGTGTTCGGTCCCTGCGCCGGTACCGGGAACCGGACCCACCTCCTCCAGAGTTGTCGTGAGACCGAAGGCGGCCTCACCCGAATCGGAGGATAGACGACGATCCGGTCCGCCCGCCGCCCGAATCGGGACGGTCTTGGCCGCGTGCAGCACCGTCCAGTCCAGGTCGGCGCGGGCACTGCGGTTCGGGCAGAACGTGGAACCCATGCGGCGGACTTCCTCTCCTACGGCGGCGATGCCGCTGACCGGCACATACGTCCGTCCCAACAGCGGGATCCGCGCGGGCATTCCCGGCGCCTCACCCGAGTGAGGCGGTCCACCGCACGACCGCGTCCGTGATCACCGCCACGGCCTCCTCCTGCGTGAGGTCCGCCCTCTTGGGCACGGCGAAGCCGTGATCGCCGTGGGGGACCTCGACCAGTTCGTACGCCCACCCGTCTCCCACCACCGCCCTTGCACCGACGCTCCCCCAGGGCTGAACGCCTGGGGGGACCCCCATCGCGCGGCCCCTCCCGTACTCGGGGAACTCCGCGGGCCTGCCGAAGGGGTCGTTGCCGCCCTGGACGACGAGGGTGGGCACGCCCGCGCCGAGCAGCTCGCCGGCGCGGGACTTCTCGGGCCTGCCCGGCGGATGCAGGGGGAAGCCCAGGGCGAGTACGGCGTGGGCGCCGAGTTCCGCGGCGGTGCGGCAGGCGACGCGGGCGCCGGCGCTGCGCCCGCCCGAGACCACCGGCAGGCCCGGCTTCGCCAGCGCGGGCCAGACGCCGCGCCAGCCGGTGTCGAGGGTCTTCGGCGCGGGGGCCACCTTCTTGCCGGCCACCCGCCAGGGCTGTTCGACCAGGGCGACGGTCACGCCGTGCGCGGGCAGCCCGGCGGCGAGCGCCTTCAGGTCCCGGGCCTCGATGCCGCCGCCGGCGCCGTGGCCCACCGCGAGGACGAGGCGGGCGCGGCCGTGTGCGCGGTGCCAGGTGACGCGGGCGGGGCCCGCGTCCGTCTCGACGGTCTCGGTCGTGGCTGTCGTGTCTGCCGTGTCGGGGGTCACGTCAGAAGAGTGTGCCCTCTTCCGGCGCGGCCAGCTCGGTCAGCAGCTCCGGCCCGTTGTTGCGGACGTTGCTGACGGCCGTGGGAACCGGGTAGGCGCGCATCAGGCCGGAGGGGGGCGGGGCGAGCAGCCCGCGCAGCTCCTCGGCGTCCGTGCGGGCGGGGTCCAGCCAGGCGTCCCAGCGGTCCGGCGTGAGCATCAGCGGCATCCGCGGGTGGATCTCGGCGAGGGTGTGCGGGCCGTCCGCCGGCGAGACGGCGAGCGGGCTGCTCTCCGCCTCGGTGGTGATGACGGAGCACGTCGCCCACCAGGCCTGGGGGTGGTCGTCCGGCAGCGTCCTGTCCCGCCAGAACTCGTACAGCCCGGCCATGGCGAACACCGAGCCGTCGGCCGGCGTCACGAAGTAGGGCTGCTTGCGGGGCCGCTTCTTCTTCCCCTCGACCTCCAGGTCCCGCTCCTGCTTGCCGGTGACCCACTCGTAGTAGCCGTCGGCGGGCAGGATGCAGCGCCGGGTGGAGAAGGCCCGGCGGTAGGACGGCTTCTCGTGGACGGTCTCCGCGCGGGCGTTGATCATCCGGGCGGCGCCCTCGGGCGTCTTGGACCAGGAGGGCACCAGGCCCCACTTCAGCTTCCGCAGCTGCCGAACCGGGCGCGGGTCCGCCGCGTCCTTCAGGGCACGGTCGAGTACGGCGTAGACCTCCTTGGTCGGCGCCACGTTGTAGTCGGGCGCCAGGGTCTCCTCCGGCTCCCACTGCTCGATTTCAAAGATTCCCGCGAGATCCTCGGGCCTGCGACTCGCTGCATACCGTCCGCACATACGTGCAACACTGCCAGACTCCGCACGCGCAGAGGGAGCAACCGGAAACAGATGGAAAGCATGGTCAGTACCGCGTCCGCCTCATTCGCCTCCCTCTGGGACGAGGTCTCCGGCACCCAGCCCGACCCGGACCTGTGGGTGGTCGTCGCCACACTGGTCGCCGCGGCCGCCGTCGTCGTACCGCAGGGGCTGTGGCGGCTGTCCCGGAACGCCGTCACGATCGCCCACGAGGGCGGGCACGGCCTGGTGGCGCTGCTCACCGGCCGCACGCTGACGGGGATACGCCTGCACTCGGACACCAGCGGCCTGACCGTCAGCC
Organism: Streptomyces sp. NPDC044984; assembly: GCF_040646935.1. Classification (NCBI taxonomy): domain Bacteria; kingdom Bacillati; phylum Actinomycetota; class Actinomycetes; order Kitasatosporales; family Streptomycetaceae; genus Streptomyces; species Streptomyces sp. NPDC044984. Next base: position 132,906 of record NZ_JBEZBE010000014.1, read on the forward strand.
GCGGAAAACCGCACGGCATCGGCATGATCCTCACGGCCGCCGCCGGCTACACCGCTCCCCCGCTGCTGGGCCTGGGCGGCGCCGCGCTGCTCGGCGCCGGCCGCATCACGCTGCTGTTGTGGCTGGCCACGGCGCTGCTGGTGGCGATGCTGGTGATGATCCGCAACGCGTACGGGGCGGTGTCGGTGCTGGTCACGGGCGGCACGTTCGTCCTGGTGTCCTGGCTGACCGGGCCCCAGGTGCAGGCGGCGTTCGCGTACGCCGTGGTCTGGTTCCTGCTCCTGGGCGGAGTGCGCCCGGCCTTCGAGCTCCAGGCCAAGCGGTCGCGCGGCGGCGCGGGGGACTCGGACGCGGACCAGCTGTCGAGGCTGACGCACGTCCCGGCGGGGCTGTGGTTCTTCCTGTTCCACGCGGTGTCGCTGTGCTCCCTGCTGGGCGGAGGCAGGTGGCTCCTGGACCTGTAGGCCACGGCGCGCCTGCCGGCGAGGCCGCGAACAGCCGGCCCGGAAGGGGCCCGGGACCGTGCCGGCATGCGGCTCCGCCGCGCGGACGCGACGAGCCACCACGCAGCCGCACCCGAAACACAGCCCGCCTCCCGGGCTCCTTATAAAGTGGGGCCATGGCCCCGAACCCCACGCACACCGCCCTCTGGCCCGCCCCGCACGCGAGCGGAGCCGTCGACGCGACGGTCCACGTGCCCGGGTCCAAGTCGGTCACCAACCGCGCCCTCGTCCTCGCCGCCCTCGCCTCCGAGCCGGGCTGGCTGCGCCGCCCGCTGCGTTCCCGCGACACCCTGCTGATGGCGGGCGCCCTGCGCGCGATGGGCGTGGAGATCGAGGAGGGCGTCGGCCCGGACGGCACCGGCGAGGCCTGGCGGGTGCTCCCCACGGGCCTGCGCGGCCCGGCCACCGTCGACGTCGGCAACGCCGGCACGGTGATGCGGTTCCTGCCCCCGGTCGCCGCGCTGGCCGACGGCCCCGTCCGCTTCGACGGCGACCCGCGTTCCTACGAGCGTCCCCTGAACGGCGTCATCGACGCGCTGCGCCACCTGGGCGCCCGGATCGACGACGAGGACCGCGGCGCGCTGCCGATGACCGTGCACGGCGGCGGTGCCCTGGACGGCGGCACCGTGGAGGTCGACGCGTCCTCGTCCTCCCAGTTCGTCAGCGCCCTGCTGCTGTCGGCGCCGCGCTTCAACCAGGGCGTGGAGGTCCGGCACACCGGCGCGACGCTGCCGTCCCTGCCGCACATCCGGATGACCGTCGACATGCTCCGCGCGGTGGGCGCCCAGGTGGACACCCCCGAGTCGGGCGGCGAGCCGAACGTCTGGCGGGTCACGCCGGGCGCCCTGCTCGGCCGGGACCTGACCGTCGAGCCGGACCTGTCCAACGCCCAGCCGTTCCTGGCGGCGGCGCTGGTGACCGGCGGCAAGGTCGTGATCCCGGACTGGCCGGCCCGTACGACCCAGCCCGGTGACCGGCTGCGGGAGATCTTCACCGAGATGGGCGGCTCCTGCGAGCTGACCGAGTACGGGCTGGTGTTCACCGGCTCCGGGTCGGTCCACGGCGTCGACGTGGAACTCGGCGAGGTCGGCGAGCTGACGCCCGGCATCGCGGCCGTGGCGGCGCTCGCGGACTCCCCGTCGACCCTGCGGGGCGTGGCCCACCTGCGGTTGCACGAGACGGACCGGCTGGCCGCGCTGACCAAGGAGATCAACGAGCTCGGCGGCGACGTCACCGAGACCGCCGACGGCCTGCACATCCGCCCGCGCCGGCTGCACGGCGGGGTCTTCCACACCTACGAGGACCACCGCATGGCCACCGCCGGCGCGATCATCGGCCTCGCGGTCGAGGGCGTGCAGATCGAGAACGTGGCGACGACGGCGAAGACCCTGCCGGACTTCCCCGAGCTGTGGACCGGGATGCTCGGGGCGTAGGGGTTCACCATGCGCCGCTACGGCAAGCACACCGACGAGGACGACATCCGCTCCCGCCCCAACCGCAAGGGCAACCGACCGCGCACCCACATCCGGCCCAAGCACGAGGACGCCGCCGAAGGCCTGGTCCTCACCGTCGACCGGGGCCGGCTGACCTGCCTCGTCGACGACCGGACCGTGCTGGCGATGAAGGCCCGCGAGCTGGGCCGCAAGGCGGCGGTGGTCGGCGACCGGGTGGCGATCGTGGGCGACCTGTCCGGGAAGAAGGACACGCTCGCGCGGATCGTGCGGATCGAGGAGCGCGCGTCGGTGCTGCGCCGTACCGCGGACGACGACGACCCCTACGAGCGGGTCGTCGTCGCCAACGCCGACCAGCTCGCCGTCGTCACCGCCCTCGCCGACCCCGAACCCCGCCCCCGGCTGATCGACCGCTGCCTGGTCGCGGCGTACGACGGCGGTCTGGAGCCGCTGCTGGTGCTGACCAAGTCGGACCTCGCGCCGCCGGACAAGCTGCTGGAGCTCTACGGCGACCTCGACATCCCGTACGTCGTGACCAGCCGCGCGGAACTGGAGAGCGGCGAGGCCGCGGACCGGGTCCGGGAGCAGCTGGACGGCCGGATCACCGCGTTCGTGGGGCACTCCGGGGTCGGCAAGACGACGCTGGTCAACGCGCTGGTGCCGGAGGAGCGGCGGCGTACGACCGGACACGTCAACGCGGTGACCGGGCGGGGGCGGCACACGACGACGTCCGCGCTGGCGCTCCCGCTGGCGGGCGCCGCGGGCTGGGTGATCGACACCCCGGGGGTGCGGTCCTTCGGGCTCGCCCACGTCGACCCGTCCCGGGTGATCCACGCCTTCCCCGATCTCGAGCCGGGCACGGCGGGCTGTCCGCGCGCGTGCAGCCACGACGAGCCGGACTGCGCGCTGGACGCGTGGGTGGCCGAGGGGCACGCGGATCCGGCGCGGCTGTACTCGCTGCGGCGGCTGCTGGCGACGCGGGAGCGCACGGAGGGCGACTGACCTCCGCGTTGTTTGTCGTGGCCGCCGGACGGTAAGTGCATAAGCGCACCGAGCCGGACCCGAACCCGTCGAACCTGACGAAACGGTCACTGTACGTGGGGAATGCGGGAGGACGACACATGGCGTGGCTGCTGGTCATCGTGGCCGGGTTGCTCGAGACCGGCTTCGCCGTGTGCCTGAAGCTGTCGCACGGCTTCACCCGGCTGTGGCCGACCGTCGCGTTCTGCGCGTTCGCGCTGGGCAGCTTCGGGCTGCTGACGCTGGCGCTGAAGAAGCTGGACGTGGGGCCCGCGTACGCGGTGTGGACGGGCATCGGCGCGGCGGGGACGGCCATCTACGGGATGGTCTTCCTCGGGGACCTGGTGTCGACGCTGAAGATCGTGTCGATCACGCTCGTGATCGTCGGCGTGATCGGGCTGCAGCTGTCGGGGTCCGCGCACTGAACCCCGCTACGGCACCACCGAAGGCCGGTGCAGGGCGCCGCGCACCAGGTCGGCGACGCCGTTGCCGTCCGGGGGCGCGGCGACGCAGGACAGGGCGAGGCGGACCACCAGCTCGCAGGACCGGGCCAGGTCGGCGGTCTCGGCCCCGGGGACGCCGGGACCGGCCAGGACGGCGACGGCACGGTCGCGGACGAGGGCGACCAAGTCGGTGGGTGAGGGCAGCGGGCCGTCGGCGCGGCGCTGCGCGGGCATGGTGGATCCGGACGCCGCGGCCGCGAGGCCCGGGGCGGGCAGGCGTGCGCCCCAGCAGCCGGTGAGCATGGCGCGGACCAGGGCGTTCTCACGGGCGCTGGCGGTGGTCCACTCGGCGGTCGCGGTCAGCCGGTCGCGCGGGTCCACATGGCCGGCGAGGGCGCGGTCGACGCCGGCGAGGTAGCCGTCGGCCTCCCTGCGGACGAGGGCCCGGGCGAGGCCGTCCTTGCTGCCGAACTCGTTGTACAGCGTCTGGCGGGAGACTCCGGCCGCGGCGGCCACGTCCACCATCCGCACCGCGGACCAGGCCCGACGCGCCAGTGCCGTGTAAGCGGCGTCCAGCAGAGCTTCCCGCGCTGCAGGCATCTTCGCCTCCCTCGGGGCGAGCGGCCGACCCTGCGGTTAGATTTGACGCGCCGTCGGGCACTGTCAAGGGTTCTCGGGCCCCGCCCCCGGTGGCCCCGCACCGACCTCGGCAGATACCGTTCGTTGCATGCCCGACTACCTCGACGACCTGCGTTTCGCCCATGTCCTGGCGGACGCCGCCGACGCCGCGACGATGGAACGGTTCAAGGCTCTCGACCTCAAGGTGGAGACCAAACCCGACATGACGCCGGTGAGTGAGGCGGACAAGGCCGCCGAGGAACTCATCCGCAACCACCTCAAACGCGCCCGCCCGAGGGACGCGGTCCTGGGCGAGGAGTACGGGGTAGAGGGCACGGGGCCCCGGCGCTGGGTGATCGACCCGATCGACGGCACCAAGAACTACGTGCGCGGGGTTCCCGTGTGGGCCACGCTGATCTCCCTGATGGAGGCCGGTGAGGGGGGCTTCCAGCCGGTCGTCGGGGTGGTCTCCGCCCCCGCCCTCGGCCGCCGCTGGTGGGCCGCGCAGGGGCACGGCGCCTTCAGCGGCCGCAGTCTGTCGTCGGCCTCCCGGCTGCAGGTCTCCCGCGTCTCCAAGCTGTCCGACGCCTCCTTCGCGTACTCCTCGCTCAGCGGCTGGGAGGAGCAGGGACGCCTGGACGGCTTCCTCGACCTCACCCGCGAGGTGTGGCGCACGCGCGCGTACGGCGACTTCTGGCCGTACATGATGGTCGCCGAGGGGGCGGTGGACCTGTGCGCCGAGCCGGAGTTGTCGCTGTGGGACATGGCGGCCACCGCGATCGTGGTCACGGAGGCGGGCGGCAGTTTCACCGGGCTCGACGGCCGCCCCGGCCCGCACAGCGGCAACGCGGCCGCGTCGAACGGGCTGCTGCACGACGAGTTGCTGGGGTACCTCAACCAGCGTTACTGAGCGGCACGGGGCGAGCGTGCGCGCCCCCGGTCGGCCGCACGCGCCCTCTTGTTGGCCCCCGCTCCGCCTGCCACTCTGGGAGTCCCCCCGATTGTGAACTTGTGAAATCGCGAACGAACGGGCCTTCGCGTCCGTGGCCTCGCGTTTTCCGGTAGGAGGTGGCTCCATCCATGCTCGTCCGTGACGCCATGAGCACCGTGGTCCTCACCATCGGCCCCGCCCACACCCTCCGCCGGGCCGCCGCCCTGATGTCCGCCCGCCGGGTGGGCGCGGCCGTGGTCCTCGATCCCGACGGCACCGGCATCGGCATCCTCACCGAGCGGGACGTGCTCAATTCCGTCGGGCTCGGCCAGGACCCCGACACCGAGCACGCCCACGCCCACACCACCACCGACGTCGTGTTCGCCGCCCCGTCCTGGACCCTGGAGGAGGCCGCTGTCGCCATGGCCCACGGCGGTTTCCGCCATCTGATCGTCCTCGACCGGGGCGAGCCGGCCGGCATCGTCTCGGTCCGCGACATCATCCGCTGCTGGGCACCCCAGCGGCAGCCGGTCCAGCGGGTACCGGCGTAGTGACATGCGGAACGGGCCGAACCCCGCGAGGGGGTCCGGCCCGTGTTTCGACAAGCGGTCCAGCGCTGGAATCAGCCGCGCAGGGCCTGGACCGCGGCCTCCAGCCGCTTGCCGAAGTCCTCGTCCGCCTGACGGAAGTTGTTGATCGCGCGGTCGGCGATCTCGTCACGCGTGACCCCGGAGATGGCGCCCGCCAGGTTGTTCACCAGGCGCTCCTTCTCCTCCTCCGTCATCAGCCGGTACAGGTTGCCCGCCTGGACGAAGTCGTTGTCCTCGGCGTGGACGGGCGTGACCGTCTCACCGGTGACACCGGTCACCGGGATGGGCTGCCACAGCGGACGGCCCGTCTGGGTCGGACCGCCGAAGCTGTTCGGCTCGTAGTTCTTCGCGCCCTTGTGGCGGCCGTCGTACAGGTAGCCGTCACGGGAGTTGGTGCGCGCCTCGGTGGCGTGCGGGCGGTTCACCGGCAGCTGGTCGGCGTTGATGCCGATGCGGTAGCGCTGGGCGTCGCTGTAGCCGAAGAGGCGGCCCTGGAGCATCTTGTCCGGGGAGGGGCCGATGCCCGGCACGAAGTGGGCGGGGCTGAAGGCGGACTGCTCGACCTCGGCGAAGATGTTCTCCGGGTTGCGGTTGAGCTCCAGCTTGCCGAACTCGATCAGCGGGTAGTCCGCGTGCGGCCAGACCTTGGTCAGGTCGAACGGGTTGAAGCGGTACGTGGCCGCGTCGGCCGCCGGCATCACCTGGACGTAGGCCGTCCAGGACGGGAACTCGCCGCGCTCGATGGCCTCGCGCAGGTCCCGCTGGTGGGAGTCGGGGTCCTTGCCCGCGAGGATCTCGGCCTCCTCGGCGGTCAGGTTCTTGATGCCCTGGTCCGTCTTGAAGTGGTACTTGACCCAGAAGACCTCGCCGGCCTCGTTGTTCCACTGGTAGGTGTGCGAGCCGAAGCCGTCCATGTGGCGGTACGACGCCGGGATGCCGCGGTCACCGAACAGCCAGGTCACCTGGTGCGTGGACTCCGGCGACAGGCCCCAGAAGTCGAAGACGTTGTCCGCCTCCGTCGAGCCCGTGTACGGGTCGCGCTTCTGGGTGTGGATGAAGTCCGGGAACTTGATCGCGTCCCGGATGAAGAACACCGGGGTGTTGTTGCCGACGAGGTCGTAGTTGCCCTCCTCGGTGTAGAACTTCAGCGCGAAACCGCGCGGGTCGCGCACGGCGTCCGCGGCGCCCAGGTTGCCGGCCACCGTGGAGAAGCGCAGGAAGGTCTCCGTCTCCTTGCCGACCTCGGAGAGGAACGCGGCCCGCGTGTACTGCGTGACGTCGGCGGTCACCGTGAAGGTGCCGTAGGCACCGGCACCGCGGGCGTGCACCACACGCTCCGGGATGCGCTCGCGGTTGAAGTGGGCCAGCTTCTCGATGAGGAGCTGGTCCTGAACGAGGACCGGGCCACCGACGCCCGCGGTCTCGCTGTTCTGGTTGTCGGCTACCGGAGCACCGGCCTCCGTAGTGAGCGGTCCCTGCGTCACGTGTGCCTCCTGCGTCCTTGCTGACCAAACCATGCCTTGGCCAAATCCGATCCCGATCCTACAATGGACAATGTCTAAGTCAAGTAAAGCTCCAAAGTCACACCCGTTCGGGATTCCTTTCCCCCTGCTGTTAGGCTGGTGCCTATGAGTGACCTTTTGGATCGGCTCCGCGGACGCGGATGGCGGATGACCGCGCAGCGCCGTGTCGTGGCCGAGGTCCTCGACGGCGAACACGTCCACCTGACGGCCGACGAGGTGCACGCCAGGGCTGTCGCCAAGCTGCCCGAGATCTCCCGGGCGACCGTCTACAACACCCTGGGCGAGCTGGTCTCGCTCGGTGAGGTGCTGGAGGTCGCGACGGACAAGCGGGCCAAGCGGTACGACCCCAACGCCCACCGCCCGCACCACCACCTGGTGTGCGCGCAGTGCGGCGCGATCCGCGACGTCCACCCGACCGGCAATCCGCTGGCCGACCTTCCCGACACGGAGCGCTTCGGCTTCACGGTCTCCGACGTCGAGGTGACCTACCGCGGAGTCTGCCCGAACTGCGCGGCGGCCTGAGACGTACGCACGAGCAAGCCCCGACACCGATCGGTGTCGGGGCTTCTCTTCTGCCGTCCGGACGTCGCCCTACGCACCGAGGGCCGGAACCCTGTCGGATTCCGGCCCTCGGCCTTCAGTAGCGGGGACAGGATTTGAACCTGCGACCTCTGGGTTATGAGCCCAGCGAGCTACCGAGCTGCTCCACCCCGCGTCGATGAATGGAACACTACGTCAAGACGTCCAACAGAAGCAAATCCGTTCCCGCGCGCCACCGCGGGCGATCGTGCCTCCCCGTGCCTCAAGGGCCTGGGAGGTGCCCCCGGGGCGGCACGGGCGGGCGCAGCGGCACCCGTCGGCGTCGGGCCGCGCGACCCACCCCCGCCCGGGTCACGCCGACAGTTCCTCCCGCAGCGCGTCCCGCAGCCGAGTGGCCCGCTCCGCGACCGCCGCCGGCCCCAGCGCCACCGCCCGCTCCGCCCACCGCTGCCCCTCCGCCAGCTCCCCCCGCCGCGCGTAGACCAGCGCGAGCCGCAGCGCCGCCCGCCCGTGCCCCGCGTCGGCCGCCCGGGTCCACCACACGGCCGCCTCCGGCTCACTGCCCTCACGGGCCAGCAGCAACCCCAGGTTGAAGGCGCCGTTGCGCGACCCGGCCTCCGCCGCCTCCCGGTACCAGCGCGCCGCCTCCACCACGTCCCCCCGGGCCGCCGCGAGCATCCCGACCCGCACCTGCGCCCGCCGGTGACCCTGGGAAGCGGCCCGCTCGTACCACTCCTCGCACTCGCTGCGCCGGTTCACCGGCTCCCCCAGCTCGTGCGCGGGCTCCGGCGGCCTGCGGGCGTCCAGCACCGTCGCCAGCCGGTACGCGGCCTCCGCGCTCCCTCCGCCCGCCGCACACCGCAGGAACCGCTCCGCCTCGCTCTCCTCGCCCTCCCGCAGCCGCGCCATCCCGACCTGCAGCGCCGCCTCCATGTGCCCGGCGGCCGCCGCCCGCTCGTACCAGCGCAGCGCGGACCGCTCCTCGCCCCGGCCCGCGTGCAGGATGCCGAGGTTGAAGGCGGCGTCCACGCTGCCGGTCTCCGCGGCCTTGGAGAACCACGGCTCCGCGCCGGTCTCGTCCCCGGCCCGCAGCAGCAGGATCGCCAGCGCGTTCGCCGCCTCGCGGTGACCGGCGTACGCGGCCCGGCGGTACCACTGCTCGGCCTGGGCGGTCCGGCCCTGGTCGGCGCAGAGCAGCCCGAGGTTGTACGCGCCGTTGATGTCACCGGCGTCCATCGCGGCCCGGTACCAGCGCTCGGCGGTCTGGGTCTCGCCCCGCTCGGCGTGCAGCGCGCCCAGCGCGTTGGCGGCGTTGCCGTCGCCGTCCTGTGCGGCCCGCAGCCACCACACGGCGGCGTTCTCGGTGTCCCCGGCGTCGCGCAGCAGGAAGCCGAGCGCGCAGGCGGCCCGGGCCTCGCCGTCCTTGGCGGAGGTCAGGTACCAGCGGCCGGCCTCCTTGAGCTCGCCGCGGCGCTCCAGGATCGCCCCGAGGTGCAGCGCGGCCCGGCGGTGTCCCCGCGCGGCGGCCTGCCGGTACCACTGCTCGGCCTCCCGCACCAGCGCCGCGGCACCGTCGTCGCTCTCCCGCGCGGCCCTGCGGTCCAGCGCGCGGGCCAGCCGGTACGCCCCTTCCCGGTGCCCCCGCTCGGCGGCGGCCCGCATCCAGCGCTCGGCCTGGGCCGTGTCCCCGCGGTGTTCCAGCAGGTCGGCGAGGGCGTACGCGCCGAGGGTGTGGCCCTGTTCGGCGGACTGGCGCAGCCAGTACTCGGCGGCGGGTTCGTCCCCCCGCTCCCGGTGGTGGCGGCCGAGCGCGTGGGCCGCCGCGGTGGAGCCGGCCACGGCGGCGATCCGCCACCAGCCCGCGGCCTCGTCGGCGTAGCCCCGCTGGTGCAGCAGGACGCCCAGGTTGTTGGCGGCGGCGCGGTCGCCCGCGGTGGTGGCGGCACGCAGATGGGGTTCGGCTCCGTCGAGATCACCGCGGCGCAGCAGCAGGGCGCCGAGGACGCTCATCGCCTCGACGTCGCCGGCCTCGGCGGCGAGCCGCTGACGCAGCTCCTCGGCCGCCTCGTCGGCGGCCTCCCCCGTCTCGTCGCGGGGTTCCTCCCGGGGGGAGGACTGCACAAAACGCCCTGTCCCGAACAGAGTTGCCTTGTCCCCCATACCATCCATCGTCGCACCACCTGCAACCTGGGTACACCTGGTATACCGCAGTCAGTGAGGTCACTACAGCGTTTTGTCGACATGCCCACAGAGAGACAAGTCAAACACAGATCCGCCAACTCCCGTCGGCGGCACGGCCGTCACTCGCCCAGGCACATGCGTTCGCCCATCACAAAGGCCCGGATTCCTGGAGGAATCCGGGCCTTTGATGTCGCCGACTTCGCGACGTGAGTAGCGGGGACAGGATTTGAACCTGCGACCTCTGGGTTATGAGCCCAGCGAGCTACCGAGCTGCTCCACCCCGCGCCGTTGCGTTGCAACCGTAGCACGGCGCGGGACGGGCGTCTGACCAGCCTGCTCGCTAACTGCTCGGGCTCGCGCTGGGACCGGGACTGCTCTCCCCGCCGCCGGCGCCACCGCCTCCTTCTGCCGACTGGGCCTCCTCGGCCTTGCGCAACGCTTCCTCCAGGTCCTTCTGCGCCTGGCCGTAGGCCTCCCAGTCGTTCTTCTTCAGGGCTTCCTGGCCGGCCTCGAAGGCCTTCTGGGCGTCGTCCAGCGCCTCCTGGACCGTCGGGTCGTCGGACGTCGGCGGTGGCGTCTCGCCTTCCTCCTCGCCGGTTCCCTCGTCCTCGCCCGGTGGTGGCTCGGTGGTCGTGCCCTCACCCCCGAAGACCTTGCTGAGGGCCTGGTCGAGGGTGTCCTCGAAGGCGGTCTGGCCTCCGTAGGTCACCAGCACCTTCCGCAGCAGCGGGTACTTCAGTCCACCACCGCGTACGTAGACCGGCTCCACGTAGAGCAGTCCTCCGTCGAGCGGGACCGCCAGGAGATTGCCGTACTCGACCTCGGAGTCGCCGCCTCTCAGCAGCCTGATGGACTCGGCGATGTCCTGTTCGGAGTTGAACTGGCTCTGGACCTGTTTGGGTCCGGCGGCCGTGGTGCTGGTCGGCAGTTTCAGCACTCTGATCTTGCCGTAGTCGTCGGTGCCCGGATCGGCGTTCACCGCCATGAAGGCACTGAGGTTGTCACGGCCGTTCGGCGTGAACGTCGTGGTGAGCGAGAAGGTCTGCTCGTCCTGGTCGGGCATCTTCATGCTCAGGTAGTACGGCGGGACCGCGTCGCCCGTCTTGTTGGTCGGGTCGTCCGGCACCTGCCACACCTCGCTGCCCGAGAGGAACGTCGTGGCGTCCTTCACGTGGTAGCGGGTCAGCAGTTCGCGCTGCACCTTGAACAGGTCCTGCGGGTACCGCAGGTGGTCCATCAGCGCGCCGGAGATCTCGGTCTTCGGCTGCACCGTGTCCGGGAACGCCTTCATCCAGGTCTTCAGGACGGGGTCCTGGGTGTCCCACTGGTAGAGCTTGACCTCGCCGCTGTACGCGTCGACGGTCGCCTTCACCGAGTTGCGGATGTAGTTGACCTGGTTCTGCTGGGCCACCACCGCGCGCTGGTCGTTGGTGGCGGTCAGCGAGTCGGCCGTGGTGTCACCGAGGGTCGTCCGCGACGCGTACGGATAGCCGTTGGTGGTCGTGTAGGCGTCGACGATCCACTGGATACGGCCGTCCACGACCGCCGGGTAGGCGTCGCCGTCGATGGTCAGCCACGGGGCGATCGCCTCGACGCGTTCCTTGGGCGTGCGGTTGTACAGGATCCGCGAACCCTCGCCGATCGCCCCGGAGTACAGGATCTGCGGCTCGTTGAACGCGACCGCGTAGGCGGCCCGGTTGATCGGGTTCTCGAGGTCGACCCCGCTGTCGCCCCGGTAGCTGTACGTCTTCTCGCCGCTGTCGTCGGAGTAGTCGATCTCCTTCTGGGGACCGCCGACGATCGAGTACGTGGTGGTGCGCTCGCCGTAGTAGACGCGCTGCTCGTACTCCGGGAGTTCTCCCTTGGACGGCAGGTCGGACTCGATGAAGTTCGGACGGCCGCCGGAGTCCACGCTGGTGCCCTCGGCCGCGACGACACCGTATCCGTGGGTGTAGCGGAAGTGGTCGTTGATCCAGTTCCGCTTGGGGATGCCGTCGAGGTTCAGCTCGCGCAGACCGATGACCGTGTCCTGCTCCTTGCCGCCGATGGGGTACCGGTCGACGTCCAGGTTGGTCGGGAACGCGTAGTAGTTCCTGATCTGCTGGAGCTGCTGGAACGTCGGCGAGACGATGTTCGGGTCCATGATCCGGATGCTCGCCGTGTCGGTGACGTCGTCCCGCAGCCGGGTCTTGTCCTCGGTCTGGCTCGTGCCCGGGTAGTCGGTGACCTTGGAGTCGTCGATGCCGTAGGCCTCACGCGTGGCCTTGAGGTTCTTCTCGACGTACGGCGCTTCCTTGGCCTGCTCGTTCGGCTGGACCTGGAACTTCTGCACGATCGCCGGGTACAGGCCGCCGATGAGGATCGCCGACAGCACCATCAGGCCGAAGCCGATCACGGGCAGCTGCCAGGTGCGCCGCCACAGGGTGGCGAAGAACAGCAGCGCGCAGATCACGGCGATGCAGAACAGGATCGTCTTGGCCGGCAGGTAGGCGTTGGCGTCGACGTACCTGAGGCCCGTCCAGCTGTCGGTGGCCTTGAAGTCGCTGGACTTCACCGCCAGTCCGTACCGGTCGAGCCAGTAGGCGACCGCCTTCAGGGTGACGAAGACGCCGAGGAGCACCGACAGGTGTCCGGTGGCCGCGGCCGTGGCGCGCGCGCCCGGACTGGTGACGCGCAGCCCGCCGTACAGGTAGTGGGTGAGCGCGGCGGCGATCAGCGCCAGGATCGTGGCGGCGAAGCCGAAGCCGAGCAGGAACCGGTACCAGGGCAGGTCGAAGGCGTAGAAGGAGACGTCGAGCTTGAACTGCGGGTCCTTCTGGCCGAAGGACACGCCGTTGACCCACATCAGCCAGGTCCGCCACTGGCTCGACGCCGAGGCGCCGGCGATCAGACCCACCAGCGCGGTGATGCCGAGCAGCAGCCACTTCTTGTACGGGGCGATGCCCATCCGGTACCGGTCGAGGTTCTGCTGCTCCATCGACATGGCGCTCAGCGGTGGCCGCATGCGGTGCGCCAGCCAGACGTTGAAGCCGACCGCGAGGGCCATCAGCAGACCGAAGACGAAGAACAGCCCGATCTTGGTCCACAGGGTCGTCGTGAACACCGACGAGTAGTTGACCGAGCGATACCACAGCCAGTCGGTCCAGAAGCCCGCGAACATGGTGAACACCATGCCGAGGACGGCCAGGACGCCCAGTGTCATGAGCAGGGTCCGGACCCGCCGGGACGGGCGGCCCACTCTGATCCGTGGCCCCGTCGGGCCTCCGCCGCGGTCCGGCATCTGGAAAGCCAAGGTAGGCACCTCGAAGTTCGCTGTTGATTCGTCAGGCCCGCGTCTTCACGGACCGTGTGTGGTCCCCCGTGATCGCGGGCCCACACCTATGCAACTTACTCACGCTTTACTCGGTTCCCGATTCCTGCCGGGAACGAGAGAGGATTGTGACCATGTCCAACACACCCATGGCGGCCAATCCGCTCACCCGGGCCGTGCTCGAGATCGACGAGTACGTCTCCGGCCTCGGCTGGGACCAGCCCGCCCGCCTGTTCGCCCTCGTCGACACCGCCCGGCTGCGGGCCGAACAGCCCTCGCTCGCGGACCGGCTCGGTCTGGGCGACGAACAGGAGACGACCGCGCTCACCCCGATCGAGCAGGACGAGATTCCAACGGGCAAGCCGCTCGACGAGTTCCTGGGCACCATCGCCTGGCCCGACGCGGTGACCGGCTGCGCCCTGACCGTGGAACGGCTGATGCTGCCGCCGTCGGCCGAGGCCCAGGTCCCCGGGGACCTGGACGAGGCCGCGCTGACGAAGTGGGTGGCGCGGCACCCGGAGCGTCAGGAGGTCCGGATGACGGTCGCGGTGCTGCGCGACGGGGCCCGCGAGTCGGCCCTGCGCCTGCGTGAGAAGGACTCCGCCACGGAGGTCCTCACCGGCTCCGAGCTGGTGCCGGGCCTGGCCCAGGCGCTGGCGGCGACGTTCGAGGAGTAGCGGGGCCGGTCAGGAGGCCGTGCACTTCGGCAGGTCCGAGGTGTCGCCGGAGCGGATGTCCTCCAGGGCGCCCAGGGCGTCGTCGATGGTGTCCACCTTCACCAGGGTGAGGCCCTCCGGGGTGTCCTTGGCGGCGGACGCGCAGTTGTCGGCGGGCGTGAGGAAGTACTCGGCGCCCTTGTCGCGCGCGCCGACGGTCTTCATCTGGATCCCGCCGATCGGCCCCACCTTGCCGTCGTCGTCGATGGTGCCGGTGCCGGCGACGAACTCGCCGCCGGTCAGGCTGCCCGGAGTGAGCTTGTCGTAGATGCCGAGCGCGAACATCAGACCCGCGCTCGGCCCGCCGACGTCGGCGAGCTTGATGTCGATGGTGAACGGGAAGGTGTGGTCGGTCCCGGCGGAGATCCCGACGACGGCGCGCTTCTCGCCGCCGTCCTCGGAGGCCGTGGTGGTGATCGTCACCTTCTCGGTCTTCGTCGCCGTCCGGTTCTCCTTCTCGGCGGCGGACTGCTCCTTGGCCGGCACGATCGTGAAGACGACGTCCTCGCCCGGCTCGTGCTCGGTCACCCGCTCGGCGACGTCGGCCGGCTCCTTCACCGCCTTGCCGTCGACGGCCTTGATCACGTCGCCCGCGTGCAGCCTGCCCTGGGACGGGGACCCCTTGACCACCGTGGAGACGATCACCCAGGACTCCACCGGGACGTCGAGTTCCTTCAGGGCCGCGACCTTGGCGCTCTCCTGGGACTGGCTGAACTCCTCGGCGTTCTCCTGGGTGGACTCCTCCTCCGTCTTGCCGTCGGGGTAGAGGGTCTCGTGCGGAACGACCTTGTTGTCGTGCGCGAGCCATCCGTAGACGGCCTCGACGAGGTTCATCCGGTAGTCGGCGCTGGTGACCCGCACCGTGGTCATGTTGAGGTGGCCGTCCGCCGGGTAGGTCCTGCGACCGTCGATCTGCAGCACCGGCTCGCCGTCGTGCTCGCCCAGCGTGTTCACCGTCGGCCCCGGGGACATCTCCGAGTAGGGCACGGGGATGAACACTCCCGCGCACAGGAGCGCGATCAGCATCAGGGTGGAGGCGAGCATCGTCGCGGTGCGGCGTGGCATGCCTCGACAGTACGGGACAGGCCTGTCAGCGCACCGTCAGGGCCACCCGGACGGGCGGCCCTGACCACGTCGTACGCCGTGACCTGTTGTTCTCGGCCTTCAGCCACCCGAGCGCGGTTTTTCCATGGCCTCGCGGAACCGGGCGTAACCGATGAGTTCGGGGCCGTCTCCCCGCACCTTGCGGGTGCGATTGGCCCAACTGCCCCACAGTCCCGCTCCGATCGCGGCCACAAGCGGAATCAGCAACCAGGCGAGCGCCGCCATGCCGACCTCCCAACCCCATGAGCGTCCGCAACACTGACTGATCAGCAGATTAACCATCAGCAGTGACAACGCTCACGCCAGGGGTGGGGTTACGCAACCGGAGGTCCCGGGGCTGTCATGGTCGCCTCAACAGGCGTCCACCCGCCCTCCCGTCGCCCGACCACCACCCCTCAACGACGGCGCTACGCGCCGACCCACTCCTCGGTACCGTCCGAGAACCGCTGGTGCTTCCAGATGGGCACCTCGTGCTTGAGGTCGTCGATCAGCTTCCGGCAGGCCTCGAAGGCCTCCCCCCGGTGCGGGCACGACACGCCGACGACCACGGCCAGGTCCCCGACCCGGAGGTCCCCCACCCGGTGCACGGCGGCCAGCGCCCGAACGGGGTACTCGGCGGCCACCTTCCCGGCGATCCGCCGCATCTCGTCCTCGGCGCTGGGGTGGCACGAATAGCCGAGCTCGTCGACGTCGGCGCCCCCGTCGTGGTTGCGCACGGTCCCCACGAACAGCGCCGTCCCGCCGGCCGCGTCGTCCCCGACCGCGCGGAGGACCTCGTCCACGGACAGCGGCGTGTCGCGGATCGAGATCAGCTTGATCGGGTCCTGTGCGGCCTGCTCACCCGGGTGCTCGTGCGTGGATGCCATGCCCCTATCGTGCCCCACCCCGGCGACAACGCGGAACGGCGTCGTCACCCGGTACGCGCGCGTGCCCGTTCGGTGCCTCCTGCAGGAGGCACGTCGGATCCGGCGCCGGGCGGCACGTCAGATCCGGCGCCGTGCCTTGCGTGCCCGTCGCACCACCGCGGCCGCGCCCAGCAGGGCCACCGTCGCTCCCGCGGCGCCCGCCGCCGTCGCGTCCTTGCGCCCCAGCCGCCGGCCGGCGACCGTGTGCCTGCCGGACACCTCCTCCAGCAGCTCCGCGAGCACCTCCTCATTGGTGTGCGCGGGCCGCCACCCGGCGTCGTGCAGCCGGCTCCCGCTCACCACCCAGGGGTACATCGTGTACGCCAGGTCCCCGGCCGGGGACGGGGTGAGACCGATCCGGTGCAGCCGGGCCGCCGCGCCGAGCGCGACCGCCGACGGCAGCTCCATCCGCCGGATCCCGCTGAGCTCCTCGACCTCCTCCTGCTCCAGCCACCCGTCGCAGCCGACGGCCAGCTCACCGTCGACCTTCTCCAGGACGGCGTACTCCAGGGCGCTGCACAGATCCTCGACGTGGCAGAACTGCCACGCGGGCCGCGAGCCGGCCACCACGAGCAGCCTGGGCGACTCGAAGTACCTGGTCAGCGCGGTGTCGGTACCTCCCACCAGCACGGCGGGACGCACGACCGTGACATTGAGCCCCGGGTGTGCCCTGGGCGCCCGGCGCGCGAGCCGCTCGATCTCCAGGAGGTCGCCGACGCCCGTGGCCTCCGCCGTGGCCCGCAGCTCCGCGTCCTCGGACAGCGGCAGCTCGTTGTCCGGCAGCGCCCCGTAGACCATCGTCGACGTGCACAGCACCACGCGGCGCACTCCGGCGGCCGCGGCGGCCGTCAGCACCGTCTGTGTGCCCCGCACGTTGTAGGCCGTCCGGGCGGCGGCATCGGTCTCCAGATCGAGGTCGAGCGCGAGATGGACCACCACGTCGGCCCCGCGCAGCTTGTCCGCGATGGCCGGATCCCGTACGTCCAGGATGTGCCAGCGCGCCTCGGCGCACTCGCCGCGCCGCTCGTCGATGGCGATGACCTGCTTGATCTCCTCCGAGGCGGCGAGCCGCGCGGTGAGCAGCGCGCCGATGCCGGACGCGGCGCCGGTGACCGCGACGACGGGCCCGCGCGCCGCGGGAGCGGTCGGGCCGTTTCGCGCTGCGCGAACCTGTGGATCTGGGGAACTCACCGGGCGTCTCCAGCGGTTGTCTTCAGTACGAGCGCGAGCGACGCGTGCGTACCAGGTGGCATCCATCCTGCCGCAGGCCTGCTGTCGGCGAAGCACCGAGGCCCGAACCGCTTCAGGTGTCTACGCTGGGTGGTGTTGTCGGGCAGCCGTGCCGCCGGAGAGAACCGGTGGCCCTACCAGCCGAGGAAACCCGTGAGTGACACCCCATTCGGATTCGGCCTTCCGCCGGAGGAGCCGGACGACGGCGACGAGGGCAAGAAGAAGGACCCGCAGAGCGGTGGTGGTCAGGGCCCGGCCAACCCGTTCGGCTTCGGCACGCCCGGAGCCGGAGGCTTTGGCGGCCCGGGCGCGGACAATCCGTTCGCCGCGATGTTCGGGTCACTGAACCCCACCGACCTGGGCGCAGCGTTCCAGCAGCTCGGCCAGATGCTCTCCTACGAGGGCGGGCCGGTGAACTGGGACATGGCCAAGCAGATCGCCCGGCAGACCGTCTCGCAGGGCACCCCGGAGGGTTCGAAGGACGCGAGCGTCGGCCCCGCCGACCGCAGGGCCGTGGAGGAAGCGGTCCGGCTGGCCGACCTGTGGCTGGACGACGCGACCTCCCTGCCGTCGGGCGCCAGCTCCGCCGTGGCCTGGAGCCGCGCGGAGTGGGTGGAGGCCACCCTCCCGGCATGGCGGGAGCTGGTCGACCCGGTGGCCGAGCGCGTCGGGAACGCGATGGGCGATGTGCTGCCGGAGGAGATGCAGGCCATGGCCGGTCCGCTGATCGGCATGATGCGCTCCATGGGCGGCGCCATGTTCGGCACGCAGATCGGACAGGCCGTCGGCGTGCTCGCCGGTGAGGTCGTCGGCTCGTCCGACATCGGCCTGCCGCTGGGCCCGGCCGGCCGGGCCGCGCTGCTGCCGCTGAACATCGAGACGTTCGGCAAGGACCTGGGCGTCTCCCAGGAGGAGGTGCGGCTGTATCTCGCCCTGCGCGAGGCCGCCCACCAGCGTCTGTTCGCGCACGTCCCGTGGCTGCGCTCGCACCTGTTCGGCGCCGTCGACGGCTACGCGCGCGGGATCAAGGTCGACACCGGCAAGCTCGAGGACGTCGTCGGCCAGTTCGACCCGCAGAACCCCGAGCAGCTGCAGGAGGCCCTCCAGCAGGGCATGTTCCAGCCGGAGGACACGCCGGAGCAGAAGGCCGCCCTGGCCCGGCTGGAGACGGCGCTGGCGCTCGTCGAGGGCTGGGTGGACGCCGTGGTGCACGCCGCGGCCAAGCCCCGGCTGTCGTCGGCCGACGCGCTGCGCGAGACGCTGCGCCGCCGCCGCGCCTCGGGTGGCCCGGCGGAGCAGACGTTCGCCACGCTGATCGGTCTGGAGCTGCGCCCGCGCCGGCTGCGCGACGCCTCACGCCTGTGGGCCTCGCTCACCGACGCGCGCGGAGTCGACGGCCGGGACGCCCTGTGGGCGCACCCGGACATGCTGCCGACGGCGACCGACCTGGACGACCCGGACGGCTTCGTGCACCGTGAGCAGATCGACTTCTCCGAGCTGGACAAGATGCTCGGCGAGGCCGCCGGCAGGCCCGACCTCAAGAAGAAGGACGAGGGCGAGGACAAGAGCGAGAACAAGGGCGACGACGCCGAGTGAGCCTCCACGACGACGCGGTCCTCGTGCTCAAGGGGTACGAGGACCAGTCCGAACTGCGCCAGATCTATCTGGACCACCTCGCGGCGCATCCGGACGGCATGTGGAAGGCCTGTGCGGACGGCCACATCACGGCCAGCGGCCTGGTGATCGATCCCGAGCGGGGCCGGGTGCTGCTGACCCTGCACCGGAAGCTGCGGATGTGGCTCCAGATGGGCGGGCACTGCGAGCCGGGTGACGTCTCGCTCGCCGCGGCGGCCCTGCGGGAGGCGACGGAGGAGTCCGGCATCGCGGGACTGGTCCTGGCGGCCGGTGGCCCCGTGCGTCTGGACCGCCATCACACACCGTGCGCCTGGCACCTGGACGTCCAGTACGCGGCGCTGGCCCCGGCCGGCGCCGTCGAGGCGATCAGCGACGAGTCCCTCGACCTGCGCTGGTTCCCGTACGACGAGGTGGCGGACGTGGCGGACACCTCCGTCACCCGATTGGTGGAAGCGGCCCGGACGAGACTCGGCGTCTGACACATGGGTGAGGGGCGACCGCCCGGGCGGTCGCCCCTCACCCATGTGTCGTCCCCGGTCAGCTCCAGGCGTTGCCCTGGTTCTGGCCGCGGGCCCCCTGCTGTCCCACGCCGTACTGCGCGGCGAGGCCGCCGCCGATCTGGGCGTTCTGCGGCGGCAGCAGTTCGCTGGGCTGGACGAGCGCGAAGCCGCTGCCCATGAAGCTGAGCTCCCAGCCCTCGCCGGTGCTGCCGCGGCGCCGCCACACCCCGGAGGAGTGGGTCTGGGCCTGCATCTGCACGCGCAGGGACGTGGACCAGGCGACGATCGCGTCGGCGTCGCAGTTGACGTACTTGTCCGGCGTCACCTGCAGCAGCAGCGGCATGCCCGAGGTCATCAGGGCGACCTTGCCGCGGCCGGTGATGTTGAGCTGGTACTTCCCGGAGCCGGAGATGCCGTACAGGCTGTCGACGGCGATGACCTCGTGGTGCAGCGAGGATTCCATCGCGAGCACATAGCTGCTGTCGACCGTCAGCCCGTCCTGCTCCACCTCCAGGACGTGGATGCGCTGGGCGAGGTTGGCGAGGTAGACCGTGCCCTGCCCGTGGCAGCGCATCAGGTCGAGTCCCTCACCGGTCTGCGCACGCGCGCGTGATGCGCTGTTGCTCTGGAACTCGGCGTCGAATTCGACGAGTCCCTGGTAGGCGACCATGGTGCCCTTGCGGGCGAGGACGTCGTCGTGGCCCTCCAGGGCGACGCGGAGCATCTGCTGGTTCTGCAGGCTCCAGCGCTCCTGGGTCTGCTGGTCGTTGAAGGCGAAAAGCGGGCTCTGCATGGTGTGGTTGCTCCCCCTCAGCCCCGGACCCGGAGACGGTCGGTGCTGTCCTCACTGGGCTGGACGACGACGATGCCCTGACCGGAGAAGGCCATCTGGTAGGCCTCCCCGCTGCCGCGGCCGATCAGCGACTGGGCGCGGAAGCTGCGCTTGCCCTTCACCTTGAGGTTCGGGGACCAGGCGACCAGGGCGTCCGGGTCGACGTACGTCTCGTCGTCGCCGCCACCGCACTCCACGACGATCGGCTTGCCGCGCGAGGTCAGCGCGACCCAGCCCTGTCCGGAGATCTTGGTGTTCCACAGGCCCTGTCCGGCGAACTTCGCCAGGCCCTTGACCCGCTCCACGCCCCAGGTGAGATGGGCGTCGAAGGCGAGCAGGTTGGTGGCGTTGACGGAGATGCCGTCGCCGCCCAGGTTGATCACGACGACGTTGGCGCCGTAGTCGGCGAGGTAGAGCAGGCCGTCGCCGGAGCACTTCATCAGCGGCGCGCCCTCGCCGGTCATCCAGTCCTTGGCGATCTGACGGACGGCCGGCGGGTTGGGCTCGTACTGGACGAAGCCCTCGTAGGCGACCATCGAGCCCACGCGCGCGAGGAGGTCGTGCCCGGTCTGCATGGCGACCTTCAGCATGTGGTTGCCGTGGTTCTCCATGCGGGCGGTGACGGGGGCGGGGGCATAGCCCGCGAGTGGCTGGTTCATGACGGGCTCCCTCAGATCTCGTACGGCTGGACGACGATGAAGTTGCCGGGTGCGCCCCGGAACTGGAGGTTGACGCTCTCCCCGGTGTCGCCGGGGTAGGAGTTGCGGCGCATCCGCACCTGGCTGGAGACGACCACCTGGGAGGCGGCCGACCAGGCGACCACGGCGTTGCAGTCGGCGAACGTGGTGGGCGTGACCGGCAGCACCACCGGCGTGCCGTGGGTCTTGACGACGATGGTGCCGGTCCCCTGGAACTGCATCGTGAACAGCGCGCCGCCCGGGATGCCGTGTCCCTCGATGCGGCGGACCTCGTACTGGAGGCTCTCGTCGAAGGCGAGGACGTTCTCGGCGGAGACGCACACGGCGTCGCCCTGGAGCTCGATCGGATGCAGCATCGTGGAGTTCTCGGCGAAGAACACCTGGCCCTTGCCGGTGCAGCGCATCAGCTGCATCTCCTGGCCGGTGGCGTTGCCGACGATGCGGCCGGAGAAGCCGGCGCCCTTGTAGCTGAAGTCGACCTTGCCCTGGTAGAGCACCATGCTGCCCTGCCGGGCCAGGACGGGCTGCTCGCCGATGCCGAGGTCGACGCGGACGAGCTTCTTGTTCTGCTGCGTCCAGCGCTGACCGGTGGGCGTCTCCTTGAACTGCTGGAGCGCGCCGAGCACGCCGGGGCCCTGCGGTGCGCCCTGGGGAGCGCCGTACGGGGCCTGCTGGCCGGGCGGTTGTCCGGGCGGGGGCTGCTGTCCGTAGCCCGGCGGGGGCGTGGGCTGTCCGTAGCCCGGCGGGGGCGTGGGCTGTCCGTAGCCGGGCGGCGGGACGGGTGCCTGCGGGACCTGCGGAGCCTGCGGCTGTCCGTAGCCCGGGGGCGGCGGGGCGGGCTGGCCGTACGGCGGCTGCTGGCCCGGCTGGCCGTAGGGCGCGGGTGTCGGCGCCGGAGGCGTCACCGGGGAGCCGCCGGGCGGGGTGTGCAAGGGGGCGGCGATGGTCGGCGCGGCGTGCACCGGCGGCGCGGAAGGTGCGGGGGCCGGCGGCGGCGCGAAGCCCTGTGCGGCGGGCTGGGGCACGGGGGCCGGAGCGGGAGCCGGGGCAGGAGCCGGAGCGGGCGCGGCGCCTCCGGGTACGCCGAACGCGGGCGGGGCGGTGGCCTGGGCGGGCGGGGCGAAACCGGGCGCGGCTCCGCCCGTCCCCGGCTGCTGCTGGGGGGCGGCCGGCTCGTCCTCGGCGATCTCGCCGCCGAAGTTCCGCAGCAGCGCGTCGAGCCCGCCGTCGAAGCCCTGTCCGACGGCGGCGAACCGCCAGACGTCCTTGAAGTAGAAGTCGCCCAGCATCACGGCCCGCTCGGTGGAGAACTCCGAGCCGCTGAACGGGTACCGGGCCACCTCCTCACCGCCCGCGACGATACGGATGTACCCGGGACCGACCTGCGACATCTGCCCGGCACCGTCGAGGGTCGCCGTGAAGGACAGCTTCCTGATCTGCTGCGGGATCCGGTCCAGCGTCACGCGGAACGACTCCGTGTCGCCCGCCTGGGCGCCCAGGAGCTGGACGGACTCCTCGGGGGACTTCGGCTGGTTGTAGAAGATGAAGTAACGGTCGTCGGAGAGCCGTTCCTCGGCGTCGAGACCGAAGCAGCTGATGTCGAAGGTCAGCCCCGGACCGGAGATCTGCACACCTACGTACAGATCCGTACCTGCCGTGAGGTCACTGATCCTGGCCTTGTGGCCGCGTTGGAATTCCCTGGCCATACGTACGACCGTCCCCCATCCCGAATGTGAGTGCGTCGCGCCAGGCTAACGGCAAACTCGGACACCGGATGAAGTCGGTACAGACCCGGTACACAACGCGTGCGCAGGCCTACGGTGCGCTCATCTCGGGCGGTGCTCACGCATCGCGCGCACCCGGCACGTGCGGCAGCCGCTCGGCCGCGACCACCCCTTCGAGGTAGCCGCGGGCCCGCTCGGTCCTCGGATACGCCTCCAGCAGCCGCCAGAAGCGCGGGCCGTGCCCGGGCACCAGCAGATGCGCCAGCTCGTGGCAGAGGACGTAGTCGACGACGTACTCGGGCATGCCCTGCAGCCGGTGCGACAGCCGGATGCTTCCCTCGGACGGGGTGCACGAGCCCCAGCGCGTGTTCTGGTTGGTCACCCAGCGCACCGAGGCGGGCCTGGCCCGCCCGTCGAAGTACTGGTCGGACAGCAGCCGGGCGCGCTCGGCCAGCTCCGTGTCCCCGAGGGTCCGCCTGCTCTCCTGTGCGGCCAGCTTGTCGAGCATGACGGTCACCCAGCGCTGCTCCTCCGCCTCGGACATCCGGGCAGGGATGAGTACGACGGTGCGATCGCCCTCGCGGTACGCGGAGACCGTTCTGCGACGGCGGGCGCTCCTGCGGACCTCGATCGCGCTCGCCCGTGAGCCGTTCGTCGGCTGGCTCGTCGTGCTGCGCTGTGACTTTCCGGCGCGGTGCAGTGGGTCGGCGGGCACGCCCCGACGGTACCCGCTGCACACGGGGAAGTCTTGGCTCCGGGACGGTTCCACGGCGCTCCCCCCACCGAGCGCCGGATTTATACGATGAATCCCACTGCCTGTGGACAACTTTCGGCAGCGCTCGCCCCGTCCCGGCATGCTGGCATGTGTCGGACGAGCCGTGAAGGGCTCGACCGCCCAACGGGGACGATCCAGGACATACGGGGGCCTGTCATGCATCCGATGGTCAAGCCCGCGCTGCGGCGCGGATGGCGCGATCTCAACACCGTGCAGTTCGGGATGACACCGGCGCACGCGTTGACGCTGGGGCCTGTGGACACGGCCACGGGCAACTTCCTCGACCTGCTCGACGGCACCCGCGGGCTGGAGCTCCTGCGGGAGGAGGCACGGCGCATGGATCTGTCCGAGGGTCATGTCGACCGGCTGGTGCGCCGGCTGTCGCGGGCCGGGCTGCTGGACGACTCGCGGGGCGGCGGACCGGACGCCGAGGCGCTGCGGGAGAAACCGGAGGTGCTCGACCGGCTCCGTCCGGATCTGGCGTCCCTCGCCCTGACCACCTCCGCACCGGGCGATCCGCTCCGCCGGCTGGCGGCGCGCCGCAGTGTGCGGGTGCAGGTGAGAGGCGGGGGCCGGGTGGGCACCGCCCTCGCGGCACTGCTGTCGGGAGCCGGGGTGGGCGAGGTCGACGTGCGCGACGTCGGGCGGGTCGAGCCGTGGGACGTCGCGCCGGGCGGGCTGCCCGCCGAGGCCGTCGGCGACCGCAGGGACGAGGCGGCCCGCCGCGCGGTACGCCGGGCCGCACCGGACCGCCCGCCGCGCCGGACCGCCCGGTCTCCCCTCACGGAAGGCGACCCCGGCTTCGGTCTGGTCGTCCTCGCCCCGCGGGACGACGTCGCCGTGCACGCGCCCGATCCCGCGGCCGCCGAAACCCTGGTGTCCTCGGGCACACCTCACCTCTACGCCGGTGTCGTGGAGGGGACCGGTGTGGTCGGTCCGCTGGTCCTGCCCGGTGAGACGAGCTGTGCGGGCTGTCTCCAGCAGGACCGCGCCGACCGGGACCCGGTCTGGCCGCGCCTGGCCGCCCAGTGGCGCTCCGGGCGGCAGCGCCGGGTGGGCGCCTGCGACGTGACAATGGCCACGACGGTGGCCGGACTGGCGGCCGCTCACGCGCTCACCTTCCTGGACGGCCGGGTCCCGTCCAGCGCCGGCGCACGCTGGGAGGTCTCCCTCCCCGCTCTGCACTGGCACGCGCGTCCGGTCCGGCCGCACCCGGCCTGCCCGTGCGGGGCCGCGCGCAAAGATCCGGAAAAAGGTAAGGGAGAACACACCTCCGGGGACGGGGGGTCACACGAGACAATGGCCGGGCACGGGCCGTCGGAGGAGTGGCGCCGCAAGGCGGACGCGAAGCGGCCGGCAGGGACTTGGAGGGCGCATGTCTGATCTTCCCCGCAAGGCGGTCACCCGGACCGCCAAGCTGGCCGCGCTCCCGCTCGGCTTCGCCGGGCGGGCTACCTGGGGACTCGGCAAGCGGATCGTGGGCGAGTCCGCGGAGCTTGTCGGCCGCGAGCTCCAGCAGCGCACCGCCGAGCAGCTGTTCAAGGTGCTCGGCGAGCTCAAGGGCGGTGCGATGAAGTTCGGCCAGGCCCTGTCGGTCTTCGAATCGGCCCTGCCGGAGGAGGTCGCCGGTCCCTACCGGGCGGCACTGACCAAGCTGCAGGACGCCGCCCCGCCGATGCCCACCCGTACCGTCCACGCGGTGCTGGAGGAGCGGCTGGGCGCGGGCTGGCAGAAGCTGTTCCTGAAGTTCGAGGACAAGCCGTCCGCCGCGGCCTCGATCGGCCAGGTGCACCGGGCGGTGTGGCACGACGGCCGCGAGGTGGCGGTCAAGGTGCAGTACCCGGGCGCCGGCGAGGCCCTGCTGTCCGACCTGAACCAGCTGAGCCGCTTCGCCCGTCTGCTGGGTCCGCTCATCCCCGGCATGGACGTCAAGCCGCTGATCACGGAGCTCAAGGACCGGGTCTCCGAAGAACTGGACTACGGCCTGGAGGCCCAGGCCCAGCGGACCCACGCCGAGGAGTTCGACGGCGATCCCGACGTCGTCGTGCCGGACGTGGTCCACCAGTGCGAGCAGGTGCTGATCACCGAGTGGATGGACGGCACACCGCTGTCGGAGATCATCTCGGACGGCACGGAGGCCCAGCGCGACCGGGCCGGCCAGCTTCTGGCCCGCTTCCTGTTCTCCGGTCCCGCCCGCACCGGTCTGCTGCACGCCGACCCGCATCCCGGCAACTTCCGTCTGCTGCCCGGCGGTCCGGAGGGCGAGGACGACTGGCGCCTGGGCGTACTGGACTTCGGCACCGTGGACCGGCTCCCCGGCGGGCTGCCCGAGCCCATCGGCGAGGCCCTGCGGATGACGCTGGACGGCGAGGCCGAGGCCGTCTACGAGATGCTCTGCGCCGAGGGCTTCGTCAAGGAGTCGATCGAGCTGGACCCCGACGCCGTCCTCGACTACCTCCTGCCGATCATCGAGCCGGCCCAGGCCGACGAGTTCACCTTCACCCGCGGCTGGATGCGGAGCCAGGCGGCCCGGATAGCCGACCCCCGCTCCCCCGCCTACCAGCTGGCCAAGCAGCTCAACCTTCCCCCGGCCTACCTCCTGATCCACCGGGTGACCCTGAGCACGATCGGCGTGCTCTGTCAGCTGGGGGCGACGGTGCGGCTGCGGGAGGAACTGGAGGAGTGGCTGCCGGGCTTCGTCCCGGAGGAACCGGTGGCGGAGGAACCGGCCACCCAGGCCTGACGGACCCGAGGGGCACGTCGAGCGCCGCGGGCACCGGCTGCCCCTACCACCACTGCGGGTCCAGGCGGCCCTCGATCGCCCTCAGGTTGTCGCGGGAGCACGCCTCGCAGTAGTGACGGCGGGCGCCGTCCTCCACGGAGAAGGTCCAGGTCGGCTGCGGCCCCTCGGCGCGGGTGCCGCAGCGGGCACACACCGGCGTCTCCGGCTCCGCCGCGGAACCGCCGTCGTCACTGCCACCGGGAGGACTCGTCACCCGGCGACGATAACGCCGTTCCCGACGGCCCGCCCCGCACAACGCACCGCGGGGGCCGGTCCGTTCACACGGACCGGCCCCCGCGGGGAGAGCTGGGCCTCCGGGCTGGGGAGACCGCCGCTTCAGGTGGTACCGGTTACTGCATGACCGCCATGGCGAGCGCGCGGCGGGCGCGCCGGGAGGCGCGCTCGGCCCGGCGCTGCATCCGGCGAGCGGTCACCAGGCCCGCGGCCCGGCGCTCCCGCTGCGCCTCCTGCAGTCGCTCGTGCATATGCGCACGGGCCAGGGCTTCTGGGATGAGTTGCATCTCTCGGGTCCTGTTCTGGCGCGAGTCGTTCGCACCGCTGGTGGTGAAGTCTTCGGTCGCGGAGCCTGCGGGCTCCTGAGTGGACGGCATCATCGGGGCCTGCTTCTGGGGGTCGTGCGTGAGGGGGCGGTCGATCGTTCCTGGGGTGTTCATGCCGTGACCGGGTTCTTGCGCGGGCGGCCACGCGGCCGCTTGCGGGCGACGACAACTCCCTGGACGAACAGCTCGCCGCCCCAGACGCCCCAGGGCTCACGCCGCTCCTTGGCGCCGGCGAGGCAGGCCTCGATCAGCGGGCAGGTGCGGCAGAGGGACTTGGCGTACTCGACGTCCGCCGGCGACTCGGCGAAGAAGACCTCCGGGTCGTAGGAGCGGCACGGGACGGGCACGCCGAGGTTCTCGATGGCGTCGTCGAGCGCGGTGAGCGCGGTGAGCGGAGTCAAGGTCGGGTCCTCCGTGGAGCCGGGCTTGGGGATCGTGTCGGAAGGCGGTACGGACGGGACGTGCGCTTCGAGTTGCACGGTTCGTCTTCCTCGTCTGGTCGTTTCCGGCCGGTTGGCCGGGTGGCGGCTGGTACCGGGTTCTTTTGTTGTCCCGGGGCGCTTCGCTCTCCCCGCTTGGGGAAAACAGAAGGGCCGCGGATCCCGGATGGGGTTCCGCGGCCCTGAAGGCGCCGGCCTGATCGGATCAGGCTGGATCACTCCAGGGTTCTGGCCCACGGAAGGCCCACATCAGGTGGTGCTGCGTCGTCTGCTTCCGGAATCCGGCACCGGCTGCCGCAAAGGCATAGGCCTTCGCCTGTGCCACTACCGCTTCCAGTGCCTCGGTCGGTCGCTCATCGCGCTCACGGACGGCAGGAGCCGCGGGAGCGAGGGAGGACACCAGGCGTGCGGCACGAATGCCGGACAGACCGGTGCCCTGGTTCGAGGCGCCGAGCATGCACAGGGAGACGGCCGAGCGATCGGTCAGTTTGACGATGGAGCTGGTGTTGATGCTGATCACTGGACTCGCCTCCTCTCGGCGTCTAGGGGACCGGGGTGAACCGGTCCGCGGATGTACAAGTACAACACGGAGCAAGGGCCTTGGAGAAGGCCACCGTCCCCGTGCCTAAGAACCTATGGGGATTGCCGGGGCATGCGCAAACTATTTTTCCGACGAGTTGGGATCAGTCCTGATCCCGTTCCCCGTCGATGTCACGACCTGCGCAGATGGCCAGAACATCGGCTCCGTAGCGACTCAGCTTGCGCATCCCCACCCCGGGGATCCTGGCCAGTGCGTGCGCGTCGTCGGGGACCGTCTCGGCGATGGCGATCAGCGTCTTGTCGGTGAAGACGCAGAAGGCCGGCTGTCCGCTGCGCCCCGCCTGGTCGGCGCGCCACTCACGGAGCCGCTCGTACAGGCCCTCGTCCATGTCGGTGGGGCAGCCATCGCAGCGCATCAGCTTCATCTCGCCCGCGTCGGTCAGCGTGCGGCCGCACACCCGGCAACGCGCGGGGCTGCGCTGCCTGCGCCCCGGACTCCGGACGACCGGGGCGGACGCCGCCCCGGACGAGCCGTGCTCCACACCTCCCGCGCCGACCGCGCCGCCACGGCCCGCGACGGCGTTCGAGCCGGGACGCAGCCCTTGGAGGAAACGGCTGGGGCGGCGGTTCGGCCGGCTTCCGGGTGAACGGGAGAGCGCCCAGGAGAGATGGAGGCGCTCGCGGGCGCGGGTGACACCGACGTAGAGGAGCCGGCGCTCCTCCTCGATCTGCTCGTCGGTCTTTGCGTAGGTGATCGGCATCATGCCCTCGGCGACGCCGACCAGGAAGACGACGTCCCACTCCAGGCCCTTGGCCGAGTGCAGCGAGGCGAGGGTGACGCCCTGGACGGTCGGGGCGTGCTGGGCGCCGGCCCGCTCGTCGAGCTCGGCGACGAGGTCGGCGAGGGTGGCGCCGGGCCGGGCGGCGGCGAAGTCCTGGGCGAGATGCACCAGCGCGGCCAGTGACTCCCAGCGCTCCCTGACCGCTCCGGAACCGGCCGGCGGCTGGGGCGTCCAGCCCTCGCCCGAGAGCACGGCGCGCACCTGGGAGGGCAGGTCGGGGGCGTCGTCGAGGAGGGTGTCGTTGCCGCCGAAGCGGGCCGCGCCGCGCAGGGCGATGCCGGCCTTGCGCACCTCGGGACGGTCGAAGAACCGCTCGGCCCCCCGCAACTGGTAGGGCACTCCGACGTCGGCGAGGGCCTGCTCGTAGGTCTCGGACTGGGCGTTCGTCCGGAACAGGACGGCGATCTCGCTCGCCGGGACCCCCGCGTCGATCAGCTCACGGATACGGCGGGCGGCGCCCTCCGCCTCGGCGGGCTCGTCGGTGTACTCGGTGAAGACCGGCTCGGCCCCCGCGGCGCGCTGGGAGACCAGTTCCAGCCGGTGGTCGGCGGCCCGGCCACGGGCCTGGGCGAGCAGGCCGTTCGCCAGGTGGACGACCTGGGGGGTCGAGCGGTAGTCACGGACCAGCTTGACGACGGTGGCCCCGGGATGACGGGTGCGGAAGTCGAGCAGATGGTCGGGGGTTGCGCCCGTGAACGAATAGATCGTCTGGCTGGCGTCGCCGACCACGCACAGGTTCTCCCGCTCACCGAGCCACAGTTCCAGCAGGCGCTGCTGGAGCGGGCTGACGTCCTGGTACTCGTCGACGACGAAGTGCTGGTACTGGGCGCGGACCTGCTCGGCGATGTCGTGCCGGTCCTGCAGGACGGCGACGGTCAGCAGCAGCACGTCCTCGAAGTCGATGACGGCGCGCTCACGCTTGAGGTCCTCGTAGGCGGAGTAGAGCTGGGCGATCTCGGCGGGGTCTCGGGGGGACTCCCGGCCGGCCTTGGCGGCGGCGGCCGCGTAGTCGGCCGGGACGGTCTGGGTGACCTTGGACCACTCGATCTCCGCGGTGACGTCCCGCAGCTCGCCCCGGTCGAGCCGGACGCGGCAGGCGGCGGCCGCGTCGGCGACCAGCTGGATCTTGCGGTCGACGAGCCGGGGCAGGGAGCCGCCGATCGCTTTCGGCCAGAAGTACTGGAGCTGACGCAGTGCCGCGGAGTGGAAGGTGCGGGCCTGGACGCCGACGGCCCCGAGCTGGCGCAGCCGGCCGCGCATCTCCCCGGCGGCGCGGTTGGTGAAGGTGACGGCGAGCACGCTGGAGGGCTGGAGGATGCCCGCGCGCACCCCGTAGGCGATCCGGTGGGTGATCGCCCGGGTCTTGCCGGTGCCGGCGCCGGCCAGCACGCACACCGGACCCTGCAGGGCGGTGGCCACGGCGCGCTGCTCGGGGTCGAGCCCTTCGAGCACCGCGTCGGCCGAGTCCGGTACCCGTGGGAAGAGGGTGGAGTGCGTTGCTGCTGTCACACAGCCATGCTGCCAGGTCGCCGGAGACGGGTGAGCCGGTTGTCCACAGGGAGGGCCTCGCAGTCGTACTAATGCGGCGGGCATCACGTGGGAGCCGTGCGGCACCCGGCGGGAATGCTTGCGCTTTCACGTACGTTCCCCCCACATCGAGGACTTCCCCGAGCCGCCGAAGGAGCGCGAGAGGCATGCAGGGCACTGTGACGATGTACAGCACCACGTGGTGCGGCTACTGCCGCCGGCTGAAGAGCCAGCTGGACCGTGAGGGCATCGCGTACACCGAGATCAACATCGAGCAGGACCCGGCGTCCGCGGCCTTCGTCGAGAAGGCGAACGGCGGGAACCAGACGGTGCCCACGGTGCGTGTGGTCCCCTCCGCCGGCGGCGACGAGGTCGTGATGACGAACCCGAGCCTCGCCCAGGTGAAGCAGGCTCTCGCGGTCTGACGTACCCCGGCGCCGTGCCCCCTCCGGTCGAGGTCACCGGAGGGGGCACGCTTGTGTTCAGGGGTGCGGGGAGGGCGGAACCGGCCGGATTCGAACCGGCGTCCTCGCGGTTTTGGAGACCGCGCGCGACGACCTCTGCGCTACGGCTCCGCCCGGCCCGACAACATGGCCGGTGCGCGGGACGGAGTCCCGGCGGCGTGGCGCCGGGACCCCGTCGGAGCGCCGGGCGTCCCGTCAGAAGGCGCTGCGGGTCGGGAGCTCCTTGCCGTACCAGCGCTCGATCAGGCGGGCCGCGATCGAGATGCCGTACGGCGGGAGCACCTCGCCGGACTCGAAGGCGGCGCCGAGTTCGTCGCGGGAGAACCAGCGGGCCTCGTGGATCTCGTCGCCGTCGACGTCGATCTCGGTCGTGGTGGCGCGGGCGGTGAAGCCCAGCATGAGGCTGGACGGGAAGGGCCATGGCTGACTGGCGACGTACTCGACCTCGCCGACGCCGATGCCGACCTCCTCGTGGACCTCGCGGCGCACCGACTGCTCGATGGACTCCCCCGGCTCGACGAATCCGGCGAGCGTGGAGAAGCGGCCCTCGGGCCAGTGGACCTGGCGGCCGAGCAGGATGCGGTCCTGGTCGTCGACCACGGCCATGATCACCGCGGGGTCGGTGCGCGGGTAGTGCTCGGCGCCGCAGGCGGGGCAGCGGCGGATGTGGCCGGCGGCGGCGATGACGGTGCGCTCGCCGCAGCGGGAGCAGAAGCGGTGCAGCCGCTGCCAGTTCTCCAGGGCGACCGCGTGCACCATCAGGCCGGCCTCGCGCGGCGACAGGAGCAGTCCCGCCTCGCGCAGGCCCGCCGGGCGGGCGGAGTCGTCCATGCGGCCGGGCAGGGAGTCCTTCTGGAGGGCGAAGTAGCTGACGCCCTTGTCGTCGATGCCCAGGAAGTAGCGGTGGGCCTCGGTGAGCGGGGCCTCGAAGGACGGGGTCATGACGAGTTCGGTACGCCCGTCCGCCGTCTCGTCGATGAGGACCTGGCCGCCGGAGACCACGAAGCAGCGGGTCGAGGGGTGGCTCCACGCCGCCGCGAGCCATGCCTCGTCGAGCCGGTGGTGGGCGGCGCGGTCGATGCCGCTCGGGGCGGTGAGCGAGATGGGTCGGTCGGTGGTGTGGTCGGTCCAGGTGGTCACGGGTGCTTCCAACTCCCCCGGTGGAACGGATTGGGTCGGCGGGCGGTTCGGCGGGACGTGCGGCGGGAGGGACCGGGTCCTGCGGGGCGCGGCGGGTCCCTTCCAGTGTGCCCCGCGCGGACGTCCGGTTCGGACGGCGTGCGAGGTCAGGGGGCGTGCCGCCAGTGCTCGGCGAGGTCGCCCCACAGGTACGCGCTGGTCTCGACGCCTTTGAGGAGCAGGTCGAGGTCGACCTTCTCGTCGGGGGCGTGCCAGCCGTCGGACGGGACGGAGATGCCGAGGAACAGCACCGGTGCGCCGAGGACGTCCTGGAGGTCGGCGGCCGGTCCGGAGCCGCCCTCGCGGGTGAAGCGGACGGGGCTGCCGAAGGCGCGGCCCATCGCGCGGACCACGGACTGCAGGGCCGGGTGGTCCAGGGGAGTCAGGCAGGGGCGGGTGGCGGGGCTGAAGGAGATCTCGTGGCGGATGCCGTCGGGCAGTTGCCCGGGCACCCAGGCGCCGACGGCCTCGCGCACGTGCTCGGGGTCCTGGCCGGCGACGAGCCGGAAGGACAGCTTCACCATGGCGGAGGACGGGATGATCGTCTTGCTGCCGGGGCCCTGGTAGCCGCCGCCGATGCCGTTGACCTCGGCGGTGGGGCGGGCCCAGACGCGCTCCAGCGTGCTGTATCCGGCTTCGCCGCGGGTGCCGTGGGACTTGGCGGTGCGCAGCCACTGGTCTTCGTCGAAGGGCAGCTCGGCGAAGAGTTCGCGTTCTCGGGCGGTGAGCTCGACGACACCGTCGTAGAAGCCGGGGATCGCCACGCGCGCGTGCTCGTCGTGCAGGGCGGCCACCAGACGGGCGACGGCGGTGGCCGGGTTGGGCACCGCGCCCCCGAAGGAACCGGAGTGGATGTCCTGGTCGGGGCCGTACAGCCGGATCTCGCACTCGGCGAGGCCGCGCATGCCGGTGCACACGGTGGGGGTGTCCTCGGACCACATGCCGGTGTCGGAGACGATCACGGCGTCCGCGGTGAGCCGGTCCGCGTGCTGTTCGACGAGCGCGCGGAAGTGCGGGGAGCCGGATTCCTCCTCGCCCTCGATCAGCAGTTTCAGGTGGACGGCCGGGGTGGTGCGGCCGGTGGTGGCGAGGTGGGCGCGGACGCCGAGGGTGTGGAAGAACACCTGGCCCTTGTCGTCGGCCGCGCCGCGCGCGTAGAGGCGGCCGTCGCGGACGACGGGTTCGAAGGGCTCGCTGTCCCAGCCGTCCTCGCGGGCCGCGGGCTGCACGTCGTGGTGGCCGTAGACCAGCACGGTGGGTGCCTCGGGGTCTGCGGAGGGCCATTCGGCGTAGACGGCCGGGGCGCCGGGGGTGGGCCAGACCTCGGCGGTCGGGAAACCGGTCTCCTTGAGTTTGGCGGCGAGCCAGTCGGCGCTGTGGCGCACGTCGGGCGCGTGGTCGGGCTGGGCCGAGACGGACGGGATGCGCAGCCACTCGGTGAGGTCGTCGAGGAAGGCGACGCGGTGCTGTGCGATGTACGTACGGACGGCGCTGACGGCAGTGTCAACGGGCTGGCTCATGTCCTCGAGCCTATCGGCCCGCGCCGGTGTCCTCGGAGTGCGGTATCTCACCGGGCGGCTCCCCGAGCAGCAGCCGTTCCAGCTCCGCGCGGCCGGGCAGGGCGTCGGGGCGGACGACCTCACCGGTGCGTACGTACAGGAACGCGGCCGTGACGGTCTCCGGGGGGACGCCCTGCTGTTCGGCCCAGGCGAGCCGGTAGACGGCGAGCTGGAGCGGGTCGGCGGTGCGGTCGCGGCCGGTCTTCCAGTCGACGATCTCGTACGTCGTCCCGTCCCCGTCGTCCTTCCGGTAGACGGCGTCGATGCGGCCGCGGACGACGCGGCCGGCGAGCGACAGCTGGAAGGGGGCTTCCACGCGGTGGGGCGTGCGGTGGGCGTACTCGGTGCGTTCGAAGGCCTCCTTGAGGGCCTCCAGGTCGCGTTCGTCGGCGATCTCGGCGTCGCTGCCGGGCAGCTCGTCCGGGTCGAGCATGGGCAGGGTCAGTTCCTCGAAGCGCGCCTCGACCCAGGCGTGGAAGCGGGTGCCGCGGCGGGCCGCGGGCTGCGGTGGGCGGGGCATGGGGCGGGCCAGTTCCTGGGCGAAGCCGTCCGGGTCGGCGGCCAGGCTCAGCAGCTGGGAGGCGGTCAGCGAGGCGGGCAGCCGCACCTCGGTGGTGCTCGCACGGGTGTGCAGGAGCTCACCGGTGAGGGCGTCGAGGTCGCGGTCCCAGGAGGCGACGGTGCGGGCCTCCTCGGGGGTGAGACGGGGTCGCGGCGGGTGGGCCGGCTCCGCGGCGCGCGGGTGCGTGGTGGCTTCCGGCGCCGTCGCCTGGTGCGGGACGGTGGGGCGGTCGGTGCTCCAGGAGTCCCAGTCGTCCGGGCCGGCGTCGGCGAAGGGGTCCTCCTCGGGGAGGGGGTCCTCGTCGTCGGGCGGTGGCGGCCAGTCCGGGTCCTCGTGGGTGTCGGGGTCGTGCACGGCCGTGGCGGGGCCGTCCGGGTCGGCGGCCAGGCGGTGGAGGTGGGCGAGGACGGTGTCGGCGGCCGCGCGGCGGCGGGCGAGGGCGGCGGCGTCGAGGGGCAGGGGCCACACCTGGTCGTCGGCGGCCCGGTGCAGGGCGGGGTTCTCCTCGTCCTCGGCGGGCTCGTCGGCCCACGCCTCGATCTCGCCGTGTCCGGCGGCGCAGTGCTGGTGGAGGGCGTGCAGGAAGTCGGAGGGGCCGCGCGGTTTCTTCTGGCTGGGCCCCCACCAGTGGCCGGAGCCGAGGAGCAGGGAGCGGGGGCGGGTGAAGGTGACGTAGCCGAGGCGGAGTTCCTCGGTGTGCTGGTGTTCCTTCATGGCCTCGTGGAAGGCCTTCAGGCCGCGGGAGTCCCAGGACTCGACGTCGGGCAGGGTGTCGGCGTCGCCGCGCAGGCCGTGCGGCAGCACCTTGCCCTGCGCGGTCCACTTCTCGCGGCCCTGGGTGCTGGGGAAGGTGCCGGTGACCAGTCCGGGGACGGCGACGACGTCCCATTCGAGGCCCTTGGACTTGTGCGCGGTGAGGACCTTGACGGTGTTCTCGCCGCCGGGCAGCGCGTTGTCGAGGCCCTTCTCGTACTGGGCGGCGGTGCGCAGGAAGCCGAGGAAGGCGAGCAGGGTGGCCTCGCCGTCGCCGGCGGCGAAGGACGCGGCGATGTCGAGGAAGTTGGAGAGGGTCTCGCGCCGGCGGGCGGCCAGGGCGTGCGGGGACGCGGAGAGCTCGACCTCCAGACCGGTGACGGCGAGGACGCGGTGCAGGACGTCCATGAGGGGGTCGGCGAGGGAGCGGCGCAGGTCGCGCAGTTCGGTGGCCAGGCGGGCGAAGCGTACGCGCGCGTCGGGTGAGAAGGGCAGGCCGTCGTCGTCCCCGCGGCCGTCCAGCGGTGTCTCCAGGAAGGTGTCGAGGGCGTCGGCGAGCGAGATCACCTCGGCCGGGTCGACGCCCTCGACGGCTTCGGCGAGCCGCCGGTCGGGGTCGTCGTCGCCGTCCACGCGCGCGTGGGAGACGAGCCGCCGTGCGCGCCGCCCCAGCAGGGCGAGGTCGCGCGGACCGATGCGCCAGCGCGGGCCGGTCAGCAGCCGTACGAGGGAGGCGTTGGCGCCGGGGTCCTGGAGGACCTCGCAGACGGCGACCAGGTCGGCGATCTCGGGCAGGTGCAGCAGCCCGGACAGGCCGACCACCTCGACGGGGACGTCCCTGGCGACCAGGGCGCCCTGGATCTCGGCGAAGTCGCCGGCCGTGCGGCACAGCACGGCGATCTCGCCGGGCGCCTTGCCGGTGTTCACGAGGTGGGCGATGGAGTCGGCGATCCAGTCGATCTCCTCCGCGTGGGTGGGCAGCAGGGCGCAGCGGACGGTGCCGTCGCGTTCGGCGCCGGGGGCCGGGCGGAGGGCCTCCACGCCCGCGTGCATGGCGCGCAGCGGCTCGGCGAGGCCGTTGGCGAGGTCGAGGAGGCGGCCGCCGCTGCGGCGGTTCTCGCTGAGCGACTGGCGGGTGGCGGGGCGGCCGTCGGCGTGGGCGAAGTGCTCGGGGAAGTCGTCGAGGTTGGCGACGGAGGCGCCGCGCCAGCCGTAGATCGCCTGGCAGGGGTCGCCGACGGCGGTCACCGGGTGGCCGGTGCCGCCGCCGAACAGTCCGGCCAGCAGGACGCGCTGGGCTACGGAGGTGTCCTGGTACTCGTCGAGGAGGACCACGCGGAACTCGTCACGCAGGGCGCGGCCCACCTCGGGGAGGGCGGCGAGCCGGGCGGAGAGGGCGATCTGGTCGCCGAAGTCGAGCAGGTCCCGTTCGCGTTTGGCGGCCCGGTAGCGCAGCACGAGGTCGGCGAGCTCGCGCCGCGCGGCGGCCGCCTCGGGGACCTTGCGCAGGTCGGCGTTGGTGAGCTTGGTGTTCTCCAGGGTGCGCAGCAGCTCGGCGTCGTGGGCGCGCAGGTCCTCGGGCCGTACGAGGTGTTCGGCCAGCTCGCCGTCGAGGGTGAGGAGGTCGCCGACCAGGTCGGGGAAGGAACGGGTGAGCGCCGGGTAGAGGCCGGGGGCCTCGCGCAGGACGCGCGCGGCGAGCTGGTAGCGGGTGGCGTCGGCGAGCAGCCGGGAGGTCGGTTCGAGGCCGATGCGCAGGCCGTGGTCGGTCAGCAGGCGGCCGGCGAAGGCGTGGTACGTGGAGATCACCGGCTCGCCCGGGGGGTTGTCCGGGTCGATGGCGTCCGGGTCGGTGACGCCGGCCTTGATCAGCGCCTTGCGGACGCGTTCGGCGAGTTCACCGGCGGCCTTGTTGGTGAAAGTGAGGCCGAGCACCTGTTCGGGGGCGACCTGGCCGGTGCCGACCAGCCACACCACGCGGGCCGCCATCACCGTCGTCTTGCCCGACCCGGCTCCGGCCACGATCACCTGCGGGGCGGGCGGCGCGGTGATGCAGGCCGTCTGCTCCGGGGTGAAGGGGATGCCGAGGAGCTCCTTGAGCTGATCGGGATCGGTGATACGGGCGGGCACACGCAGAATCTAGCGGCGGGCACTGACAGCGGAGGCCGTCAGGGCGCTCCGTGAGCGGAGAACCGCAGGTCGGCGCGGGGGGTGCGATGCGTCACGCCGGTCACTCGACCACGTGCCGACCCTCGGGCCGGGCGCTGCACGAGGCACGGAACGCGCAGTGGGTGCAGTGCTGGCCCGCGGTCGGGGTGAAGCGTTCGTCGAGGACCTTGCCGGCGGCCGTGGCCAGCAGATCGCCGATCCACTCCCCCTCCGGTGGCTCCTGGGCCTGCACCTTGGGCAGGGTCTCGCCGCCGTCCCGTCTGGCGGCCCCCTGGCGCAGCTGGACGAGCTCGGCACCGCCCGGTTCGGGACGCGTTCCGTCGAAGAGGTCGTCTACGGCGCCCTCCCCGACGGCGAGCTGGTAGACGGCGAGCTGGGGGTGGCGCTCCACCTCCTTGGCGCTGGGCGCCTGTTTGCCGGTCTTGAAGTCGACGACGTACGCGCGTCCTTCGCCGTCGACCTCGACGCGGTCCATCTGGCCGCGGATGCGGACCTCGTAGTCGCCCGCTTCGAGGGTGACGTCGAAGTCGTGCTCGCTGGCCACCGGGGTGCGTCCGGCGCGGTCCATGACGTGCCACTTGAGGAAGCGTTCGAGTGCCACGCGCGCGTTCTCCTTCTCCTGCGCCGACTTCCACGGCGCGTCGAAGGCGAGCGCGTTCCACACCGAGTCGAGGCGCTCCATGAGGACGGCGAGGTCGGCCGGGGTGTGCCCGGAGGCCACCTCGTCGGCGAGGACGTGCACCACGTTGCCGAAGCCCTGGGCGGCGGTCGCGGGTGCGTCGGCCTTCACCTCGCGGCCCAGGAACCACTGCAGGGCGCAGGTGTTGGCGAGCTGGTCGAGAGCACTGCCGGAGAGCACGACGGGCTGGTCGCGACTCCGCAGCGGCACCTTGCTCTCCGTGGGCTCGAACATGCCCCACCAGCGGTAGGGGTGCGCGGAGGGCACCAGTGGGCGGCCGTCCTCGTCGGCGAGCGCGGCGAGCCGGGCCAGCCGCTGGGCGGCGGCCTCCCG
The DNA here is from genome assembly GCF_040646935.1 of Streptomyces sp. NPDC044984. Classification (NCBI taxonomy): domain Bacteria; kingdom Bacillati; phylum Actinomycetota; class Actinomycetes; order Kitasatosporales; family Streptomycetaceae; genus Streptomyces; species Streptomyces sp. NPDC044984. Next base: position 170,524 of record NZ_JBEZBE010000014.1, read on the forward strand.
CAGGGTTTCGGAGACCCGGGGGTCGACCGTCGTGGCGCGCAGTTCGGCGACGAGCGCGGCGACGGACAGGGGGCGGCGCGGGCGCCCGGTGACGTCCTTGGGCTCGACGCCCAGTTCGGTCAGGAAGCGGGAGGGCTGGTCGCCGTCGTCGGCGGGCGCCTTCACGGCCGTCACGACGAGCCGTTCACGCGCGCGCGTGGCGGCCACGTAGAACAGACGGCGTTCCTCGGCGAGCAGCGCGCCGGGGGTGAGCGGTTCGGCGAGTCCGTCGCGGCCGATGCGGTCGGCCTCCAGCAGGGAGCCGCGGCGGCGCAGGTCAGGCCACAGTCCCTCCTGGACGCCGGCCACGACGACCAGGCGCCACTCCAGGCCCTTCGAGCGGTGCGCGGTCATCAGGCGCACGGCGTCGGGGCGGACGGCGCGCCGCGTGAGGGTGTCGGCGGCGATGTCCTCGGCCTCGATCTCCTCCAGGAAGTTCAGGGCGCCCCGGCCGCCGGTGCGTTCCTCCGCGCGGGCGGCGGTCGCGAACAGCGCGCACACGGCGTCGAGGTCCCGGTCGGCGTTGCGGCCGGCCGCGCCGCCGCGCCGGGCGGAGCGCTCCAGGCGCCCCGGCCACGGTGTGCCGTCCCACAGGTCCCACAGGGCCTCCTCGGCCGTACCGCCGCCCGCCAGGCGCTCGCGGGCCCGGCGCAACAGGCCGCCGAGACGCTGGGCGCCCCGCGCGTGGGCGGGGTCGTGCACGGCGAGCCGCTCCGGTTCGGCCAGCGCCCGCGCGAGCAGCTCGTCCGAGGGCGGCGGCAGCGGGTTGCCCGCGGCCCGCTCCTCCTCCCGCAGGGCCCGTCCGAGGCGGCGCAGGTCGGCGGCGTCCATGCCGGCGAGGGGGGAGGTGAGCAGGGTGAGGGCGGTTTCGGTGTCGAGCCAGCACGCGTCGGTGCCGGTTCCGGCGTCTTCCCGTCCGCCCGCCTCCGCCGTCGCCACCGCGCGCAGGGCCGTCAGCAGCGGGGCCACCGCCGGTTCGTGGCGCAGGGGCAGGTCGTTGCCGTCGACGTCCACGGGGACGCCCGCCGAGGTGAGCGCGCGGCGGACGGTGGGGAGGGTGCGGGCGCCGGCCCGGACCAGGACGGCCATGTCGTTCCAGGGAACGCCGTCCTCCAGGTGCGCCCGGCGCAGGATGTCGGCGACGTTGTCCAGTTCCGTGCCGGACGTCGGGTAGGTGTACACCTCGACCCGGCCGCCGTCCCGGTCCGGGGTCAGCTCCCGGTGGGCACGGACCTTCTCTGCGGGCAGCCGGGGCAGCGGCATGCGCCGGGTCACCCGCCGCGTGGCCTCCAGCAGGGCGGCGCCGGAGCGCCGGGAGGTGCGCAGCACCTCGACCGGGGCCGGGCGGCCGTCCGCGCGGGGGAAGGCGTACGGGAACTCCAGGATGCCGCCCACGTCCGCGCCCCGGAAGGCGTAGATCGACTGGTCGGGGTCGCCGAAGGCGACGAGGGTGCGTCCGCCGGCCAGGGCGTGCAGCAGCCGTACCTGGGCGGGGTCGGTGTCCTGGTACTCGTCGACGTAGACGGCGTCGTACCGCGCGGCCAGCTGCCCGGCGGTCTCCGGGCGGCCGGCGAGGAGTACCGCGCGGTGGACGAGTTCGGCGTAGTCGAGGACGCCCTGCAGGTCGAGGACGTCGAGGTACTCGGCGAGGAAGGCGGAGGCGGCGCGCCAGTCGGGGCGTCCGATGCGGCGGGCGAAGGCGTCCAGGGCGTCGGGGCCGAGGCCCAGTTCGCGGCTGCGGGCGAGCACCGCGCGGACCTCGTCGGCGAAGCCGCGGGTGGTGAGGCAGGCGCGCAGCTCGTCCGGCCAACGCACATGGGCGAGCCCGAGCCGTTCCAGGTCCACCTGGCCGGCGAGCAGCTCGCGGACGGTGACGTCCTGCTCGGGGCCCGACAGCAGCCGCAGCGGCTCCACGAAGAGGCCGCTGTCCTGGTGGGCGCGGATCAGGGCGTAGCAGAACGAGTGGAAGGTGGTCGCCTGCGGGGCGCGCGCGGCCCCGATGCGCAGGGCCATGCGGTCGCGCAGCTCGACGGCCGCCTTGCGGCTGAACGTCAGCACCAGGATGCGCTCGGGGTCCCCGCCACGGGCGATCCGCGCGGCCACGGACTCGACCAGGGTGGTGGTCTTTCCGGTGCCCGGACCTGCGAGAACGAGCAGTGGGCCGGTCCTGTGGTCAACCACGGAGCGCTGTGCGGCGTCCAGTCGAGGGGGATTCACGCGGGCCGGCGGGGTACGCACCAGTCGATGAGCACCACGGTTTCCCCGCCGCACCTGGGGGTGCGACAGGCCGCTGGTGGAGGAAGAGGAGCTCACGTGGTTCGCCGGTCCTGGTGGGTGTGCTGTGGGGCCGTTCGCCGCGCGTGCGGGACGGGGGGCGCGGGGTGAAGGGGGCACGCGCAACCGACGCTACGCCGGTGAAAAGTACGGAAGTAGGCCTTCCGCTTCTTCCCTCCGGACACTCCGGTCGCACATGTCCCTTGCCTCACGAACGTACGTCATGCCACGAATGTGCTCCGTATCACCTCGGGGGAGCAGGGGTCGCACGGCGGCGTGCGCGAGGGCGGAAGCTGTCAGGTGTGACCCTCGGTGTGCCCGTCTCCGTCCCACCGCGCCCGCCGCATGTCGAGGCGCGGCGCATGGCCCTCCGCGGCCCGGCCCGCCTCCTTCAGGGGCGTGCCCTCCGCGCGGTAGTGGCCGAGGGCCCTCAGCTCGTGGCCCGGCAGCAGCACGCCGTCCGCGCGGACGACACGCCACCACGGCACCGCTCCCCCGTACAGGGCCATCACGCGCCCGACCTGCCGGGGTCCGCCCTCCCCCAGCCACTCGGCCACGTCCCCGTACGTCATGACACGTCCCGGCGGGATCAACTCGGTCACCTCGAGGACCCGCTCGGCGTACTCGGGCAGGGCGCGCGGGTGCTCCGGACCTCCGTCGGACGGAAGGCTCTCCTGGCTCATCCGGCCCATCCTGCCCCACCCCACCGACAACGCGACGCGCTCGCGCGTGTGCGCACGTCTCGCCCCGGAGCGGCACTTCGGGCAGACTGTGCCGCCCCGCGTCCGGACCCTGATGCCCCCTCGTGTCGGTACGGCATGCCACCATCGTGCGGGCGGTGACTGGTGATACAAGATCGAGAAGAGACGATGAAGCAGCAGGGTGCGCACCCCGAGGGTACGAAGGGCACCCCCGACGCCTCGTCGCGCCCGGACGCCGCGGACCCCGAGACCGCGCACATCGACGAGGTGGAGGGCGACGAACCACTGCTCCCCGCGCGGGTGCACCGTCCGTCCGACCTCATGCGGCTCCTGGCGGGCGTACTCGCCGTCGTGGTGCTGCTGGCGATCGCCGCGTTCGCCCACGGCACCACCTCGGGCCTGGAACAGGACATCAACAAGGGCACCGGGCAGGCACCCGACCTGCTCATCAAGATCGCGGGCCTGGCCTCCAGCATCGCGATCCTCCTGGTGCCGGTGGCCTTCGCCATCGAGCGGCTGATCAAGCGGGACGGGCTGCGGATCGCCGACGGCGTGCTCGCCGCCGTCCTCGCGCACGGTGTGACGCTCGCCACCGACCTGTGGGTCGCGCGTGCCGCTCCGGACTCGATCCAGGAGGCGCTCACCCAGCCCTCCCCCGGCGACATCCACGCCCTGACCGACCCGGTGCACGGCTATCTGGCCCCGGTGATCGCTTACATGACGGCCGTCGGGATGTCCCGCAGACCCCGGTGGCGCGCGGTGCTGTGGGTGGTGCTGCTCCTCGACGCCTTCTCGATGCTCGTCACCGGGTACACGACACCGTTCTCGATCATCCTGACGGTCCTGATCGGCTGGACCGTCGCCTACGGCACCCTCTACGCGGTCGGCTCGCCCAATGTGCGCCCCACCGGCCGCACCCTGATGGCGGGCCTGCGCACCGTCGGCTTCCGCCCCGTGACCGCGTCCCGGGTGGAGTCCGGCGACGCCTCCGAGACCGGGGACCGGGGGCGCCGGTACTTCGTCACCCTGGAGGACGGTCCGCCGCTGGACGTCACGGTGGTCGACCGTGAGCAGCAGGCGCAGGGGTTCTTCTACCGCGCGTGGCGCAATCTGGCCCTGCGCGGCTTCGCCACCCGCAGCAGCCTGCAGTCGCTGCGCCAGGCGCTGGAGCAGGAGGCGCTGCTGGCCTACGCGGCCATCGCGGCCGGCGCCAACGCGCCCAAGCTGATCGCGACCTCCGAACTCGGCCCCGACGCGGTGATGCTCGTCTACGAGCACAGCGGCGGGCGCACCCTCGACTCGCTGCCGGACGAGGAGATCACCGACGAACTGCTGCGCGACACCTGGCACCAGGTACGGGCCCTGCAGTCCCGTCGTATCGCGCACCGCAGGCTGGTGGGAGACGCCATCCTGGTGGATCGTTCCGGCACGGTGATCCTCACCGATCTGCGCGTCGGCGAGATCGCGGCCGGCGATCTGCTGCTGCGCATGGACACCTCCCAGCTGCTGGTGACGCTGGGTCTCAGGGTGGGCGCCGAACGCGCGGTGGCCTCCGCGCTGAGCGTCCTCGGCCCCGACACCGTGGCGGACTGTCTGCCAATGCTCCAGCCCATCGCGCTGAGCCGCTCCACGCGCGGGACCCTGCGCAAGCTGGCCCGGGAGCGGGCGGAACGCGAACGCGAGGCGGTCCTGGAGGCCTACCGGCAGTCCAAGCCGGCCCGCGCGGAGCACGGCGCCCACCAGGTCGTGCTCGACAAACCCGACAAGAAGGCCGTACGCGCGGAGCAGCGGGCCGAGAAGCGGGCCGTCGACGAGGCCCTGGAGGAGGCGCGCGAGGAGGACCTGCTCACCCAGATCCGGCACGAGGTGCTGCGGATCAGGCCGCAGGCCCCGGTGGAGCCGGCCCGCCTGGAGCGGGTCCGGCCGCGGACCCTGATCAGTTTCATCGCCGGTGCGATCGGCGCGTACTTCCTGCTGACGCAGCTCACCCACATCGAGTTCGGCCCGCTGATCTCCAACGCGGAGTGGGGCTGGGTGGCCGCGGCGGTGCTGTTCTCGGCGGCCAGTTACGTCGCGGCGGCCATGGCCCTGCTCGGCTTCGTGCCCGAGCGGGTGCCGTTCGTGCGGACCGTGGCGGCACAGGTCGCCGGGTCGTTCGTGAAGATCGTCGCCCCGGCGGCGGTGGGCGGTGTCGCCCTGAACACGCGGTTCCTGCAGCGCGCGGGGGTGCGGCCCGGCCTCGCCGTGGCGAGCGTCGGCGCGTCGCAGCTCTTCGGGCTCGGCTGCCACATCCTGATGCTGCTCTCCTTCGGCTACCTCACCGGCACCGAGAAGACGCCCTCCCTCACCCCGTCCCGCACGGTGATCGGGGGCCTGCTGACGGTGGCGGTGCTGGTGCTCGTGGTGACCTCGGTGCCGTTCCTGCGGAAATTCGTCGTCACACGCGTGCGGTCACTCTTCGCGGGGGTCGTGCCGCGCATGCTCGACGTGCTGCAGCGGCCGCAGAAGCTGATCACCGGCATCGGCGGCATGCTGCTGCTGACGGCCTGCTTCGTGATGTGCCTGGACGCCTCGATCCGGGCGTTCGGCGACGAGACGACGTCGGTGAGCATCGCCAGCGTCGCCGTCGTGTTCCTCGCGGGCAACGCACTGGGGTCGGCGGCCCCGACGCCGGGCGGTGTCGGCGCGGTCGAGGCGACCCTGACGGTCGGTCTCATCGCGGTCGGGCTGCCCAAGGAGGTCGCCGCGCCGGCGGTGCTGCTCTTCCGGCTGCTGACGCTCTGGCTGCCGGTGCTGCCGGGCTGGCTGGCCTTCAACCACCTCACGCGCAAGGCGGCCTTGTGAGCGAGGGCCCTGTACCTCGTACGGCCCGTGTCCCGCGCGCCCCGCTCCGGGCGACCGCAGGATGGGACCATGCCCCGCCCCTTCCGTCTGCGTGCCGCCGCCCTGACCGTCTGCGCCGTGCTGCTGCCCGCGCTGCTGACCGGCTGCGGTGAGGACGACGACAAAAACGAGGACCTGACGGAGCAGCAGCTCAGCTGGACGGACTGCCCGGCCCCGTCCGAGGCGCAGGGCGGGGGTCCCGCCCCGTCGCCCCTCCCCGGCGGCCGGGGCGAGTGGAGTTGCGCCACCATGAAGGCGCCGCTGGACTGGGACGATCCCCAGGGTGACACCATCGACCTCGCGCTGATCCGGGTCAGGTCGAGCGGCGCGGCGAGCGAACGCATCGGCTCCCTGATCTTCAACTTCGGCGGCCCGGGCGGCTCCGGCGTCACCGCACTGCCCGGGTTCGGCGAGAAGTACGCGGCCCTGCGCACCCGCTACGACCTGGTGAGCTTCGATCCCCGCGGGGTCGGGCGCAGCGCGCCCGTGACCTGTCTGGACGACCGGCGGCTCGACACGTACCTCCAGCAGGACGCCACCCCCGACGACAGCGCCGAGCGCACGGAACTCCTCAACGGCGCCGAGGAGTTCAACGCGGCCTGCGAGAAGAACTCCGAGCGGGTGCTGCCGCACGTGCGCACCACGGACGCCGCCCGTGACCTGGACCTGATGCGCCGGGTCCTCGGCGACGACCGGCTGCACTACTTCGGCATCTCCTACGGCACCGAACTCGGCGGCGTCTACGCCCACCTGTTCCCGGAGAAGGTGGGCCGCGCGGTGTTCGACGCGGTCGTCGACCCCACGAAAACCTCGGAACAGGGCTCGCTCGGACAGGCACGGGGGTTCCAGCTCGCCCTCGACAACTACGCCGAGGACTGCGTCTCGCAGAGCGAGGAGTGCCCCGTCGGCGACAGCGCACAGGAGGTGAAGGACCGGATCGCCGAACTGCTGGAGGACCTCGACGGCACACCCATCCCCGGCGTCTTCCCGCGCGAACTGACTCAGTCCCTGGCGGCCAACGGGATCCTGCAGGCGCTGTATTCGAAGGACCTCTGGAAGTTCCTCACCGACGGTCTCGCGCAGGCGTACGACGGTGACGGAACGATTCTGATGGTGCTGTCCGACTCATCGAACGGGCGCGGCGAGAACGGCGAGTACAGCAACGTCATCCCGGCCCACGTGGCCATCGACTGCGCCGACAACGAACCCCGCTACACCGCCGAGGACGTGGAGCGCCGGCTGCCCGAGTTCCGGGCCGCGTCCCCGCTGTTCGGGGAGCATCTGGCGTGGGGAATGGTCGGGTGCACCGACTGGGCGGTGCCCGGGGCCGCCGAACATCCGGATGTCCACGCCCCCGGTGCCGCTCCGATCCTGGTGATCGGCAACACCGGTGACCCGGCCACCCCGTTCGAGGGGGCGCGCAGGATGGTGCAGGCGCTCGGTACGGGCGTGGGCGTGGAGCTGACGTACGAGGGGCAGGGGCACGGGGCCTACAACAGCGGGAACAGGTGCGTGCAGGACGCGGTGCACGGCTATCTCCTGGACGGAAAGGTGCCGGAGGCCGGGACCGTCTGCTCGTAAGCGCTCCTGTGGTTCTGCACGAAACAGCAGGTCATGGCGTTGTCCACAGGTCGCCCCGGCGGGCGGCGAATCTGCCTACCATGGCTCGACCGCCATCCGCGGCACCTGCGGACGGCCAGCGAGGGGGGAATTGGCGCATGACCCGTTTCACACGGTGGACGGCCCTGACGGTCGCCGCCGCGCTGCTGACGGCCGGCTGTAGCGGCGGCTCGTCGGGCGGCGATTCCGGCGATGACGGCAAGAGCGGCGGGACGGCGCTCGACTGGGGGCGCTGCAAGGCCTCCGGGGACGCCCCCGCACCGGGCGAGGACTGGCAGTGCGCCACCCTCCGGGTGCCGCTGGACTGGTCGGAGCCGGACGGCTCCACGATCGGGCTCGCCCTGATCCGGGCCAAGGCCACGGGCGACGACCGCCTCGGCTCACTGCTGTTCAACTTCGGCGGACCGGGCGGGTCCGGCGTGTCGATGATGCCGTCCTACGCCACCACGGCCTCCGAACTGCGCGAGCGGTACGACCTGGTGAGCTGGGACCCGCGCGGGGTCGCCGCCAGCGAGGGTGTCCGCTGCCGCGACGACAGGAGCATCCAGGCCGCCGAGTCGTCGGTGGACGGCACCCCGGACACACCGGCCGAGGAGCGGACGTTCCTCCAGGACGCCGCCGACTTCGGCAAGGGCTGCCAGGAGGCCGCCGGGAGGCTGCTGGCCCACGTCTCGACCACCGACACCGCTCGCGACATGGACCGCATCCGGCAGGCCCTCGGCGACGACCGGCTGAACTACTTCGGCATCTCCTACGGCACCGAGCTGGGCGGTGTCTACGCCCATCTCTTCCCGGAGAAGGTGGGGCGGATGACGCTCGACGCGGTGGTCGACCCGAGCGCCGGCACCGTGGACCACGCCAAGAACCAGACCCGGGGCTTCCAGACGGCCCTCGACAACTACCTGAAGTCCACCGGCCGGGACCCCGAGCAGGGTTCGCGGGAGATCGCGGAGCTGCTGGAGCGGATCGACTCCGACCCGTTGCCGACGTCGTCGTCCGGGCGCGAGCTGACACAGACGCTGGCACTGACCGGCATCGTCCTTCCGCTGTACAGCAAGACCAGCTGGCCGGCGCTGACCAGCGCGCTGGAGGCGGCCGAGGAGGGCGACGGCACGGAGCTGCTGGCGCTGGCCGACGGCTACAACGAACGCGACGCCTCGGGGCGCTACGGCACGACGACCCACTCCCAGCGGGTCATATCGTGCCTGGACGACAAGCAGCGGCCGACCCCGGAGGAGACGAGGAAGCTGCTGCCCGAGTTCGAGGAGATCTCACCCGTGTTCGGGTCCTTCCTCGGCTGGGACACGGCCGGCTGGTGCCACGACTGGCCGGTGCCCGGTCAGTTCGACACCCCGGAGGTGAGTGCGCCGGGCGCGGCGCCGGTCCTGGTCGTGGGCAACACCGGCGACCCGGCCACACCGTACGAGGGTGCCCGGAAGATGGCGGACGAGCTGGGCGAGGGGGTCGGTGTGGTGCTCACCTGGAAGGGCGAGGGCCATGGCGCGTACGGCAGCGGGAGCGACTGTGTCGACTCCACGGTGGACGCGTATCTGCTGGACGGCACGGTGCCCGAGGACGGCAAGATCTGCTCATGACGACGGCGGGGGCTCCGCGCACTCGTGGTGCCCGGAGCCCCCGCGTCGGCTCATGTACGTGCCGGGTCCGGTCAGTAGACCGGCTTCTCCGGTTCGATCTGGTTGACCCAGCCGATCACGCCGCCGCCCACGTGGACGGCGTCGGCGAAGCCCGCGGACTTCAGGACGGCGAGGACTTCCGCACTGCGGACACCCGTCTTGCAGTTCAAGACGATCTTCTTGTCCTGCGGCAGGCTCTCCAGGGCGTTGCCCATGAGGAACTCGTTCTTGGGGATCAGACGGGCGCCCGGGATGGACACGATCTCGAACTCGTTCGGCTCGCGGACGTCGATGAGCTCGATGCTCTCGCCGTCGTCGATCCACTCCTTGAGCTGCTTGGGAGTGATCGTGGAGTCGGCGGCCGCCGCCTGGGCCTCCTCGGACACGACGCCGCAGAAGGCCTCGTAGTCGATGAGCTCGGTGACGGTCGGGTTGTCGCCGCAGATCGCGCAGTCGGGGTCCTTGCGGACCTTGACCTGGCGGTACTGCATCTCCAGGGCATCGTAGATCATGAGCCGGCCGACCAGCGGCTCACCGATGCCGGCGAGCAGCTTGATCGCCTCGTTGGCCTGGATGGAGCCGATGGACGCGCACAGCACGCCCAGGACGCCGCCCTCGGCGCAGGAGGGAACCATGCCGGGAGGCGGGGGCTCCGGGTAGAGGCAGCGGTAGCAGGGGCCGTGCTCGGACCAGAAGACCGACGCCTGGCCGTCGAAGCGGTAGATCGAACCCCATACGTACGGCTTGTTCAGCAGCACGCAGGCGTCGTTGACCAGGTAGCGGGTCGCGAAGTTGTCCGTGCCGTCGACGATCAGGTCGTACTGGCTGAACAGGTCCATCACGTTGTCGGCCTCGAGCCGCTCCTCGTGGAGGACCACGTTCACGTACGGGTTGATGCCCTTGATCGTGTCACGCGCGGACTCGGCCTTGGGGCGGCCGATGTCGGACTGGCTGTGGATGATCTGGCGCTGCAGGTTCGACTCGTCGACCTCGTCGAACTCCACGATGCCGAGCGTGCCCACGCCCGCCGCGGCCATGTACATCAGACCCGGCGAACCCAGGCCACCAGCGCCCACAAAGAGCACCTTGGCGTTCTTCAGCCGCTTCTGCCCGTCCATGCCCACGTCGGGGATGATCAGGTGGCGGGAGTACCTGCGGACCTCGTCTACGGTGAGCTCGGGGGCCGGCTCGACCAGGGGTGGCAGCGACACGGGGACTCCGTTGGTCGGTCGATCACTACGGTTGTTCTTCGCTTAACACTGCCATGGCCTTTTTCATTCCGAGACACCCGTCCCGACACGCGAGACGATGTCGTCCCAGTAGCCGGGCAGGGGCTCCCAGGGGACGGTGCGGGCGCGGTGCCCCGTGTGGTGGGTGTGGTCCGTGAAGTAGATCGTCGCGGCGCCCTGCCAGCGGGCGATGCGCAGGGCCTCGTCCAGGTGCGGGCGGGGCACTCCGTGCACGAAGTGGCAGAAGCGTTCGGGCGGGTGGTCGGCGGTCCACTCCGCCACCTGCGACCAGCGGTAGTCGTTCCACGGGCCGGAGAAGGTGACCAGCTGGTCGGCGTGTTCGGCGTATCCCGGGTACGGGTGGGTGCCGTGGCCGAGGACGATGTGGGCGTCGTCACGGAGTTCCCGGAGTGTGGTGATCGTGCGCCGGACCCCGGGGAGTCCGGCCCGGTCGGCGGGACAGCGGTCCAGCAGGAAGCCGTCGACCTGGTACCAGTCGGTGAAGCGGTGGGCGTCCGAGATCACCTCGCCGAACGTGCGGAGGCCGTACGCCGTGTCGAGGTGGCCGAGGACGCGGACACCGGCGTCGCGGAGGCGGCCGGCCGCCTCCAGGCAGTGCGGGTCGGGTCGGGTGCCGGGGCCGTCGGCCACGTCGAGGGCGACCCAGTGCAGAGGGGTGCCCGGGAGGGTGAGTTCGTTCCACTCGGTCGGGGCGACGAGGGGGTGCGCGAGACCGGGGACGCCGAAGCCCGTACGGACGCCGGTGCTCGCCGTACCGGTTTTTACGCTGGTCAGATACGGCATGCCGCCTCCATCCAGATGTCGGCGAGGGACTCCTCGAGGTTGATCCGGGGGCGCCAGCCGAGGCGGTCGCGGGCGGTGCGGACGTCGGCCTGCTGCCAGCTGCCGCAGCCGTCGGGGTACGGGAAGGCGACGGGGGTGGTGGGGTGGTGGTCGAGGTCGGGGCGGGGGTGGCCGATCGTGCTGCGGAGGGGGGCAGGGGGGTGGGATGCGTGGGGTACGTGCGGTGGGTGCGGGCCCGGGAGGGTGTCCAGTTCGTTGAGGGCGCCGCCGTAGCCGGCCACCCTGGCGAGGATTCCGGCGGCGTCGCGGAGGCGGACGGCGCGGCCCGAGCCGATGTTGATGACGCCCTGCGCGGCGGAGAGGGAGGCTGCGTGGACGGCGCGGGCCACGTCGCGGACGTCGATGAAGTCCCGTTGTGCGCCGAGGCCTCCGAGCTTCAGCTCGCCGTCGCCGGACTGCATGGCGCGGCGCATCGCCTCGGCGAGGCGGCCGAGGGGGGAGCCGGCGGGGGTGCCGGGGCCGACGGGTGAGAAGACCCGGAGGACCACGGCGTCCAGGCCGGAGCCGAGGACCAGCTCGGTGGCGGCGAGTTTGCTGACGCCGTAGGGGCCGCCGGGGCGGGGGACGGCGTCCTCCGCCGTGGACGAGCCGGGCTGGCTGGGGCCGTACTCCGAGCCGCAGCCGACCTGTACGAGCCGTGCGCCGCAGCCGCTGCGGCGGAGGGCCTCGCAGACGGTGGCCACGGCGACGGTGTTGTGCCGGGTGAGTTCGCGGGCGCCGCCTCTCGTGGTGCCGGCGCAGTTGACGACCACGCCGGGGTGGACGGCGTCGAGGAATCGGGTGAGGGCGCCGGGGCTGCCGGTGGCGAGGTCGAAGCGGACGTCGGCGTCGTCGCCGCGGCCGAGCGCGGTGAGCTGGACGGCGGGGTCGGCGAGGAGGCGGTCGGCTACGAAGCGGCCGATGTAGCCGTTGGCTCCGATCAGGAGGACTCTCATCGGGCGGCTCCTTCGGCGTCCGGGGCGGTCATGGAGGGCTCCTTCGGGTGTGTTTCCTGTGGCGCGAGCGTCTGGTGTCGGTGGGTGGGGCGGGGTCTTCGGTGACCGCGGCCCGGTGCTGGGGCGGGGCGGGGGCGCATCAGCGGTTCCCGGCGCTTGTGCGGGGTGCTCAGCGTGGGTGTGGGCCGGCGGTGGGGTGCGCAGCCCCGCGCTTGCGGGGGTGCCGTCGCGCCCGCCCTCCCCACTCTCGGCTTCGCGCGAGCGCGAGCGGGGACCCTCATCGCCCCAGCGGCACGACTGCCCACGGATGGCGGGTGCTGGGTCCGCGTTGTCATCGCGGTTGCTCCGGGCTGATGTGCGCCGAGGCTCGGGCGAGTGTGCGGGAGGCGTGGATCAGCAGGGTCAGTGCCGCTGCCCCGCAGGTGAGGGTGGGGAGGACGGCCGGGCCCCAGGTGCCGGTCAGGGTCTGGACCGGGATGGCCAGGGCGTCACAGCCGGGGAGGCGGGCCGCGAAGAGCGTGGCCAGGGCCGTCGCCTGAGCGGTCGCCGTGATCGTGAGGATCACCCTCGGCGCGTGGGTGAAGCCGTGGATCGTGAGGAGGCGGGCCAGGAAGAGGAGGCCTCCCAGGGCGAGCGTCGAGGGCAGGGCGAGGGGCTCGCCGAGGAGCGTGGACGTCGCCGTGAGCAGAACGGCCACCGCACCCAGGAACAGGGCGAACACACCGATGAGCACCGGTCGTACGGAAGCCGAGAAGTCCTTCAGTCCACGGCTCGACGCCAGTCGGCGGCGGACACGGGCGGCGAAGAGGCGGGCCGTCCAGGCGGCGGGCGCGCAGGACAGGGCGAGCGCCACGACCGGGGCGACGGTGAGCGGCCAGTCCCCCTCCGCCGTGCCGTCGGGCAGGCCGTCGGGGCCGCCGGTGACCGCCGTACCGAGCAGACCGTCGCCCAGGAGGGCGTAGCCGAGGAGCCAGCAGTTCCAGGACGCCGTGGCGGAGCGGGACGGGATGTCGGTCCGGGCGCTCAGCGGGCCCCGGCGCAGTGCCGCGCGCAGGGCGAGAGTGACGGCCAGGATGCCGGTGGCCGCCGCGTAGAGGCGGGTCTGGCCGTGGGTGAGGCGCAGGGCGGTCGCCGTCGCCACGCACAGGGCGCCGGGGAGCAGGGTGCGGACGGTCCAGTCGGCGCGCGCCCCCGGACGCGTGGTGGCCGGGGCGGGCGGCGGCGGTGCGTCGTCGCGGGGGACCCTGGCGTAGAGCTCCTCCGCGAGGGAGAAGACGTCACGGTGGCGGAAGCGGGCGGCGGTTCGGTCGGTGATGCCGTGGGCCTCCAGGCCCGCCGCGATCTCCAGGGGGTCCACCGCCCGTTCGCACAGGTCGCGGTGGTGGTGCAGCAGCGCCTTGACCGGGTCGGCCGCGCCGGGCGGAGTGCTGCGGTTCAGTTCGCCGAGGTCGGTCATCGGGCTGTCTCCGTCGCGGGTACCCGGGTGTGCGTGACCCACGTGGGAACGGCACGGGGGGTGGGGTCGGTCCAGTGGCCGGGGACGTGGGCCTCGGCGGGGGTGGCGAAGGGCAGTGGGTCGCCGGTGTCGTCGAGGAGGAGGCGACGGACCGGTGTGCGCGCGACGATCTCCAGGTAGATGCCGTGGAACGCCGCGATGTTCTGGTCGACGGTGAACAACTCGAGTGCGCGGGCGCGCGCGGCGGCACCGAGGCGTACGCGGCGCTCGGGGTCGCGCAGTAGGGAGACGCACGCCTCGGCGAGCGCCCGCGGATTGCGCGGCGGTACGACGAGACCGGTGCCGCCGATGGCCTCCACGACCGCGCCGACGTCCGTGGAGACCGTCGCGCGTCCGCAGAGCATCGCCTCGACGAGGCCGACCGGGAAGCCCTCGACGACGCTGGAGAGAACGGTCACGGCGCCCGAGGCGTACGCGTCGGCGGAGGTGGCCAGGCCCGGGCCGCCGATCTCCTCGAAGGACACCGGGTTGGCGCCCGCGGAGTGCGGGCCCTCGGCCTCGTCCGGGAAGAGGTGCGCGGCCAGCGCCTCGCAGTGGCCGAGGTAGGCGGCGCCCTCCGGGTCCGACGGGCCGCCGATGATCCGCAGCCGGGTCCTCGGCTCCGCCTTGCGGATCTCCGCGAAGGCGTGCAGCAGCGAGACCAGGTCCTTGGCGGGCTCCACGCGGCCGACCCAGACGAGGGTGTGCGGGTCCGCGCCCTCCGGGGACTCCCCCGCCTCCTCGAAGGGCGCGGCGTCCATGCCGGGGTACACCGTGCGGAGCTTCGCCCGGTCGGCACCGCAGCGCTCCTGCCAGCGGCGGGCGTGCGTGTTGCCCGGGGTGATGAACGCGGCCCGGCGGTAGGTCTCGGCGGCGAGCCTGCCGTGGAAGGCGGCGAGCAGGGAGCGGACCGCGGGTGAGGCGTCCGGGCGGGTGAGGTAGTGCGTCCGCAGGCGTACGCCGTACTCGGTGACGAGGAGGGGGATGCCGAAGAAGTGGTGGGCGAGCAGGCCCGGAAGAGCCGTCACCCCGCCGGCGGCGGCGTGGCACAGGTCCACCGCGCCCAGCCCGTCCTCCTCGTACCAGTCGAGCGAGAGGGGGCGCAGGGCGCGCTCCAGGTGCGCGGCGACGGCCAGCAGATCGGGTACGCGGGCCTCACGCGCCGTACGCAGGGCGCCGGGCGCACGACAGGCGCGCTCCAGGGCGCGTACGGCCGTCTCGGAGCGGAGTGCGGCCACCAGACCGCCTTCGTCGCGGGCGAGTTCGGCGAGGCCCCGGAGAGCGGTGGCGAAACGGTCCGCCTCGGATGTCGCGGGTCCCGGGCCGGGGGCGGCGGGGTCCGTCCCGGCACAGAGGGCGGCGGCCAGTTCGCCGTAGTGCTCCGAGAAGCGCCGGCGTGCGCGGCGGCCGTACACCACCCCGTCGTCCTCGGCCGCCCACAGCGGGGCGGTGCGGACCCGGCCGACCTGGGGCGGCAGCGGGACCCAGCCCGCGTCCTCCTGGGCTTCGCCGGTGCTGAACGCGTAGACGTCGAACTCGTGTCGGCCGAGTCCGCGCACCAAGCGGTCGCACCAGAGCCCGCCCTCACCGCCCACGTACGGATAACCACCCTCCGTAAGCAGTCCGATGCGCACGTGTGCACCCCCGATCTCCCGTGTGGGGAGCCTCCGTTGTCCGGCGGCTCGCAGCGGGACGAACGTATGCGGACAAGGAGGCATGTCGACCCATGCCAAGCGTGAACGACTTCTCCTGGCCGATCTGCTGGAGACCGCGGGTCCCGAGGCCCCGACCCTGTGCGAGGGCTGGAC
>NZ_JBEZBE010000015.1:0-185578 GCF_040646935.1 Streptomyces sp. NPDC044984
GAGCTGCTCGAGCCGGGTGACGTCGTCGTGGACGGCGGCAACTCCCGCTGGACGGACGACGAGAAGCACGCCGGCGAGCTGGCGGCCAAGGGCATAGGCTTCGTCGACTGCGGCGTCTCGGGCGGCGTCTGGGGCTTGGAGAACGGCTACGCGCTGATGTACGGCGGCGACAAGGAGAACGTCGCCAAGGTGCAGCCGGTGTTCGACGCACTCAAGCCGGAGGGTGACTTCGGCTCCGTGCACGCGGGCAAGGTCGGCGCGGGCCACTTCGCGAAGATGGTCCACAACGGCATCGAGTACGCCATGATGCAGGCCTACGCCGAGGGCTGGGAGCTCCTGGAGAAGGTCGACTCGGTGACCGACGTCCGCGAGGTGTTCCGCTCCTGGCAGGAGGGCACCGTGATCCGCTCCTGGCTGCTCGACCTCGCGGTGAACGCCCTGGACGAGGACGAGCACCTGGACGGGCTCCGGGGTTTTGCACAGGACTCCGGTGAGGGACGCTGGACCGTGGAGGCCGCCATCGACAACGCGGTCCCGTTGCCAGCGATCACCGCCTCGCTGTTCGCGCGGTTCGCCTCCCGTCAGGAGGACTCGCCGCAGATGAAGATGATCGCGGCGCTGCGCAACCAGTTCGGCGGCCACGCGGTCGAGAAGAAGTAGTCCACCGGGCACGTCCCGTACCCACAGGACCGTATCCACAGGACCGTTTCGGCGGTCCGCAACGCCGGGGGAGGTCGGCGGAACGACCATGCACGTCACGCATCTGTCGCTGGCCGACTTCCGGTCCTATCCCCGGGTCGAGGTCCCGCTCGACCCGGGGGTGACGGCCTTCGTCGGGCCCAACGGGCAGGGCAAGACGAATCTGGTCGAGGCGGTCGGCTACCTCGCCACCCTCGGCAGCCACCGGGTCTCCTCCGACGCCCCGCTGGTCCGGATGGGTGCCGACCGCGCGATCGTCCGGGCCCAGGTGCGTCAGGGCGAGCGGCAGCAGCTGGTCGAGCTGGAGCTGAACCCGGGCCGCGCCAACCGTGCCCGTATCAACAGGTCCTCGCAGGTCAGGCCCCGGGACGTGCTGGGGATCGTCCGTACGGTGCTGTTCGCGCCCGAGGACCTGGCCCTGATCAAGGGCGATCCCGGTGAGCGGCGCCGGTTCCTGGACGAGCTGATCACCGCGCGCTCCCCGCGCATGGCCGGTGTCCGCTCCGACTACGACCGGGTGCTGAAGCAGCGCAACACGCTGCTGAAGTCGGCCGCGCTGGCGCGCCGGCACGGCGGTCGCACCCTGGACCTGTCCACGCTCGACGTGTGGGACCAGCACCTGGCGCGTGCGGGTGCCGAGCTCCTGGCGCAGCGGCTGGATCTGATCGGCGCGCTCCAGCCGCTGGCCGACAAGGCGTACGAGCAGCTCGCGCCCGGCGGCGGGCCGGTCGCCCTGGAGTACAGGCCGTCCGCGCCCGGCGAGGCGCATACGCGCGAGGACCTGTTCGAGCAGCTGATGGCCGCTCTCGCGGAGGCGCGCAAGCCGGAGATCGAGCGGGGCGTCACCCTGGTCGGTCCGCACCGCGACGATCTGCTGCTCAAGCTGGGCCAGCTGCCCGCCAAGGGCTATGCCTCCCACGGTGAGTCCTGGTCGTACGCGCTGGCGTTGCGGCTGGCCTCGTACGACCTGCTGCGGGCGGAGGGCAACGAGCCGGTGCTGGTGCTCGACGACGTCTTCGCCGAGCTGGACGCGCGGCGGCGCGAGCGGCTGGCCGAGCTGGTGGCACCCGGCGAGCAGGTCCTGGTGACCGCGGCGGTCGACGACGACGTGCCCCATGCGCTGGCGGGTGCGCGGTTCGCCGTGGCGGAGGGGACGGTGGAGCGCGTATGAGCGGGTCGGACACGCCTTCGGGCGGTGCCGGCAAGGCCCCGGAGCCGTCCGGTGTCGACCTGGCGCGTGTGGCGTTGCGCGCGGCCAGGGAGGCGGCGCGCGCGCGTGGGGACGCGGCGCAGCAGCGGAAGCAGGCGCGGCGCGGCGGCCTGCGTTCCGGGGCGCGCGCCGACCGGCGCGACCCGATGGCGCTCGGCCCGGCGATCAACCGGTTGCTCGCCGAGCGCGGCTGGGAGGCCCCGGCCGCGGTGGGCGGGGTGATGGGGCGCTGGCCGGAGATCGTCGGGGAGGACGTGGCCAAGCACTGCGAGCCGGAGCGGTACGACGAGGACGAGCGGGTGCTGGTCGTGCGCTGTGACTCCACCGCGTGGGCGACGAACCTGCGGTTGCTCGCGCCGACTCTGGTCGCGCGTCTGAACGAGGACCTCGGGCACGGCACCGTGCGGCTGATCAAGGTCGTCGGCCCCGGTGGTCCCGCCCGCCGCTTCGGGCCCCTGCGCGCTCCTGGAAGCACGGGTCCCGGGGACACGTACGGGTGACCCGGTGCCCGTTTCGGGCCCTTCGGTCACACGTGATGGACATCACAACGCGGGTCCCGGCGGTGTCGTTCCGCCGTCGGCGCCCGCTTCGTCGCGGCACCGCACACGGTTGCGAATCGCCACCTGACTCCTAAGTAGCCAAGGGTTGACGGCCCGAAGCGCTGAGTGCCCTCGTGGGGCTCTTGGAGCCCCCATCCGCATATCGGGAGTCGGACGAGACCGGTTGAGGGCGGCACATGCGGACTCAGGTGCCCGCAAACCCCCATCGATGTCAGTGCTACCGGTAGAATGGAAGACAATCCCGCCCCGCACGTGGGGACCGCCCGGGAAAAGCTGAGCAACGCTGATCAAGGCTTACCAACGCAACATGCCGCAGCCGCTCCGGCAACCTGCCGACGAGCCCGGCTCGTGCTGTGCCAGAAAGGGCGCTTCGTGGCCGATTCCGGCAACCCCAACGAGAACATCCCGTCCACCGACACCGGCGTGAACAGCGCGGCGAGCACCTCGGACAACGAGGTCACCGCCTCGTACGACGCCAGTGCCATCACCGTCCTCGAGGGTCTGGACGCGGTCCGCAAGCGACCCGGTATGTACATCGGTTCCACCGGTGAGCGAGGACTGCACCACCTGGTGCAGGAGGTCGTCGACAACTCGGTCGACGAGGCGCTGGCCGGTCACGCGGACACCATCGACGTCACGATCCTCGCCGACGGCGGCGTGCGGGTCGTCGACAACGGACGTGGCATCCCGGTCGGCATCGTCCCCTCCGAGGGCAAGCCGGCCGTCGAGGTCGTGCTGACGGTCCTGCACGCGGGCGGCAAGTTCGGTGGCGGCGGCTACGCGGTCTCCGGCGGTCTGCACGGCGTGGGTGTCTCCGTAGTGAACGCCCTGTCGACCAGGGTGTCCGTCGAGATCAAGACCGACGGCCACCGCTGGACGCAGGACTACAAGTTGGGCGTCCCGACGGCTCCGCTCGCCAAGCACGAGGCCACGGACGAGCACGGCACCTCGGTCACCTTCTGGGCCGACCCGGACATCTTCGAGACCACCGACTACTCCTTCGAGACGCTGTCGCGGCGCTTCCAGGAGATGGCGTTCCTCAACAAGGGCCTGCGCATCAACCTCACCGACGAGCGCGAGTCGGCGAAGGCCACGGCCGGGGCGGACGAGGCGGGCGAGGACGAGAAGTACGAGGTCAAGAGCGTCTCGTACCACTACGAGGGTGGCATCGTCGACTTCGTGAAGTACCTCAACTCCCGCAAGGGGGAAGTGGTGCACCCCACCGTGATCGACCTCGAGGCGGAGGACAAGGACAGGAACCTGTCCCTCGAACTCGCGATGCAGTGGAACGGCGGCTACACGGAGGGCGTGTACTCCTTCGCCAACATCATCCACACCCACGAGGGCGGTACGCACGAAGAGGGCTTCCGCGCGGCGCTCACCTCGCTCATCAACAAGTACGCGCGGGACAAGAAGCTGCTGCGCGAGAAGGACGACAACCTCACGGGTGACGACATCCGCGAGGGTCTGACCGCGATCATCTCGGTCAAGCTGAGCGAGCCGCAGTTCGAGGGCCAGACCAAGACCAAGCTGGGCAACACCGAGGTGAAGACCTTCGTCCAGAAGGTCGTCTACGAGCACCTCAACGACTGGCTGGACCGCAACCCCAACGAGGCCGCGGACATCATCCGCAAGGGCATCGCGGCGGCCACCGCGCGGGTGGCGGCCCGCAAGGCGCGCGACCTGACCCGCCGCAAGGGCCTGCTGGAGTCGGCGTCGCTGCCGGGCAAGCTGTCCGACTGCCAGTCGAACGACCCCACCAAGTGCGAGATCTTCATCGTCGAGGGTGACTCCGCCGGCGGTTCGGCCAAGTCCGGCCGCAACCCGCAGTACCAGGCGATCCTCCCGATCCGCGGCAAGATCCTCAACGTCGAGAAGGCGCGCATCGACCGGATCCTGCAGAACCAGGAGATCCAGGCGATGATCTCCGCGTTCGGCACGGGTGTGCACGAGGACTTCGACATCGAGAAGCTCCGCTATCACAAGATCATCCTGATGGCGGACGCCGACGTCGACGGCCAGCACATCAACACCCTGCTGCTGACCTTCCTGTTCCGCTTCATGCGGCCGCTGGTCGAGGCCGGACACGTGTACCTGTCCCGTCCGCCGCTCTACAAGATCAAGTGGGGCCGGGACGACTTCGAGTACGCGTACTCCGACCGCGAGCGCGACGCGCTGATCGAGATGGGCCGCAACGCCGGCAAGCGCATCCGCGAGGACTCCGTCCAGCGCTTCAAGGGTCTCGGCGAGATGAACGCCGAGGAGCTGCGCGTCACCACGATGGACCAGGAGCACCGGGTCCTCGGCCAGGTCACCCTGGACGACGCCGCCCAGGCCGACGACCTGTTCTCGGTCCTCATGGGCGAGGACGTCGAAGCCCGCCGCGCGTTCATCCAGCGCAACGCCAAGGACGTCCGCTTCCTCGACATCTGAGTCGGTCTCAGCTGACCGCACCAGGAAGGACCTTCACCAGCAATGACCGACGAGAACACTCCTGTGACGACGCCCGAGGCTGACGCCCTGGCCATGCGTGTCGAGCCCGTCGGGCTCGAGACGGAGATGCAGCGCTCCTACCTCGACTACGCGATGTCCGTCATCGTCTCGCGTGCGCTGCCGGACGTCCGTGACGGCCTCAAGCCCGTGCACCGCCGCGTGCTGTACGCCATGTACGACGGCGGCTACCGCCCCGAGCGCGGCTTCTACAAGTGCGCCCGCGTCGTCGGCGACGTCATGGGCAACTACCACCCGCACGGCGACACCTCCATCTACGACGCCCTGGTACGCCTCGCCCAGCCCTGGTCGATGCGGATGCCGCTCGTCGACTCCAACGGCAACTTCGGCTCGCCGGGCAACGACCCGGCGGCGGCCATGCGGTACACCGAGTCCAAGATGGCGCCGCTGGCGATGGAGATGGTCCGCGACATCGACGAGGAGACCGTCGACTTCACGGACAACTACGACGGCCGCTCCCAGGAGCCGACCGTCCTGCCGGCCCGTTTCCCGAACCTGCTGATCAACGGCTCGGCCGGCATCGCGGTCGGCATGGCGACCAACATCCCGCCGCACAACCTGCGCGAGGTCGCGGCCGGCGCCCAGTGGTACCTGGAGAACTTCGAGTCCTCGCACGAGGAGCTGCTGGACGCGCTCATCGAGCGCATCAAGGGCCCCGACTTCCCGACCGGCGCCCTGGTGGTCGGCCGCAAGGGCATCGAGGAGGCGTACCGCACGGGCCGCGGCTCGATCACCATGCGCGCGGTGGTCGAGGTCGAGGAGATCCAGAACCGCCAGTGCCTGGTGGTCACGGAGCTGCCCTACCAGACCAACCCCGACAACCTCGCGCAGAAGATCGCCGACCTGGTGAAGGACGGCAAGATCGGCGGCATCGCCGACGTCCGCGACGAGACGTCGTCCCGGACCGGCCAGCGCCTGGTCATCGTGCTGAAGCGGGACGCGGTCGCCAAGGTCGTCCTGAACAACCTCTACAAGCACACCGACCTGCAGTCGAACTTCGGCGCCAACATGCTGGCGCTGGTCGACGGCGTGCCGCGCACGCTCTCCCTGGACGCGTTCATCCGGCACTGGGTGAACCACCAGATCGAGGTCATCGTCCGCCGTACGCGCTTCAGGCTGCGCAAGGCCGAGGAGCGGGCGCACATCCTGCGCGGCCTGCTGAAGGCCCTGGACGCCATCGACGAGGTCATCGCGCTGATCCGGCGCAGTGACACCGTGGAGATCGCGCGCGGGGGCCTGATGGACCTCCTGGAGATCGACGACATCCAGGCCAACGCCATCCTCGAGATGCAGCTGCGCCGGCTGGCCGCCCTGGAGCGACAGAAGATCGTCCAGGAGCACGACGAACTCCAGGCGAAGATCAACGAGTACAACGAGATCCTCGCCTCCCCGGTCCGCCAGCGCGGCATCGTCAGCCAGGAGCTGGCGGCGCTCGTCGAGAAGTACGGTGACGACCGCAAGACGAAGCTGATCCCCTACGAGGGCGACATGTCCATCGAGGACCTGATCGCCGAGGAGGACATCGTCGTCACGGTCACGCGCGGCGGCTACATCAAGCGCACCAAGACCGACGACTACCGGGCCCAGAAGCGCGGCGGCAAGGGCGTACGGGGCACGAAGCTCAAGGAAGACGACATCGTCAACCACTTCTTCGTGTCCACCACCCACCACTGGCTGCTGTTCTTCACCAACAAGGGCCGGGTCTACCGGGTGAAGGCCTACGAGCTGCCCGACGCCGGCCGGGACGCGCGCGGGCAGCACGTGGCGAACCTGCTGGCCTTCCAGCCGGACGAGACGATCGCCCAGATCCGCGCGATCCGCGACTACGAGGCGGTGCCCTACCTGGTCCTGGCCACCAAGGCGGGTCTGGTGAAGAAGACGCCGCTGAAGGACTACGACTCCCCGCGTTCGGGCGGTGTGATCGCGATCAACCTGCGCGAGCAGGAGGACGGTTCCGACGACGAACTGATCGGTGCCGAACTCGTCTCGTCCGACGACGATCTGCTGCTGATCAGCAAGAAGGCGCAGTCGATCAGGTTCACGGCGACCGACGACACGCTCCGTCCCATGGGCCGTGCGACCTCGGGCGTCAAGGGCATGAGTTTCCGCGAGGGGGACGAGCTGCTCTCGATGAATGTTGTTCGACCCGGTACGTTCGTGTTCACTGCCACAGACGGCGGGTACGCGAAGCGGACCGCCGTCGACGAGTACCGCGTCCAGGGTCGCGGCGGCCTCGGCATCAAGGCTGCCAAGATTGTCGAGGACCGCGGCACCCTCGTCGGCGCGCTGGTGGTCGAGGAGACCGACGAGATCCTCGCCATCACGCTGTCGGGCGGTGTGATTCGTACGCGAGTCAACGAGATCAGGGAAACCGGCCGTGACACCATGGGCGTCCAACTGATCAATCTGGGCAAGCGCGATGCCGTGGTCGGCATCGCCCGTAACGCCGAGGCTGGACGCGAGGCGGAGGAAGTCGACGGCGACGTGGCCGTGGACGAGACCGCCGACGGGGCCGCGACCGCCGGCACGGACGAGGGTGAGGCGCCCTCGTCCGAGTAGCACGAGGAGTGAGACAGCGTGAGCGGAGCCACGGGCGCCGGACCGGCCGGTACCAACAGGGGAACGGACGGCGGCGGCCGTGGCTCCGCCGCGCGGGCGGCCGATCCGCACACGACCAATCTCAAAGCGATCAAGGCGCCCGTCAAGGACGCCTCCTCGTCCAGCAGGCAGGGATCCCAGGGGGGAACCGTGACGGACACCCGAGGCCCGCAGCAGGCCGCGCCCGACCAGGGCGCCGCCGCTCAGACGGCCTCACCGCTGCCGGGGGAACGGCAGCCGCAACAGCAGGCGGGCCCGTACCACCCGCCGCAGGCCTACCCGGCGCAGGCCGGTACGGAGGCCGGTCAGACCGGCGCGGTACGACGTCCCCGCACGGGGGCGCGCACCACCCCGCGCGTGCGCAAGGCGCGTCTGCGGGTGTCGAAGGCCGACCCGTGGTCGGTGATGAAGGTCAGCTTCCTGCTCTCCATCGCGCTCGGCATCTGCACGATCGTCGCGTCCGCGGTGCTGTGGATGGTCATGGACGCCATGGGCGTGTTCTCGACGGTCGGCAGCACGATCTCCGAGGCGACCGGCTCCAACGAGTCAAACGGCTTCGACCTCCAGTCGTTCCTGTCGCTGCCCAACGTCCTGATGTTCACGACGATCATCGCGGTCATCGACGTCGTCCTGGCGACGGCGCTGGCGACGCTCGGCGCGTTCATCTACAACCTCTCCGCGGGTTTCGTGGGCGGTGTCGAGCTGACGCTGGCCGAGGACGAGTGAGCTGCTCACAGCGGTTTTCCCGGCTCGTCCGACAGCCGTCGGACAACCGATTTTGGGACTGCCCCGGTCGTGCGCTAATCTTCAGGAGTCAGCGCGCGGGACACACCCCGCAAAGCGCGGCGGGGCTATAGCTCAGTTGGTTAGAGCGCATCCCTGATAAGGATGAGGCCACAGGTTCAAATCCTGTTAGCCCCACCAGCGAGAAGACCCCCAGCCGATATCGGCTGGGGGTCTTTGGCGTCCATGGCTGACACGGGCCGATGAGCGGAGCCCGGGGCCTTGCCTAGAGGGATGCGACCCAGGCGACGACTCCGACGGGGACGAGGGCGCAGGCGAGGCCGAAGGCCAGGCATGCGTAGGCCAACATCTTGAAGGTCTTGTGCTTCTGGGCTCGGCACGCCGCGAAGCAGGTGAAGCTGACGATGGCGAGGCACGGCAGGGTGATGAAGACGAACCCAAGCGCTGCCATGACTCCCTGCGCCCCCTCCGCCCGTCCCGTAGCGGGAACCTACAGCAGCGATCGGGGCGGCTGACGTCCGTCCCCTGCCGTGGAAGGCGAAGAAGACCCCGGTCGGATGTCGACCGGGGTCTTCTGGTGTCGGCTCGGGCCGTGGTGCTGTACGCGAGTTCGCCAGGACTCGGGGAGGCGGCGACGGCACGAGGAGGGGCGAGCGGGGCTCCGCGATCAGCGCTGGAGGGGGATGTGGCCGGTGACGGGTTCCTCGTGGGGGGACGTCGTGTCGTCGGAGCAGTCCGAGGAGTCGGGCTCCGTCGTCGTGTCCGAGAGCGGACGGTGCCGGCAGCTGGGAGACTTGCCGTGGGCCTCGGCGTGGATGCGCTGTTTCATCGTGGGGGGCAGGGCCCTGAGCAGTGACCAGGACCAGAGGGGCGTCGTCGGCGCCGGCGCGTTCGGGGTGCTGCTGTCGCTGTTGCGCGTCTCGTCGCTCCGGGGTACAGCCGCGGAAGCGGTCGTGGAGGCGGTGGTGGTGATGAGTCCGAGCGCCGTGCACAGCGCGAGGAAGGCGGTGACGACGGCGTTCCACAGCTTCATGACCTTGTTCCGGGCCATGGCCCCTCACTTTCGGGTTGGGCGATTTGCGTACTTTCCTCATGATGTGTATGAGGCTCGCGAAGTGGTGGACCGACGCCCGCGGCGCGTGGATGTTCAGATGAACACCACTCGGATGGGTGCATAAGCGAGAAAAAGATGCGAAGGCGGCGAAAAAGCCGTCAAAGTGACCGTCCGTGCGGATGTGATCACCCTCCGGCCGGATCGCCGTACTCTGCTTCTACTGCGCCGTGCCGGACGGCAGTTGAAGGGGCCGACGCAGGTCACCGATCGGTATCGACCGGTGTGTATAGTCGGGCGGCAGAGGTCCCCTACGTCAAGGAAAGACGAGGTCGCGCGGTGAAGAAGCTTCTCCTGGTCGCACTGGCCGCCATCGGCGGGCTCCTCGTGTACCGCCAGATCCAGGCGGATCGCGCCGAGCAGGATCTGTGGACGGAGGCGACTGACTCCGTGCCCACGGGTTCGTGAGTACCGACATCCGACGCTGAACAGACCCCGGCCGCCCACGCGGCCGGGGTTTTGTGTGGGCGGGGACGTGTCGGCGGGCCTCGTGCGCGGGGCAGGATGGGTGCGGTGCGACGTCCGGGCGACGACGAGGGGTGGCGCGTGAGGGGACGGCGGGGTACGGTCCGGGCCGGGCGCGGCGGACGCGCGGGCGTGGCGATGCTCGCGTCCGTGATGGTGCTGGGACCGGTCGGTGTGCTGCCGGGGCGGGTGGCCGTCGCGGACGAGGCCGCCGAAGGCGCCGGGACCTACGCATTCGCCGAGGACGCGCGGAGGATCGACGGCGCCGCGAGCACCGCGGAATCCGTGCCGCTGGAACCCGGCCGGACCTACCGGAGCACCCTCCCGGCGCGCGGCACGGTCTACTACCGCCTCGAACTCGACGGCACCACGAGCGCTTACGCCTCCGCCACCGCCGTACCCCCGGCCGGCCGCACCACCTCCGTCATCGACGGGGTCAAGGTGTCCGTGCAGGACGGCGAGGGACGCTCCTGCGACGTGGACACGGCGAGCTTCGGTACCGCCGGCAGCCGGCATCCGGTCGCCGCGTGGGCCATGCGGGAGATCTCCCCCAGGAGATCCCTCTGCCAGGAGGCCGGTACGTACTACCTGAGCGTCGAACGCGTCGACCCGGACGGGGCGGGCTCCTCCCCCGGCCCCTGGGAGACGGAGCTCACCGTGGTGACGGAGCCCCCTGCGGAGAAGGCCGGTGCGACGAGTGCGCCGAAGGAGTGGGACTCCGCCTCGCCCCAGCCCTTCCCCGGGAAGCCCGAACGGCGCTCCGGAGGCGCGGGCTTCGCCCGGGCCGCCCCCGTCGGCCAGGGAGTCTGGAGGGACGACATCCGCCCCGGCCAGACGCTCTTCTACAAGGTCCCCGTCGACTGGGGCCGGCAGCTCCACGCCACCGCCGAACTGGGCGGTTCGGGCACGGGCGGCAGCGGCTACACCGCCGCCGCGCTGGACCTGGACCTCTACAACCCCGTGCGCGGTCACGTCGTGGACGTGGGCGTCGGCTACGACGGCGGCCGGAAGGCGCAGAGCCTCGCGCCCCTCCCGCAGGTCGCGTACGTCAATCGGTACGCCGCCGTACGGCAGGTCGGGGCGATGCGGTTCGCCGGCTCCTACTACCTCGTCGCGCACCTCTCGGCCGCAGTGGCGGACGACTTCGGCGACGGACCCGTTCCGCTGACGCTGCGGGTGCGGTTGAGCGGTGCGGCACAGGCCGGACCCGGATACGCGGGGGAGTCCCTGCCGCCGGACGTCTTCACGGTCACGGAGGAGGACCGGGAGGCTGCGGCCGAGGGCGAGGACACCGGCGACGACGCCGCCTTCCGGGCGCTCGCGGTGGGCGGCATCGGCACCGGCACGGCACTGCTGGCGGGACTCGGTGTGTGGACGCTGGTGGCTCGGCGGCGGGCCGCGCCGTAGACCGTGGGCATTTCCGCGGGCGGCACGGGCAGCGGCGGTCAGATGCGCGTGAGGGCCCAGAACCCCATGACGTAGCAGGCCAGGGCCAGGAGCAGCAGGGGGACGACCGCCTTTGCCGGAGGGCCGGGGCGGCGGCCGCGCCGACGGTGGGTCCGGGGAGCGGTGGAACCGCGCTGTGGCGGCGCCCCGCTCGGCGGGGCCTGAGAGGGCTGGGCGGTGTATTCCGCGGTCGAGGTCTCGGGATACGCCGTCGGCCCTGGTAGGGGTGAGCGCAGCCGTTGAGTGAGGTCGTGGGGGGAGGCGAAGGGGCCGGGACCGGCCGGCTGGTGCTGTACCTGCTGTACCGGTACCCGAGGGGCCTGTTCGGGGGGCGGCGGGACGGGCACGGGGGAGGGGGCGATCGTGACCCGGGGCGGCGGCAGGGGGAAGCTTCCGGTGTCCGACATGCCGGGCGACCGCGGGGAGGCGCCGGACGCGGTGCCCAGCCGCGGATCGGCGGGTGCCGCGCCCTCGCCCCCGTCCGGGCCCGCACCGAGCGCTCCCGGGCCGGTTCCGGCGCCGGGGCCCGCCGCCGCGGCCGGCCGGACGGATCCGGCCGTGCCGTCGGAGGCGTCCGCACCGCCCGTGTCCCGGGCGGGTCCGGCACCGGTGCCGGTCAGCGGAGAGCTCCGCCCGGCCTCCGGGGCCGTACGTCCCGTGCCCGGAGCCCGCTTCAGCGGACCGTCGGTGGCGAACCCCGGCGGCAGCGGACCCAGCTG
This sequence comes from Streptomyces sp. NPDC044984, assembly GCF_040646935.1. NCBI lineage: Bacteria > Bacillati > Actinomycetota > Actinomycetes > Kitasatosporales > Streptomycetaceae > Streptomyces > Streptomyces sp. NPDC044984. The sequence continues at coordinate 12,064 of NZ_JBEZBE010000015.1, forward strand.
GTCGAAGATCTCGACCAGTTCGTCGTCGGGGCCGGGTTCCGGAAGAAGCTCCGCGGCGGCCGCGAGAGCCTTGCGCGCCCCCGTGGCCGTACGGAACCGCGCCTGCGGATCCGGCTGGAGCAACGAGGCCACCACCTGCCACAGCGGCTCGGGGATGCCCTGGGGCGCGCCGGGTGTCCCGTGGTCGGCGAAGTACTGGATGAGGGCCTTGGCGTCCGGTTTGGCGCCCTCCAGCAGGTACAGCGCCACCAGGCCCACGGCGAAGAGGTCGGCGGGGAAGTCCGGTTCGGAGCCCATCAGCTGCTCCGGCGCCAGATAACCCGGCGTGCCCACCACCAGATTGGTCTCGGTCAGCCGGGGCTCACCCAGCCGCATCGCGATGCCGAAGTCCGACAGCCGCAGTCGCGGCCTGCCCGTGCCGGTGGCCTCCAGGAGCACGTTGGCGGGCTTGATGTCGCGGTGCACGACGTCCTCCGCGTGCACCGCGGAGAGCCCCGCCAGCAACTGGTCGAGCAGGGTGCAGACGAAGGCCGGCGGCAGCGGACCGTAGTCGCCGACCAGGTGGACCAACGAACCGCCGGCGACCAGGTCCATGGTGAACAGGACCTTGTCGTCGTCGGCGGCCCAGCTGGTGGGCGCCAGGACATGGGGGTGATCGATCCGCAGCGCCTGCTCGCGCACGAAACGGAGCAGGGAGTGGGCGTCGCTCTGCAGCAGGACCTTGGCGGCCACATAACGGCGGCGGCGGTGGTCCCAGGCGCGCCAGACGGCACCGACACCCCCGCGCCCGATCGGATCGACCAGTTCGTACCGGCCGGCGAAGACCTCACCCATCGCTGTGCGTCGCCCCTCCCCTGCGGTGTCCCCCGTCTTCCGCGCGTCCCCGGCAGCCGAACCCCCTCCGGCGGCCGGGTGGGGGATCAGTTCTGGTGGGACTGGTAGTGCGTGACCGCGTCGGAGGTGCGGCCCGCGCCGTAGACCCGGAGGAACTCTGCCAGTTCGGGGTGTGTGGGGGCGAGGGTGTCGGCGGCTTCGATGATGTCGCCGGCGGCGGCCACCGAGCGCAGCAGGGACTGGATCTCACGGACCACCCGCTTGACCGTGGGCGCCCCCGAACTGCTCGTCGTCTGCGTGGTGTTGCTGAGCACCGAGCCCCCCTGCGACTTCTTGATCTCGTCCATGCGCTCGGTGGCCTCGGCCGCGCTCACACTGCCGTCCGCGACCTGCCCCGCCAGGTCCTGCAGCAGCTGCACCCGCTGCACCACGGCGGGATTTCCGATCTTCGCCCGCTGGCCGCTCATCAGCTGCGACAGCATCGGTGCGGACAGCCCCAGAACCCCCGCGAGACGAGCCTGGTTGAGGCCCAGGTCGTCTATGAGCCTGCGGAAGAGCGCCCCCAGCGGCTCCCCGTACCAGTTCCGCTGCAGTTCCCGCGCTCTCGCGGTGGCTTCCTGCTGTGCGGCGTCCATTGCGTCTCCCCATCGCTTCCCCAAGAACCGTGGTTCGCTGTAGCGAACCACGTCCGAGCATCTTACGGAGAGTGGTTGGTCACGGGGACCCCCAATCTTTTTGCGGAACCCCCGGGGGGACCCGGTACTCTGGTCCCGGGCGCCCACCGGGATGTGGTTCTTGCAGGTGGACGCTTTCCTCCGGGGCCTTAGCTCAGTTGGTAGAGCGCTGTCTTTGCATGGCAGATGTCAGGGGTTCGACTCCCCTAGGCTCCACAGGCAGACCCCTCCCACCTGCGGAAACGCGGTGAGAGGGGTTTCTTGTTTCACGTGAAACGGCGCGGTGGGGCAGAAGACGCTCAAGTCTTCTGCCCCACCGCGCCGTTGGTCTCCTCGCGCGTCAGGTCTGGTCGTCGCGCCGGGCGGCCTCCTCCTCGGCCTCCTTGACCTCGACCTCCGGGTCCAGCGTGGCCCCGCTGCTGCCGTCCACCGACGTCAGCCCGGCCGACCCCGACGGCACGTCCGTCGCGGCCGGAGGCTCCACCAGCCAGTCCGGGTTGGCCTGCTTGTCCCACCACTTCCAGGCGGCGAGGGCGCCGCCCGCCACGGCACCCAGAATCAGGACCGTCCTCGCGGCACGGCCGACCTTCGCCCGCCGCCGCTGCCTGCGGGCCAGCTTCTGGATCTGCTGCACCGAAACCTGGCCGCGCAGCGCGGCCAGCGCGGCCGCCCCACGAGCCGCTGCCTCGTCCCGCGCGGGACCGGCGGCGGCCACCGCCTGCTCGATCCTCGGGCGGGAGTAGTCCGCCGCCTGCCGGGCGGCCTTCCGGGTGCGGTCGGCGGCCTGGTGAGCGGCCTGGTCGACCTTCGGCGGCACATGCGTCCGGGCCTGCTCCAGATAGGGCTGGACATGGGCGCCGTACTGGACGCGGGCATGACCGGCGGCCTGCGTCACCATGGGCGCGAGCCGTACGCGGGCCTCCTGCGCGTAGTGCGCGGCCCTGACCTTGGCCGTGTCGGCGTAGGGCGCCACCACTTCCGCGGCGTGCAGCACGCTGTCCTTCGCCGAACCGGTCGCGGCGCGCACGCTGTCGATGCGGGTCACGGGTTCCTCCTCCTCGGTGGCGTACGGTATTTCGACTTTCCACCCTTTTACGGATCATGCCTGCCGGGTCGCCGCGCGGCATGCGCGGACGGGCATCCGGGTGCCGATGAACTCGATCAATGGTGATATCGCCTGTAATGGCTGATTAATCCGGGGCAACGGGAGCTTGTCGTCGACAATGCCACGAATCACCGCCTCGCGCCCCCGGCACGGGACCACTCACCCGTTTTTCCGCAAGCGGAACGGCCTGCTTGCCCACCTGTGAACGGACGCCGGGCGACTGCGCGCTCCGTCCGTGCGAGGATCAGGGAGTCACGGAAAGACAACGGAAGGCACATCGTGGCTGAGCAGCTCAACGCCACCCTGAAGACCAATCACGGCGACATCCAGGTCCGGCTCTTCCCGAACCAGGCGCCGATCACGGTCAAGAACTTCGTCGAGCTCGCCAAGGGCGAGCGGGAGTGGACCCACCCGCAGACCGGTGCGAAGTCCACGGACAAGCTCTACGACGGCACGGTCTTCCACCGGGTGATCAGCGGCTTCATGATCCAGGGCGGAGACCCGCTGGGCAACGGCACCGGTGGTCCCGGCTACCAGTTCGAGGACGAGTTCCACCCGGACCTGCGCTTCGACAAGCCCTACCTGCTGGCGATGGCCAACGCCGGCCCGGGCACCAACGGCTCGCAGTTCTTCATCACGGTCGCCCCGACGGCCTGGCTGAACCGCAAGCACACCATCTTCGGTGAGGTCGCCGACGCCGCCAGCCAGAAGGTCATCGACGCCATCGCGTCCGCGCCGACCAACCCGCGCACCGACCGTCCGGTGAACGACGTCGTGATCGAGTCGGTCGAGATCCACGAGGGCTGAGCCCCTCGTCCCCCGGAGAGCGAAAGCCCTCGAAGGGAACCAATCGCCCCGTTCATCCGTAAGGATGGGCGGGGCGGGGCTTTTCCACACGACCTAGGGGATCCCATGGACGACCAGGCTTCCGGCAGCCCGCAGGACGCCCGGCGCGTCCCCGTCTGTTATCGCCACCCGGAGCGCGAGACCGGCATCCGCTGCACCCGGTGCGAGCGGCCGATCTGCCCCGAGTGCATGGTCGACGCCTCGGTCGGGTTCCAGTGCCCGGAGTGCGTCCGCGGCGGCTCGGGCACGGGACGCGCGCCGACGGCCTCCATGCCCCGCACGATCGCCGGCGGAGCCGTCGTCGCCGACCCCCGTCTGCTGACCAAGATCCTCCTCGGGATCAACCTCGCGGTGTTCATCGCCGTGCAGGTCCGGCCGTCCCTCCTGGATCCCCTCGTGCTGGTCGGCGTCTGGCCGCCCGCGCCGTTCGTGCCCCTTGAGGGGGTGGCCGAGGGCGAGTGGTACCGCCTGGTCACCTCGGTGTTCACGCACGAGGAGATCTGGCACGCCGGCTTCAACATGCTCGGCCTGTGGTGGCTCGGCGGACCGCTGGAGCAGGCTCTGGGGCGTGCTCGCTATCTCGCGCTCTACCTGATCTCCGGCCTGGCGGGCAGCGCGCTGACCTATCTGCTGGCCGCGGGGAGCACGGCCTCGCTCGGTGCGTCCGGCGCGATCTTCGGTCTCTTCGGCGCGACCGCCGTACTGATGCGCCGGCTCAACCAGGACATGCGTCCGGTCATCGCCCTGCTGGTGATCAATGTGATCATCACGTTCGGCTGGAGCAACATCGCCTGGCAGGCCCACCTGGGCGGGTTCGCCGCCGGTGTCGTGATCGGGTACGCCATGGTGCACGCCCCGCGGGAGCGGCGGACGCTGGTGCAGTACGGCACGTGTGCGCTGGTGCTGGCCGTGGTCGTCCTGATGACCCTGCTGAGGACGGCGCAGCTCACCTGAGCACCGAGTTTGTCCACAGTCGGTGGCGGATCTTGTGCACAGGGTGCGGAAGGGGCTGCCTGCCGGGTGACAGGCCGACGTTTCCACAGGTCAGGCGATGTGCGAACAGATTTTCGGTTACCGGTGTTTCTGTCATACCGGCGTCAGTGTCCCGAGAGTTATCCACAGATTGGGTTTCCTATCCACATGTGGACAAGGGCTGTGGATAACTCAGAGGACAACCCTGCCCAGAGCTGTTCCACAGCTCTGGGCAGGGGAGCGCTCACCGTGCGGTGAGCGTTACTTCCACTGGGTGGAGACGCCGAACCCGGCGGCGATGAACCCGAAGCCCACCACGATGTTCCAGTTGCCCAGGGCGTCGATGGGCAGCGAGCCGTCGGTGACGTAGAAGACGACGATCCAGGCCAGCCCGATGAGGAACAGGGCCAGCATCACCGGCGCGACCCAGGCGCGGTTGGTCAGCTTGATCGCGGTCGTCTGCTTCGCCGCCGGCGGCGTGTAGTCGGCCTTCTTGCGGATACGTGACTTCGGCACGAGGGTCTCTCCTGTCGATGCGCTGCGTGGCCGCGCAGGGGAACTGGGTCGGGCTCGGAGCAGCGTACAAGGGGACTCTGAGCGCTCCCCCGGGCGTCCGTTAGCGTAGTGCTTCCGCGGCGCCGAAGGAGATAAGGGTACGTTGAGCAATTCTGCCGACTTTCCCGGGAAGGAATCCAGTCCTGCCCGCCGACGCCGTCCGAGGCCCGTGCGGATCCTCACCGCGGGCGTCTTCGCTCTGGCGGGACTCCTCTTCTTCACCAGCTTCGACACGGCCAAGGGCACCAACATCCGCACGGACGCCTCGCTGCTGAAGCTCTCCGACCTGATCCACGAGCGCAGCCGCAAGAACGGCGAGCTGGAGGAGGCCAACGGCGCGTTGCGCGATGACGTGGAGTCCCTCGCCGAGCGTGACGACGGCAGCACCAAGGCGGAGGACGACAAGCTCGCCGTACTGGAGGAACGCGCCGGTACGCAGAAGCTCAAGGGCGAGGCGATCACGGTCACCCTCAACGACGCGCCGCCGGACGCCACCGCCAGGCTTCCCGGCTACCCCGAGCCGCAACCCGACTACCTGGTCATCCACCAGCAGGACCTGCAGGCCGTGGTGAACGCGATGTGGCAGGGCGGCGCCGAGGGCATCAAGGTCATGGACCAGCGGCTGATCTCCACCAGCGCGGTGCGCTGTGTGGGCAACACCCTGATCCTGCAGGGCCGCGTCTACTCCCCGCCGTACAAGATCACGGCGGTCGGTGATCCCGAGAAGCTGAAGAAGGCGCTCAGCGCTTCGCCGGCGATCCAGAACTACATGGTGTACGTCAACGTCTACGGGCTCGGCTGGCAGGTCGAGGACAACGGGACCGTGACCCTGCCCGGCTACTCGGGCACGGTGGACCTGCACTACGCGAAACCCGTGGAGTAGCCGCCCGTCCCGGTTTCACGTGGAACATGCCCGGACATCGAGGCGATCGGCCCCGAGCCACGTACTCGTGGGTGCGCGCGGCCGGGCCCGTCCTGATCCCGCACGGCCCGCGGAGGCCGGGAAATCGGAGGGGCCGCGCCGTTAGTCTGTTGACGTACGGCGTGGGTCTGGTGCCGTGGTACGAGGGAAGGGACGGCATGTACAGCTGGATCTGGCGGCATCTTCCGGGCAACGCATGGGTGCGGGCACTGCTCTCACTGGTGCTGGTCATCGCCGTGGTCTACGTCCTCTTCCAGTACGTCTTCCCGTGGGCCGAGCCGCTGCTGCCCTTCAACGATGTGACGGTGGACAACCAGTGAGCGCGCGCATTCTCGTCGTCGACAACTACGACAGCTTCGTCTTCAACCTGGTCCAGTACCTGTACCAGCTGGGTGCCGAGTGCGAGGTCCTGCGCAACGACGAGGTGACGACGGCACACGCGCAGGACAATTTCGACGGGGTGCTGCTGTCCCCGGGCCCCGGTACTCCCGAGGAGGCCGGCGTCTGCGTGGACATGGTGCGGCACTGCGCGGCCACCGGGGTGCCGGTCTTCGGCGTCTGCCTCGGCATGCAGTCGATGCAGGTGGCGTACGGCGGTGTCGTGAGCCGCGCGCCCGAGCTGCTGCACGGCAAGACGTCGCCGGTCGAGCACGGGGGCAAGGGCGTCTTCGCGGGCCTGCCCTCCCCGTTCACGGCGACCCGCTATCACTCGCTGGCCGCCGAGCCGGCCACGGTACCGGCGGAACTGGAGGTCACGGCCAGGACGCCGGACGGCATGGTGATGGGGCTGAGGCACCGTGAACTCCTGGTCGAGGGCGTTCAGTTCCATCCCGAGTCGGTGCTGACCGAGCACGGCCACCGGATGCTGGCCAACTGGCTGGCGGAGTGCGGCGACGAGGGCGCGGTGGCGAGGTCGGCGGGGCTCGCCCCGGTGGTGGGCAGGTCCTCGGCGTGACCGCGCTGCGCCCCGAGCGTGAGTCCGGCGCCTACGGCGACGCCGGCGAACAGGGCGCCTCGTACGGCGGGCAGCCGTACGGGGCGCCGGGTGCGTACGGGGACGGCTGGCACGACGACACGGCGTCCGCCCCCTATGGCGACGTTTCCGGGAGCACCGCGTATCTGCCGCCGGTCGACGAGGAGACGGTGGCGCTGCGGATCCCCGAGCCGCCGGAGCGAACGACGCGTGAGGAGTCCGCGTCGGTGCCCTTGGCGGCATCGGGCGGGCGTGCGGCCCGCAGGAAGGCCTCCAGGAAGCGCCACGGGCGCCGTGGAGGCTCTCACAAGGCCGTGGAGGCCCCGGAGGCGGGTGAGGGCCGGGAAGGGGCGTCAGAGGCGTTCGAGGGGGCGTCGCGGGCGCCGCTGTCGCGGGTGGAGGCGCGTCGGCAGGCGCGGGCGCGCAAGGCGAGTCCGGCGGTCGTCGCGAGCCGGGCGATCGGTGAGGTGTTCATCACCTGTGGTGTGCTGATGCTGCTGTTCGTCACCTACCAGCTGTGGTGGACGAACGTGCGGGCGCAGGCGCAGGCCGGCAAGGAGGTCAGCGACCTCCAGAACGACTGGGCGAACGGCGAGCGCAAGCCGGGGGCGTTCGAGCCGGGGCAGGGCTTCGCGCTGCTGCACATCCCCAAGCTGGACGTGGTGGTGCCGATCGCGGAGGGCATCAACAGCAAGAAGGTGCTCGACCGGGGCATGGTGGGGCACTACGCGGAGGGCGCGCTGAAGACGGCGATGCCGGACGCGAAGACCGGCAACTTCGGGCTGGCGGGGCACCGCAACACGCACGGGGAGCCGTTCCGGTACATCAACCGGCTGGAGCCGGGCGACCCGATCGTGGTGGAGACGCAGGACGATTACTTCGTCTACCAGATGGCGTCGATCCTCCCGGTCACGCCGCCGAGCAACGTGAGCGTCCTCGAACCGGTGCCGAAGGGATCGGGCTTCACCGGGCCCGGCCGCTACATCACGCTGACCACGTGCACACCGGAGTTCACCAGCAAGTACCGCTTGATCGTCTGGGGCAAGATGGTCGAGGAACGGCCGCGCAGCAAGGGCAAGCCGGATGCGCTCGTCAGTTAAGGGCAGAGGAAACGTGGCAGCGACCGCCGACGACACCGAAGAGCACACCGACGCGCCCGCGTCCGCGCCGCCTCCGGCGCGCCGCCGTATGGGTCCCGCGGCGATGGCCGTCAGCTTCTTCGGGGAACTGCTCATCACCGCGGGCCTGGTGCTCGGTCTGTTCGTCGTCTACTCGCTGTGGTGGACGAACGTCGTCGCCGACCGCGCGGCGGACAAGCAGGCGGACAAGGTCCGCGACTCCTGGTCCCGGGAGTCCGGCGACGGTGGTGACGGCGGCGGTCCCGCCTCCTACGACAGCAGGAACGGCATCGGCTTCCTGCACGTGCCCGCGATGAGCGGTGACGAGATCCTCGTCGAGAAGGGCACGTCGATGAAGGTCCTCAACGACGGCGTCGCCGGCTACTACACCGACCCCGTGAAGGCGACCGTGCCGACCTCCGGCAAGAAGGGCAACTTCTCCCTCGCCGCCCACCGGGACGGACACGGCGCGAAGTTCCACGGCATCCACAAGATCGAGAAGGGCGACCCGATCGTCTTCGAGACGAAGGACACGTGGTACGTCTACAAGGTCTACGGCATCCTCCCCGAGACCTCGAAGTACAACGTCGACGTCCTCGGGAAGATCCCGAAGGAGTCCGGGAAGAAGAAGGCCGGCCACTACATCACGCTGACCACCTGCACCCCGGTGTACACCAGCAAGTACCGCTACATCGTGTGGGGCGAACTGGTCCGCACGGAGAAGGTGGACGAGGAGCGCACACCGCCGGAGGAACTGCGCTGACTCCACCCTGCCGAGGTGGTCGGTCGCCTAATATGGCGAAGGCCCGAAGCCGCAACTTGCTCTTGCGACTTCGGGCCTTCTTCTCCCGGGCCTAGCGCAGCGCCTTCAGCGGTGCTCCGGCGCTCCACGCCTCCAGTTCCGTGCGGTTCACGGTGAGGACCCCGCCCAGGTCGGCGATCGCCTGTGCTTCGTGGCTGAAGTAGGACGTGGTGACGAACAGGGCGACGTCGACGCGTTCGACGGCTCGTACGGCTCCGGTGAACCTCCGCATGTCCGAACTCGGCACGGAGCGGTGGCCCGCCCGGTTCTTGCACCGGACCGCGACGGTACGGCCGTCGGCCGTCCGCGCGGTGATGTCGACGCCCCGGTCGACGCAGGTCTGTCGTACGACGACGTCGCCGCAGCCGTCCCGGCGCAGCAGGTCGGCCACGTGACGTTCGAACGCCTGCCAGGTCATGGCCGCGATGGAGTCCCTGGCCCGGTCCGCCGGAATCCCTTCCTCCAGGGTGCTGATCCGACGGTGGTGCCGGCACAGCACGCGCTCGACGTTCTCGATGTCCTCGCGGAGCTCGATGAGTTCGCGGCGGTGTTCACCGGACGCGGCGATCAGGGCGTTGAACATCGGCACGACGGTCTTGCCGAGGATGTGGGTGATGCGTTGGTCGATGCGGTCGTCGAGCAGGACGGTGTCGGGCCGCGGAAGGTTGTCCACAGGCTGTGTACGGGTCGAGTACTCCATGTCGAGCAGGTACGTGCGTACCTGGCGGGCGACGTGGCTGTCGCGGAGGAGCATCGCGACGTTGAGGACGGAACGACGCGAGTAGAGAGTGAGGCTCGACCGAGGCTGTGGATAACCTCCCGGATAGCGTGACAGGATGTCACGCTTGAATCGTGCGAGCTCAGGGCCTTGGAGCGTCAGCATCCCGTTGCTCGACAGTTCCTTGCGGTGCCGCGCCTTGAGCTGACGGATGGCCTCGACGGTGACGCCGAAGTACGCCGCCACCATCGCCGTCGTCACATGCATCCCGTCCGGCAGGAGCGACAGGGCCTTGACCTTGTCGAGGACGTCCGTCCGGTCCAGCACGCTGCTGCGCAGAGTCTTCGACTCCAGGAGTGCGGATTCGTCGATCACTTCCGCCCCTTTCGGTCTCGTGGTCGGGGCAGCACTCCGGACGTCCCACCCCACCTGATCAACGAGCGGTGACAGGCGGAAGGCACGAGCGAGGCGAAGGCGCGTGTGCGGAACGGACTCACAACAGGAGCCCCGGCCCTCTCCGGAGAGGGCCGGGGCTCCTGTTCGTGCGGAGGGCTACGCGTCAGTCGTCCTCGCGGCCGCCGGTGAGGCCGCCGAAGATGCCGCCGCCGTCGTTGTCACCGTTGTTGCCGCCCTGGGCCACGGTGACCAGGTTGATCGCCGTGCCCTTGTCGACCGGGGTGCCCTGACCGGGACTGGACGTGATGACCCGGGAGTTCTCGTCCTGCGAACCACCGATGTTGCCGACCGCGAGTCCGGCTTCCTCGATCATCTTCCGCGCCTCCTTGAGGGTTGCGCCGTTGATGTTCGGGACCGCGACCTGCTGGTTCTCCTTGGCCTTGCCGACGAAGATCTGCACCTGGGAGTTCTTGTCGACCTGCGTGTTCGCGGCCGGACTGGTGCGGATGACCTTGCCGACCAGGTTCGGGTCGTCGGTCTCCTCGTCGACGCAGGTGCCCACGAGGTCGTTGGCCGTCATCTGGGCCTTGGCCGCGTCACAGAGCTGGTTGATGACGTCCGGGACGATGGACTTGGCCTCTGCCTTGGCGACGGTGAGGGTGATGGTGGTGCCCTTCTCCACCTCCTCGCCGAGGCCCGGATCCTGCTTGAGGACGGTGCCGGGTTCCTCCGTGGACTCCTCCTGCTCGGTCTCCACGACGAACTCGTACTTGTCGCCTTCCAGCTCGGCCTTGGCCTCATCGAGGCTGTCGCCGACGACGCTCGGCACGGCCACCTTCGGCGCTCCGGTGGAGACCACCAGGTTGACGGTGGAGTCCTTCTCGACCTTCGTGCCTGCCGTCGGGTCCTGCGAGCAGATCTTTCCCTTGCTCTGGTTCTCGCAGGGCTTCTCCTCGAAGGTGAGCTTCAAGTCGCCGTTGACGGCCTGTTTTTCGGCGTCCGCTTTGGTCGCGCCGACGAAGTTCGGGGTCGCGACGGTGTCGTTGCCCACGCCGCCGTCGCCGCTGATGGCCCAGCGGCCGATCAGGATCGCGCCGATGAGGACCAGGACGCCCGCCACGACCAGCAATATCGTCGAGGTGTTGTTCTTCTTCGGCTGGCGCCGGCGGCTCTGGCGGTCGTCGTAGCCGTAGCCGCCGTCGTCCGGGTTCACGGGCGGCAGCATCGAGGTCGCGGCACCGGGGTCCGCGCCCTGGCGCAGGGCCGTCGTCGGCTGGTCGTCGGGGTAGCCGCCGTAGCCGACCGCGCCCAGTGCGGCGGTCGCCGCGACGGGCTGGCCGTCGAGGCAGGCCTCGATGTCGGCGCGCATCTCGTCGGCCGACTGGTACCGGTAGTCGGGGTCCTTGACCAGCGCCTTCAGCACGATCGCGTCCATCTCGGGCGTGATCTCGGGGTCGAAGACGCTCGGCGGCTGCGGTTCCTCCCGTACGTGCTGGTAGGCGACCGCGACCGGGGAGTCGCCCACGAAGGGCGGCCGGACGGTCAGCAGCTCGTACAGCAGGCAGCCGGTGGAGTACAGGTCGGAGCGCGCGTCGACCTGCTCGCCCTTGGCCTGCTCCGGCGAGAGGTACTGGGCGGTGCCGATGACGGCCGAGGTCTGGGTCATCGTCATGCCGGAGTCGCCCATCGCGCGGGCGATGCCGAAGTCCATGACCTTGACCTGGCCGTTGCGCGTCAGCATGACGTTGGCCGGCTTGATGTCGCGGTGGACGATGCCGGCCCGGTGGGAGTACTCCAGGGCCTGGAGGATGCCGATGGTCATCTCCAGCGTCCGCTCCGGCAGCAGCTTGCGGCCGCTGTGCAGGAGCTCACGGAGCGTGGAGCCGTCGACGTACTCCATGACGATGTACGGGATCGACACGTTGTCGATGTAGTCCTCGCCCGTGTCGTAGACCGCCACGATCGCGGGATGGTTGAGCGAGGCGGCCGACTGGGCCTCCCGGCGGAACCGGGCCTGGAAGGACGGGTCGCGTGCGAGATCCGCACGCAGCGTCTTCACCGCCACCTGGCGCCCGAGCCTGGTGTCATGCGCGTGGTAAACCTCCGCCATGCCACCACGGCCGAGCACCGGGCCCAGCTCGTACCGGCCGCCGAGGCGACGCGGCTCTTCCATAGCTACTACCAGCCCTCTCCGTCGGTCCCGGGCGGCACACGCGTGCCGCCGGAGGCTGCCGTCCGGGCCTACCGTACCCGGCTCTTTTTGTGTGACCTGGCCAAGTGCGTCAGCCGATACGGGACCGGTACCGCAACGTGCACCGATGTGAAGTAAACGTGACCGGGGTCACTGCTTGCCCTTGATGACCGCTTCCATCACGTCCTTGGCGATCGGTGCGGCCAGGCCGCCACCGCTGATGTCGGCACCGGTCGCGTTGCTGTCCTCGACGACGACGGCGACGGCCACCGGGGAACCCTCGTCGGTCTCGGCGTACGAGATGAACCAGGCGTAGGGCTTCTCGCTGTTGTTGATGCCGCGCTCGGCGGTACCGGTCTTGCCGCCGACGGTGACGCCGTCGATCCGGGCGTTGCCTCCGGTGCCCTCCTCGACGACGGTCTCCATCATCTCCTGGATCTTCTGCGCGTTCTCCGAGGAGACGGGCTGGGACAGCTCCTGCGGTTCGGTCGTCTCGATGGTGTCCAGGTTGGCGGCCTTGAGCTGGTCGACCATGTACGGCTTCATCAGCTTGCCGTCGTTGGCGATGGCCGCGGTGATCATGGCCATCTGGAGGGGGGTGGCGCGGTTGGAGGCCTGGCCGATGCCGGCCATGGCGTTCTGCGACCTGTTGTCCTCGGGGAAGACGCTCTCGGCGGCGCGGACGGGAGTGTCCAGCTCGGGGTTGTTGAAGCCGAACTTCTCCGCGTACTCGATCATCTTCTCGTTGCCGACCTCGTGGCTGAGCTTGCCGAAGACGCTGTTGCAGGAGACCCGGAGGGACTCTCGCAGGCTGGCGTTCTCGCAGCGGATGTTCCCGTGGTTGCGCAGGGGCGTGGTGGTGTCCGGCATGATCCACGGTTCCGGGGTGTCGGTCTTGGCGTCGATGTCGGTGACCAAGCCCTCCTCCAGCGCCGCCGCGGCGGTGACCACCTTGAAGGTGGAGCCCGGCGAGTAGGTCTCGCGCAGCGCCCGGTTCAGCATCGGGTCGTCGGGGTTGTTCTCCTTCTGGACCTTCTGCCAGGCCTTGGCGTCCTTGTCGGAGGTCCCGGCGAACTTCGACGGGTCGTAGGACGGCGTGGAGGCCAGCGCCAGGATCTTGCCGGTCGCCGGTTCGATCGCGGCGACGGCGCCCTTCTTGTCACCGAGACCCTCGTACGCGGCCTTCTGCGCGGCGGCGTCGAGGGTGGTGACGACGCTGCCGCCCTCCTTCGGCTTGCCCGTGATCATGTCGAGGGTGTTGCGGAAGAAGAGCCGGTCGTCGTTGCCGGTGAGGATGCCGTCCTCCAGCTTCTCCAGCTGGTTGGCTCCGAAGGCCTGCGAGGAGTAGCCGGTGACGGGTGCCCACATGGCGCCGTCGGTCCAGGTGCGCTTGAACTTGTAGTCGCCGCTCTTGGACTCGACGGAACCGGTGATCGCCTTGCCGTCGACGATGATGTTGCCGCGCGGGGTGGCGTAGCGCTCGATGTTGACGCGGCGGTTCTCGTCGTCGGAGGCCAGCTTGTCGGCCTGGACGTACTGCAGCCAGTTGCCCCGGATGAGCAGGGCGAGGATGAGCAGGCCGCAGAAGATCGCGACCCGGCGCAGGGGCTTGTTCACGGGCGGACCACCTGGGTCATCTCGGCGTCGGGGTTGGTGGCGGGGGCGGGCGCCGGACGGCGGGCGGTGTCGCTGATCCTGAGCAGGATGCCGATCAGCGCCCAGTTGGCGATGACGGAGGAGCCTCCGTACGCCAGGAAGGGCATCGTCATACCGGTCAGGGGGATGAGGCCCATGACGCCGCCGGCGACGACGAAGACCTGGAGCGCGAAGGCGCCGGACAGTCCGATGGCGAGCAGCTTGCCGAACGGGTCGCGGGCGGCGAGGGCGGTGCGCACGCCGCGTTCCACGATCAGCGCGTAGAGCAGGAGCAGCGCCATGACGCCGGCCAGGCCGATCTCCTCGCCGAAGGTGGCGAGGATGAAGTCGGAGTTGGCGGCGAAGCCGATGAGGTCGGAGTTGCCCTGGCCCCAGCCGGTGCCGAGGGTGCCGCCGGAGCCGAAGGCCCACAGGGCCTGCATGGCCTGCTCGGAGTGGACGATGCCGTCCTGGACCCCGGCGCGGCTGAGCTCGTACTCGCGCATCGGGTCGAGCCAGGCCTGCACACGCGTCTGGATGTGCGGCTCGAAGCTCGCCACGCCGACGGCGCCGGCCGCGGACATCAGCAGGCCGAACACGATCCAGCTGGTCCGCTCGGTGGCGACGTACAGCATGATCACGAACATGCCGAAGAACAGCAGCGAGGTGCCGAGGTCGGTCTCGAAGACCAGGATCAGGATGGAGATGATCCAGACGACGATGATCGGGCCGAGGTCGCGGCCGCGGGGCAGGTAGAGGCCCATGAAGCGGCGGCTGGCGAGGGCCAGGGCGTCGCGTTTGACCATGAGGTAGCCCGCGAAGAAGACCGCGAGGACGATCTTGGCGAACTCGCCGGGCTGGAGGGTGCCGAGACCGGGGATCTTGATCCAGATCTTGGCGCCGTAGACGTTGTGGCCGAGGCCCGGAACCAGCGGCAGGAGGAGCAGGACCAGCGCGCCGGCCATGGAGATGTAGGTGTAGCGCTGCAGGACGCGGTGGTCCTTGAGGAAGAACAGTACGGCCATGAACAGGCCGACGCCGAGCGCGGAGTACATCAGCTGGCGCGGCGCCGCCTCGACGAACGTGCTGCTCGCCTGCAGTCGCCTCGACTGGTCCAGGCGCCAGATGGCGACCAGGCCGATGCCGTTGAGCAGGGTGGCCAGCGGCAGCATCAGCGGGTCCGCGTACGGGGCGAACTTCCGTACGGCGAGGTGGCCGACGCCCGCCATCAGGCCGAGGCCGAGGCCGTAACTCAGCAGCCCGGTGGGCAGTTCGTCGTTGAGGGCCAGTCCCACGTTGGCGTAGGCGAAGACCGGGATGACGACGGCGAACACCAGGAGCGCGAGCTCGGTGTTGCGGCGGCTGGGTGCGCCGATCGCGCCGATCGTGGACGTGTGCTGCGTCGACGGGTTGGTAGTACTGCTCATCGTGTGACAGGGCCTCTCACGGCTTGCCTACTGCTTACCGCACAGCGAGACGACCTTCTGCTCCTCCTCCGAGAGGCTGGGGCCGGGGCTGGGAGTGGGTGCGGCGGTCGTGGACGGGGGCGTGGACTGCTCCGGGGCCTTCGCCGAGCCCGAGGGGTTCGGCGAAGGCGAGACCTTGGACGTGAAGGAGGCGGGTGTGGTTCCCGTGGTGCCTCCGGCCTCGCCCTCGCCGGTCTTCGCGTTCTTCTCGCTCTCGGCGGAGCGCCGCTCGGCCTGCTTCTTGCACGCGGAGGCCTGTACCGACAGTTCCTCGATCTTCGCGCGGGCGCCGTAGAGGTCGCCGTCGGCGATGGTCGCCTCGACCAGCTTCCGCTGGTAGGGCGGCAGGTACTTGAGTTCGATCTCCGGGTGGTCCTTCTCGATCTCGGAGAGGGAGACCCAGGCCAGGTCCTGGCTGATGCCCTGGTACAGGGCGACGTGTTCGCCGTTGGTGCCGACGTAGTACTGCGTCTGGGTCCAGCGCCAGCCGCCGTACATGCTGCCGCCGAGGACGGCGAGCGCGAGCAGGCTGTAGACGGACCGCTTGAGCCACCGGCGGTTCTTGGCGGGTTTGACGAAGTCGTCGTCGCCGTAGGCGAAGCCGTCGGTGGGGATGAAGCCGGTGATGTCGCCGCTGCCGGGCGGGCCGAACTCGCCCCCGCCGCCCTCCTGGCGCCGGCGGCCGAGACCGGAGGCGCGGCCGGCGGGGGTCTGCATGATGCCGTTGTCGGAGAGCTGGTTCTGGTTCTCGGCCACGGCGCCGACCACGACCGGGGTGTCGGACAGCTGCCCCGCGAGGGTGTCGCCGGTGTCGAGGTCCAGGACGTCGGCGACGATCACGGTGATGTTGTCGGGGCCGCCGCCGCGCAGGGCCAGTTCGATCAGGTTCTGGACGGTCTCCTCGGGGCCCTGGTAGCTGGCCAGGGCTTCCTCGAGGGTCTGGTGGGAGACCACACCGGACAGGCCGTCGGAGCAGATCAGGTACCGGTCGCCGGCCCGGACCTCGCGGATGGACAGGTCGGGTTCGACGTGCTCGCCGCTGCCGAGGGCCCGCATGAGCAGGGAGCGCTGCGGGTGGGTGGTGGCCTCCTCCTCGGTGATCCGGCCCTCGTCGACCAGACGCTGCACCCAGGTGTGGTCCTGGGTGATCTGGGTGAGGACGCCGTCGCGCAGGAGGTAGGCGCGGGAGTCGCCGACGTGCACCATGCCGAGGCGCTGACCGGTCCACAGCAGGGCGGTCAGGGTGGTGCCCATGCCCTCGAGCTGGGGGTCCTCCTCGACCATCATGCGCAGCTGGTCGTTGGCGCGCTGGACGGCGGTGCCGAGCGAGGTGAGCACGTCGGAGCCGGGGACGTCGTCGTCGAGGGCGACGATGGTGGAGATCGCCTCGGAGGAGGCGACCTCGCCGGCGGCGGCGCCGCCCATGCCGTCGGCGATGGCGAGCAGGCGGGGACCGGCGTAACCGGAGTCCTCGTTGCCCTCCCGGATCATGCCCTTGTGCGATCCGGCGGCGAAGCGCAGAGACAGGCTCATGCGCACCTCGCCAGTCGGCTCCGGGTACAGCCGGTCGTGTCGAGCCACACTGCCCACCCTCCGGTCGGGAGCGCGCCGGGACCCTGGGTGGGGACCCCCACTGCGTGCTCGCTCCGCTCGCGCTCATTCATTGGTGTAGCACTACTTCCGCAGCTCGATGACGGTCTTGCCGATGCGGATCGGTGCGCCCAGCGAAATCGGTGTGGGGGTCGTCAGCCGGGTCCGGTCCAGGTAGGTGCCGTTGGTGGAGCTCAGGTCCTCGACGATCCACTGGCCGTCGCGGTCCGGGTAGATCCTGGCATGGCGGCTGGAGGCGTAGTCGTCGTCCAGCACGATGGTGCTGTCGTGCGCCCGGCCCAGGGTGATGGTCTGGCCCTGGAGGGCGACGGTGGTGCCGGTGAGGGTGCCCTCGGTCACGACCAGCTTGGTGGGGGTGTTGCGGCCGCGGCGGCCGCCGCCGGACTGCTGGCGCTGCTGCGGAGGTGCCTGGCGGGCGGCCTGCTGCGGCCGGCCGGCGTCCCGCCGTGATCCGCGCTGGGTGACGCGAGTGCCGAACAGGTCACTCCGGATGACCTGCACGGCCACGATCACGAACAGCCACAGTACGGCCAGGAACCCGAGCCGCATGACCGTGAGGGTCAGCTCTGACATTGCCCCCGCTTCACCCTTCGGCTTGCCTATAGATAACGGTGGTGCTGCCCACGACGATCCGCGAGCCGTCGCGGAGCGTAGCGCGGGTGGTGTGCTGCCCGTCCACCACGATGCCGTTGGTGGATCCGAGATCCTGGATCGTCGAGGGCGTTCCGGTCCGGATCTCGCAGTGCCGGCGGGAGACGCCGGGGTCGTCGATCCGCACGTCGGCTTCGGTGCTGCGGCCCATCACGAGGGTGGCACGGGAGATCTGGTGGCGGGTGCCGTTGATCTCGATCCAGTAGCGGGTGCGTCCGCCGGCCGCGGGGGCGGCGGGTGGCCGCTGGCCGCCCGCGGGCGGCGGGTAGCCGTAACCACCGCCGGGCGGCGGCGCGGCCGGCATGGGCGGGGCGCCCGCGGGGCCGGCCGACGGGTAGCCGTAGCCGCCGGGGCGGCCGGCCGGCGGTGCGCCGCCGGGAGCGCCGGGGGTCTGGCCGGTGGAGGAGGCGAGCGTACGGCTGCGGACCCGGTACAGGCCGGTGTCGAGGTCGTCCGCCTTCTCCAGGTGCACCTTGATGGGACCCATGAAGGTGTAGCGCTGCTGTTTGGCGTAGTCGCGCACCATGCCGGCGAGCTCGTCGCCGAGCTGGCCGGAGTACGGGCTGAGCCGCTCGAAGTCCGGGGTGCTCAGTTCGACGATGAAGTCGTTGGGTACGACGGTGCGGTCGCGGTTCCAGATGGTGGCGTTGTTGTCGCACTCCCGCTGGAGCGCTCCCGCGATCTCCACGGGCTGCACCTCGGACTTGAACACCTTGGCGAAGGTGCCGTTGACCAGACCTTCGAGACGCTGCTCGAACTTCTTCAGGACTCCCATGGGGCACCTCCTCCGTCGCTGCCGTCCTGTGTACTGCCCGGTGCACTGTTTCGTGCACCGCCTACCTGGTACTGCTTACTGATCGTATCCACGCGCCGGTCGATCGGCTGGTTCCCCCTGTCGGCCCGGTCGACGGGTGTCGACGCCTGACGAAGTTCCCTCCGGGGCCCCTCTTCGAACTCCTTCGGTCGTGCTCGTGCGCGTCGTTCTGCCATGGATCGTAGAGGGGGCCGCAGACCAGTGTCCCGCACCCGGCTGTGGACTCCGTCCGGCTCCTGTACAGACGGGGACCACCGGTACGAGGTTGATACGTGAAGCGGTCACCGCCGCGACATCGGGGCCCGGGGGAGGCCGGCCGGGGCGATCCGGGCTCGTCGGGGCGGGTGGGGGCGGTGGGACGGCCGCGGGGAAAGGGATGTGAATCCATCCCGGCCAGCGTGCTAATGTTCTGGGTGTCGGAAGGCGCAGGGCCCCAAACGGGGCAGGGCGCGGAAGACACACCCAATGCGCGGGTGGCGGAATAGGCAGACGCGCTGGATTCAGGTTCCAGTGCCCGCAAGGGCGTGGGGGTTCAACTCCCCCCTCGCGCACACCGTCGAAACGGGCGGCATCCCTCGGATGCCGCCCGTTTCGCATGCTCGGAGCGAGTGCGGCGGCCGGGTGGCGTGTGAGGAACATCTCATGATCCTTTTCTTCGTGGAGTGGCGTGCCGTTCCCCCTCGGGAGCGCGTGGTGGGGGTCTCCGAGGGTCCTCGGAAGCGCGCGGGGAGGGCGCCGGCGGGACATTCGGAGCGGGCCTCGTGGGCTCATTCGCGGACACCCGCCGGTTCCGGAGCGGGCCTCGCGGGCTTATCTACGGACACCCGCCGGTTCGGGAGGGTCACTCGCGGATGCCCGCCGGTTCGGGCAGGGGCGCTCGCGGATGCCCGCCGCTTCGGGAGGGGTCACTCGCGGATGCCCGCCGACTCCGGCGCGGGCCGGCGCAGGGCGAGGGCGGCGGGTACGACCGCGGAGGCCATGGCGAGTACGGCGCAGGCGGCTGTGACGGCGGCGAGCGTGGACCAGGGGAGGGCGATCGTGGCGGGGGCCGAGAGCAGGAACAGGGCTCCCCAGGTGCCGGCCAGGTTGAGCGCGGTCACGGCCAGGCCCAGGACCGCGCCGACCGCGACCACCGTCAGCGACTCCGCGCCCACCATGCGCAGTACCTGCCACCGCGTGGCCCCGGCCAGCCGCAGTACCGCGAGGTCGCGCACCCGGTCGGAGGTCGCCATGACCATGGTGTTGGCCAGGGAGATGCCCGTGTAGAGCAGGGCGATGCCGAGGACCAGCAGGAGGCCGTAGCGGGTGGTGCGTTCGCTCCCGGGGGCCGAGGCGGCCGCCCACCGGTCCCCGGCGCGGACCTGACCGCCGAGGGGCCGCACCGCCCGCTCCAGACCGGCGGCCACCGCGCGCGCGTCGGCACCGTCCGCGAGGGCGACGTCCACCCGGTCCACGCGCGCGCCCGGCGCGTTGGCCGGGGTGACGTAGACGCCGTTGTCGCCGGTGCCGGTGGTCATCACCGCGGCGATCCGCAGCATCCGCTCCGTGCCGTCCCCGAGCCACACCCGCACGCGCTGCCCGACCGTGTGCCGCTCCCACTCCTCGTTGACGACGATCGATCCGTCGTCGAGGTTGGTGACCCTCCCCGCGGCGAGCGGCAGCCGCGCGGTGGCCGCCAGCGCCCCGGGGTCGACGGCCCGGGCCTCGGACCTGATCAGCGCCACGCCCTCCTCCAGGACGTACACCGCGCTCGGCGCACTCGCCGACACCCGCGCGCCGGGCACCGCGCGCAACCGCTCCAGGGTCCGTGCGTCGAAGGCCCCGTCTCCGGCGGCCGTGACGACGAACGCCGCGGCGGTCCGCTCCCGCGTCTCGGCGGCCCTGGCGCGGTCCAGGGTGGCGGTGGTGCCGAGCAGCGAGCCCGCCAGGGCGACCGTGACCAGCACGGGCGCCGCGACCGCGGCGGTACGGCGGGCCCCGGCGGCCGCGTTCTCCCGCATCAGCATGCCGACCGCCCCCGGCAGCCGGGCCGGAAGCCAGGCCAGCAGCCGGGCCAGCGGACGTACCACCGGCGGGGCGAGCAGCGCGGCGGCGGTGATCAGCAGCATGGGCCGGGTGATGTAGGTCTTGCGGTGCAGCAGGTCGCCCGGATCGCCGAGCAGCGCCACGGCGAGCGTCACCCCGGCGGTCAGCAGCAGGGCCGTGCCGCACAGCCGCCGCCCCCGCGTCATGGCCCCGTTGTCGACGGACGCCTCGCGCAGTGCCTGGACAGGACCCGTGCGCCCCGCCCGCCAGGAGGCCACGACGGCACCGCTCAGGGCGACGAGGAGCCCCGTCCAGAACGCCACGGGGTACGGCCAGCCCGCGTCGCCGATGGTGAACCAGCCCGGCGCCAGCTCCACGTCGACCACCCACGCGGCCAGCAAGGGTGCCGCGTACCCGCCGAGCCCGCAGCCGGCGGCCGAGGCGAGCACCCCGACCAGCAGGGCCTCGGCGGCCACCGTGCGCCGTATCTGACCGGGCGTCGCCCCCGCGGCGCGCAGCAGCCCGAACTCCCGGCGCCGCCGGTCGACCGTGAAGGCGAAGGTGGACGCCACCACGAACACCGAGACGAAGGCGGAGACCCCGCCCGCCGTGCCGAACAGGGCGTTCATCGCGGTCAGCGCCTTGCTGTCGCGTTCGGGATCCGCGTCGGCGTACCGGCGGTCGTCCCCGGTGAGGACCCGGACGCCCGGGGCTCCGCGCACCGCCTCCCGTACGGCGGCCGGGTCGGCGTCGACGACCAGCTGGACGACGGCCGTGGACAGTTCGGCGGCGCGCGCGTCGGTGTGGAAGACGGCGTGCTCGAAGCCGCGGCCGGCCACCGTGCCCACGACCCGCACGGTGCCGTGGTCCGTGCGCACCCGCGTGCCGGGGCGTGCCCAGTCGCCGCTGACGACGACCTCGTCGTCCGCGCGGGGCGCACGGCCCGCCTCGAGGGTGTACGGGGCGTACGGGGCGGTGGACCAGGGATGGCCGGTCAGCTCACCGGGACCGCCCTCGGCGCGGACGGGGTAGGAGCGGTCCTCGACGACCGTGCCGAGCCGGCGCAGCTTCGCGACGGTCGCCGTCGGCACCGCGCGCGGGTGCGCCAGTTCCTCGGTCTTCTCGCCGTTCGGCGTCGGTACGCGCAGGGTGTCCGCGCCCCTGACCACGGCCGGGGCGGCGGCGAACCGCTCCGGTTCCCGCGCGGGAGCGTCGAGGGAGGAGGCGAGGGCGAGTCCCATGACGGTGAGGAGGGCCACGCCCAGCGCGAGGGCGGTGAAGCTGCCGGCGAAGGTGATCCACCGGGCGCGCAGGGTGCGCAGGGCGAGGCTCAGCACGGCACGGCCTCCAGCCCGGTCATCCGCGCGGCGACGGCGTCGGCGCCCGCCCCGGCCAGCTCGCCGTGGACGCGGCCGTCGACCAGGAAGACCACGCGGTCGGCACGAGAGGCGGCCACCGGGTCGTGGGTCACCATGACGACCGTCTGTCCCTCGCGGTCGGCCATGCCGCGCAGCAGCGTGAGCACCTCGTGTCCGGTGCGGGAGTCCAGCGCGCCGGTCGGTTCGTCGGCGAACAGCACATCGGGGCGGGTGATCAGGGCACGGGCCAGGGCGACGCGCTGTTGCTGCCCGCCGGACAGCTCGGCGGGCCGGTGCCGGGCGCGGTCGCCGAGGCCGACCTGGTGGAGGGCCTCACGGATCCGGGCCCGCGGCACGCGCCGGCCGGCCAGCCGCAGCGGGAGGGCGACGTTCTGCTCGGCGGTCAGCGCCGGCAGCAGGTTGAACGCCTGGAAGACGAAGCCGACGCGCTCGCGGCGCAGCAGGGTCAGCCGTCTCTCACCGAGCCCGGTCAGCTCGGTGCCGCCGACGGCGACCGAGCCCGAGGTGGGCCGGTCGAGGCCCGCGGCGCACTGCAGCAGTGTCGACTTGCCGGAGCCGGACGGGCCCATCACGGCGGTGAAACTCCCGCGCGGGAAGGTGAGGGAGACCTCGTCCAGCGCGCTCACCGCGCCGTCGCCCGACCCGTACCGCCGGCTCACCCGGTGCAAGACGACCGCGTCGCCGTTCCTCTGGCTCATGTGCCCCACTCCCCTGTCCGGGCCCGGTCGCCGCCGGGCTGGTCGTCCGAGGGAAACGAAACCGTCCGGGAGCCGGTCGGCGCAGTACGGCAGGGGCGAGGAAAAAGGTAGGGCCAGGCATACCCCGAAGCCTCCGCCTGGGCCGATGGCCCCGCACGGCGCCGGCTTCTACGGTGATCCGCATGCAGCCTCGGAATTCCTGGCAGGCCATGTCCCGTCCCGGTTACGCGTTGTCCGCGTGGCCGTGGCGCTCGGCCGGATATCTGCTCACCGGTGCGGTGACCGGCGCGGTGGTGCTCGTGGGCATCGTCGTGTCGGTGGTGGCCGGCGGGGTGCTCGCGCCGGTCCTGGTGGGGCTTCCGCTGCTGCTGGGCACCGCCCTCGCGGGCATACCGGTGGCCCGGCTGGAGCGGTGGCGGCTGCGGCTGGTCGACCGCGATCCGGCACCCGACCCGCACCTGCCGCCCGCCGCTCCCGGCCTGCGGGTCTGGCTGACCACCCGGCTGCGGGAGCGGGCCACCTGGCGGGAGCTCGGTCACGCGCTGCTGTTCGCGGGTCTGCTGTGGCCGGTCGACGCCCTCGTGCTCACGGTCGGCCTGCTCCTCCCGGCGGCCGTGACCGCCACCCCGCTGCTGATGGCCACGGTCGGGGACGGCAGGGAGGCGAAAGTCCTCAAGCTGTGGACGGTCACCACCTGGCCGGCGGCGACCGGTGCCGCCCTGCTCGGGATCGTCCTGCTCGCCCTGGGCGCCTACCTGCTGGGCGTCGCGTCGGGCGCCCGCGCGGGGTTGACCCGGCTGCTGCTCGCCCCGCGCGAGACCGGTCTGGACGCCAGGGTGACCGAACTGACCCGGTCCCGGGTGCGGCTGGTGGAGGCCTTCGAGGCGGAACGGCGGCGCATCGAGCGCGATCTGCACGACGGGGCCCAGCAGCGTCTGGTCGCCCTGACGATGACGCTGGGCCTGGCCCGCCTGGAGGCGCCGCCCGGCCCGCTCGCCGACCGGCTCGCCAAGGCCCACGACGAGGCGGGCCGGGCGCTTCAGGAGCTGCGGGAGCTCATCCACGGCATCCACCCCCAGGTCCTCGCCGACTACGGGCTCGAGGCCGCGGTCGCCGACGCCGCCGACCGGTCCGCCGTACCCGTGGACGTGGACCTGGATCTCAC
The DNA here is from genome assembly GCF_040646935.1 of Streptomyces sp. NPDC044984. Taxonomy (NCBI): domain Bacteria; kingdom Bacillati; phylum Actinomycetota; class Actinomycetes; order Kitasatosporales; family Streptomycetaceae; genus Streptomyces; species Streptomyces sp. NPDC044984. The sequence goes on from NZ_JBEZBE010000015.1 coordinate 35,614, forward strand.
CGGCCGGCTGCCCACGCCGGTCGAGGCCGCCGCGTACTTCGTGGTGTGCGAGGCGCTCGCCAATGTCGCCCGGCACAGCGGGGCGAGCCGCGCGCGGGTGGACGGCGGGCACCATGACGGGCGGCTGCTGCTGGAGGTCCGCGACGACGGGCGGGGCGGTGCGCGGGCGGGCGAGGGCAGCGGGCTGACCGGACTCGCCGACCGGGTGTCGGTGCTCGATGGCAGACTCACCCTGTCCAGTCCGGTGGGTGGACCGACCCTGCTGCGTGTGGAGATCCCTTGCGCCCCCTGCTCCCCCTGACAGACGGCCGAGCACTGCGCGTCGTGCTGGCCGAGGACAGCGTGCTGCTGCGGGAGGGCCTGATCGGCCTGCTCCAGCAGTGCGGGCACGAGGTCGTCGCGGCGGTCGGCGACGCCGAGGCGTTGGTCGCCGCGGTCGGTGGACACGAACCCGACATCGTGGTGACGGACGTCCGGATGCCCCCGGGCTTCCAGGACGAGGGCCTGCGCGCGGCCGTGCGGCTGCGCGCCGGGCGGCCCACGCTGCCCGTTCTCGTGCTCAGCCAGTACGTGCAGCGCCGGTACGCCTCCGACCTGCTGGACTCCGGTGACGGCACCGGCATCGGCTATCTGCTCAAGGACCGGGTCGGTCAGATCGAGGAGTTCGTGACCGCGCTGAGCCAGGTCGCGGACGGCGGCACAGTGGTCGACCCCGAGGTCGTACGGCAGTTGCTGCGCCACCGCCGTGACCCGCTGGAGCGGCTGTCCCCGCGGGAGCGGGAGGTGTTGGCGCTGATAGCGCAGGGCAAGTCCAACGGCGCGATCGCCCGTGAGCTGGTGGTGTCGGAGGCCGCCGTCGGCAAGCACATCGGCAGCATCTTCACGAAGCTGGACCTGCCGTTGACGGACGAGACGCACCGGCGTGTCCTCGCAGTGCTGGCTTACCTCCGGGCGTGATTCCGCAGACCGACCGGACGGTTTTCCTGTCGGCCGGTCGCCACGTACGACCGGTACCAGGGCACTGACCTCGCGAACGTGCGGGCGAACCCCTCACCCGGTGAGCAGTCCAGGTCCTTCCAGAAGGCGTCGTCCGCGAACCAGTGGTCCACGGTGAGCATGTCCAGGTGGTGCAGCGCACGCGGGGATCCGGCGGCCCGGGCGCGGGCGGTGGCCTCGTCCACCGAGGCGCCGTCGCCGGGCCGTTCCACCCGCTCGCACACGGCCGCGAGCAGCTCCGAGGCGGGGACGGGGTCCGGGTGGGCGACGTAGTGGGTGCCGGGGCCGTGGCCGGGGGACAGTGCCGCGGCGACGACCGCCCGGCCCAGGGTGTCGACGTCGATCACCGACTGGAGCGCCTCGCAGCCGGACACGGTAGCGGACAACTCCCGCAGCAGCCCCACCAGTCCGGGGATCACCCAGCGGTCGCCCTCGCCGTGCACCAGGTGCGGGCGCAGCACCAGGCCGCCCGCGTCGAGGACATGCCGTTCGGCCGCCGCGCGGGCGCGGCTGGTGGCGGAGACGGGCGCGATCGGGACCTCGCCGGGCCGTACACCCCGGAAGGGGCCCCGGCCGTGGACGGCGGCGGTGCTCACGTACACGATCCGGCGCACTCCGCTCCGTACGGCCTCCTCCACCAGGGCCCTCGTACCGAGGTCGTTGACCGCGGCGACGGACTCCGGATCACCGCCCACGCGGGAGGCGCAGTGGACGAGGACGTCGACACCGGCGCAACCGCCGTGCAGGGTGCGCGGATCGGCGAGATCACCGGGCACCGTCCCGGAGTCCGGCCGCTCGGACGGCGTACGGCGGGACAGCGAGCGGACGCGGACCTCGGGGCGTTCGAGGGCCGCTGCCGCGACCCGGCTGCCGATGAAGCCCGTCGCGCCGGTGATCAGGAGGTTGACGGTCACGGCAGGGACCGTACCGGGGCCCTGGGCGCGCAGGTGAGGGTGGCGGCGAAGACGGACCGGCCGGCCTGTGTGCCCGACACCCGCACCGTCACCCCGTCCTCGCCCTTGTCGAGCACCTCGGTGTCGAGCCGGCAGGGGCTGTCCAGTTCGGCGTAGCGGCTGAAGGAGACGGACAGGTCGGACGGCAGGAAGGGCAGCCGGCCCGACGACGCGGTCGCGGCCTGGCGGGCCGCCTCGAAGAGGACCATGCCGGGGATGTGGTCGTTGGGGCGAGGGAAGAGGACCGGGTGCCCGGTGTGCGCGCGCAGCAGCCAGGAGCCGGGCCGGTCCGCGGGGGAGAGGACGACGTCCTCCGCGCGGTGGCGGCCCACCAGTTCGGGTGACACCGGTTCCGGCAGCGGTATTCGGGCCGCCTGGGCAGTCAGTCGGCTTTCCCGCAGGCGGCGGTAGGCGGCCGGGGAGGTGCAGCCGGTGCTGCCGGTGCCCCGGGCGACGAGGCGTCCCGCGCGGCGGAACTCCATCGTCGTGCGCATGCTGTTCAGGCCCCGGCCCCGGCGGCGGACCTCGGAGCAGACGACGTCGACGGTGACCGGCTCGTCCGCGTCCGCGAGCAGCAGTCGGTCAGGGTCGGCGGAGATGTCCAGGTCCCGCATGACGAAGTGGGTGTCGGCCGGGGCGCCGAACTCCGCGTGGGCGAGGGCCATCGAGGTCTGACGCAACGTTTCACCGACGATCATCGGATCCTGGCGGCGGTCGTCTACGGGGCCGAAGAAGGCGTGGTCGGCGGGCCAGCGGGCGGTGGCACGGAAGCGGACGTCCGAGAGCCGGAGCCATTCGACCGGGAAGACGTCCTCCGCGCGGGGGCGGTGGGCGAGTTCCGTCGTGACACGGGTGCGGGCACCGGGTCTGTCGACGGTGTTTGCGGGCGCGCCCCGCTGTCCGGTCTGATCCTCCATGGTGCGCTCCAGGAATCCGGCTGCGGCGTGAGGAACCCCCGGGATCGGCGATCGGCCCCCGGGTCGGTTCGCACTAAGATACGGACGAGTTGGTTTTTTTCCAAGGGTGATCCACATCGCCGGAGACGAACCCACGCGCCCGCGCAAGCACGACAGACCGCACGGCGGCTTCCCGGCGGCTTTACGCCGACTGCACGGTGCGACCCGAGAGATCCATGAGATCCACCCAGATCAGGAGGCACCGATGGCGCGACAGGAGCGCGCGATCCGCACCCGGCGGACCATTCTGGAGGCGGCGGCGGCCGTCTTCGACGAACGCGGCTACACCTCGGCGACCATCGGGGAGATCCTGGAGCGGGCCGGAGTCACCAAGGGCGCGCTGTACTTCCACTTCGGCTCCAAGGAGGAGCTGGCGCTCGGCGTGTTCGAGGAGCAGCTCGCGATCTCCCTGCCGCCCCAGTCCAGCAAGCTGCAGGAACTCGTCGACTCCGGCCTGGTGCTGGCGCTGCGGCTGCGGACCGAGCCGCTGGTGCGGGCCAGCGTCGGACTGGCCCTGGACCAGGGGGCGCTGGGACTGGACCGCACCCCGGCGTTCGGCATGTGGATCGACCAGACCACCCGGACCCTGGCCGAGGCGAAGGCGGGAGGCGAACTGCTGCCGCACGTCGACCCGACGGAGACGGCGGAACTGCTGGTCGCGAGCTTCTCCGGAGTGCAGCTCCTGTCGCAGCTGCGCTGCCAGCGGCAGGACCTGGAGCACCGGGTCACCGTGCTGTTCCACCACATGCTGCCGGGCGTGGCCGTTCCGGCCGTACTGGCCCGGCTGGACATCTCCCAGGGCCGTGCCGGGCGGCTGCTCGCCGAGGGGCGGCCGCTGCCGGTGGGGTCAGAGGTGGCGGAAGCCGGATAGGGCCCGGACTTCTCCACACCGGGAGAGTTGTCCACAGGGTCTGACGCGTTTCGGCCGCCGGCTGTACGGTCGGCACGATCGATGTCGACGCGTGTGTACGGCACGTGGGTGTACGGGGGAGGCGGTCGCCGTGACCGAAGCTGTTGCCGGGACGTCCGGGACTCGTGAGCCCGCCGGTGCGACCGGGACCGGGGGTACGGCCCCGGTGCGGCGGCTGCCGCGGGTGCCGGGATTCGCCGAGTGGCCCGCCGAGGGCAGCCCCAGGGACGAGGGCAAGGCCCTGCGCGGGCAGGTTCCCCGCGGGGCACACGCCGCTCTCGACCTCGACGCCTCCCGCCCCGACGCCCTGAGCGCCGTCGAGGAGTCCAGCCGGGGCCGGCTGCCCGAGCTCGCACCGATCCGGGTGGGCAGGATGGCGGCGACGCCGTTCGCCTTCCTGCGCGGGTCTGCGGGCCTCATGGCGTACGACCTGGCCCGCACGCCGATGACCCGGATCGGCGCCCAGATCTGCGGCGACGCCCACGCGGCGAACTTCGGTCTCTACGGCGACGCGCGCGGCGGACTGGTCATCGACCTGAACGACTTCGACGAGACGGTGCACGGCCCCTGGGAATGGGACCTCAAGCGGCTCGCCACCTCCCTGGTGCTCGCCGGGCGCGAGGCCGGCGCCGACGAGGACACCTGCCGCGCCGCGGCCCACGACACCGTGGGCGCCTACCGCCGCACGATGCGGCTGCTGTCCAGGCTGCCGGCGCTGGACGCCTGGAACGCCATCGCGGACGAGGAACTGGTCTCCCACACCGACGCCCACGACCTGCTGGGCACCCTGGAGCGGGTCTCCGAGAAGGCCCGCGCGAACACCAGCGGCCGGTTCGCGGCCAGGTCCACCGAGACGACCGGGGACGGCGGGCGCCGCTTCGTCGACGCGCCGCCGGTCCTGCGCCGCGTACCGGACGGTGAGGCCGCCGCGGTGGCCGCCTCGCTGGAGCAGTACCTCGGCACGCTCCCACCCGACCGCCACCCGCTGCTGGCCCGGCACGCGGTGCACGACGTGGCGTTCCGCGTCGTCGGCACCGGCAGCGTGGGCACCCGCTCGTACGTCGTGCTGCTCCTCGACCACCGGGGCGAGCCCTTGGTCCTCCAGGTGAAGGAGGCCCGCCCCTCGGCCCTCGTGCCGCATCTGCCGGCGGCCGGGTTCGACGTTCCCGAGGCCGGCCACGAGGGCATGCGGGTGGTCCACGGCCAGAAGCGGATGCAGGTGGTGAGCGACAACCTGCTGGGCTGGACGACGGTCGACGGCCGTCCCTTCCAGGTGCGCCAGTTCCGCAACCGCAAGGGCAGCGTCGATCCGGCCGCGCTGGCCGCCGACCAGGTCGACGACTACGCCCGGATGACCGGCGCCCTGCTGGCCCGCGCCCACTCCCACAGCGCCGATCCCCGCCTGATCGCCGACTACTGCGGCAAGAACGACGAACTGGACGAGGCGGTGGCGGCCTTCGCCGTCGCCTACGCCGACCGCACCGAGGCGGACCACACGGACCTGGTGACCGCGGTGCGGTCGGGACGGATCGCGGCCGAGACGGGGGTGTGAGCGGGCGGCCGGGCAGGCGCGCGTGCCCGGCCGGGGAGCGTGCCGCCGGAGCGTGGTGTGCCGGGCGGGTGGCCTACGCTGTCCGGGTGACGACCTCGGAAGGTGAGCAGAGTGGCGGCGCCGGCGCGGAGCGGACCCCCGGCGGCGGTGGTGCGGCGCGGCCCGAGGAGCGGCTGGAGCAGGCCGTACGCGCGGCCGAGCAGGCGCTGATCGAGTTCGAGATCGCCGTGGAGACCTTCCGCGTCGAGGTCGAGAACTTCTCCCGGCTGCACGAACAGAAACTCGGCCCGGTGTACGCCCGGCTCGAGGAGCTGGACGCCCAGATCCTGGAGGCCAGGGCCGCCCGCAGCGACGACCCCGAGGACCGGCGCCGGGCCGACGAGGCGCGCGCCCGGCTGATGCCCATCCCCGGCGTCGAGGAGCTGCTCAACGGCTGGATGGACGGTGACGGCCTCTTTCCCGAGGCCACCGCCATGCTCACCGACCAGCCGGTGCGGCCCCCGCAGCGGGTGCGGCCCAGCGAGGAGGCCCGCAAGCTCTACCGCGACCTCGCCCGCAAGGCCCACCCTGACCTGGCGCAGGAGGACAAGGAACGCGCGCGCCGCGAGGAGTTCATCACCCGCGTCAACGCCGCCTACGCCCGCGGCAACGAGGACGAGCTGCGCGAACTCGCCGAGGAGTGGGCCAAGGGGCCGGAGCTGAAGCGCGTCCCGAGCGCGGGCGAGGAGCTCTACGCCCGCCTCGAATGGCTCGCCCGGCGCAAGGAACTGCTCACGCTGGTCGCCAGGGAACTGGAGGACGGCGCCATCGGCTCGATGCTCCGCCTCGCCCCGGACGATCCCGACCGGCTCCTCGAGGAGATCGCCGAGCAGCTGCGGACCCAGGTGACCGAGCGCGAGGCGGAGCTGGCGGAGCTGCTGGCCTGAGCCGGGACCTGCCCGGTCGGGTAGCGTCGGGGGCATGAGTTTTGGAGCTGGTGTGCCCACGGTCCGGGTCGCGGACCTCGAGGACGGCGACTTCCTGCTGGACGTCCGCGAGGACGACGAGTGGAAGGCCGGTCATGCCGCGGGGGCGCTGCACATCCCCCTCAGTGAGTTCGTGGCCCGCTACGGCGAGCTGACCGAGGCCGCGCCGCAGGACGGCCGGGTCCATGTGATCTGCCGTTCCGGCGGACGGTCGGCGCAGGTCACCATGTATCTGGCCCAGCAGGGCGTCGACGCCGTGAACGTGGACGGCGGCATGCAGGTGTGGGAGGCCGCCGGACGTCCCGTAGTCACCGACGACGGGACGCCGGGACACGTGCTGTAGCGGACGCCCGGCGCCCGCTGCTACCGGTCGAAGTCCAGCTCCACCCGCTCCGTCACCGGGTGCGACTGGCAGGCCAGGACATAGCCCGCTTCTGTCTCCTCCGACTCCAGCGCGAAGTTGCGGTTCATCCGCACCTCGCCCGAGACGAGGAAGGCGCGGCAGGTCCCGCACACCCCGCCCTTGCAGGCGTAGGGCGCGTCGGGCCGGTTGCGCAGCACCGTGTCCAGCAGGGACTCGCCGTCCTGGACGGGCCAGGTCCCGCCGCGTCCGTCGAGCCGGGCGGTGACCGTGCCGTGCGCGAGGGCGGGCGCCGTGGCGACGGGCGCCGTACCAGCGTCCACGTGGAAGACCTCCTGGTGGATGCGGGAGCGCGCCACACCCAGCCCGCGCAGCGCCCGCTCGGCCCCTTCGACCAGGCCGTACGGCCCGCACAGGAACCAGCCGTCCACCTGCTCCACGGGCAGCAGGACCGGCAGCAGTCCGGTCAGCCGCTCCTGGTCCAGCCGCCCGGACGGCAGCCCCGCCTGCTGCTCCTCCCGGGAGAGCACCGTCACCAGCTGGAACCGCTCGGGGTAGCGGTCCTTCAGGTCGGCGACCTCCTCCAGGAACATCGTCGAGGCGGTCGTCCGGTCGCTGCGGATCAGGCAGAACCGGGCCCGCGGCTCGCGCGCGAGGAGGGTCGAGACGATGGACAGCACCGGCGTGATGCCGCTGCCGCCGACGATCGCCGCGTACCGGCCGGGCGCGGGTGGGAGCGTGAAGCGGCCGGCCGGGGTCATCACCTCCAGCTCGTCGCCGGGGCTGATCTCCTTGAGCGCGTACGTGGAGAAGGCGCCGCCCTCGACCAGCCGCACGCCGACCCGGAGCGTGTCCGGTGCCTCGCCGTCGGGTGCGGGGGAGCAGATGGAGTAGGTGCGCCGGATGTCCTCGCCGTCCGCGACGCGCCGCAGGGCCAGGTGCTGGCCGGGGGCGTACCGGTACTCCTCGGCCAGGTGCGGGGGGACGGTGAGGGTGAGGGCGACGGAGTCGTCGGTGAGCCGGTCGACCGCGGCCACCTCGAGCCGGTGGAAGCGGGCCATCACAACTCCTTGAAGTGGTCGAACGGTTCACGGCAGGCCAGGCAGCGGCGCAGCGCCTTGCACGCGGTGGACGAGAAGCGGCTGAGCAGTTCGGTCTCGGCCGAGCCGCAGTGCGGGCAGCGGACGGGCACCGATTCGTCCTCCGGCCGGGACGCGCGGGTGCGCGTCGGGCCCAGCTCCACCCCGACCGGCCCGGAGGCCGCCCGCACGCGGGGCGGTGCGATGCCGAACTCCCGCAGCTTGCGGCGTCCTTCGTCCGTGATGTCGTCGGTCGACCAGGCGGGTGCGAGCACCCGGCGCACGGTGACCTCGCGCACCCCGTGGTCACGCAGCACCCGCTCGATGTCGAGGCTCATCGCCTCGACGGCCGGGCAGCCGGTGTACGTCGGGGTCAGCTCGACCTCGACGGTGTCCGTGCTGCGTGCGTGCACCGCGCGCACGACACCCAGCTCGCGCAGGGTCAGCACGGGCAGTTCGGGGTCGGGCACCGAACCGGCGAGCTCCAGGAGTTCGGCCTCCAGCGGGGTGAGGGCGGTCACCATGTCGCCCCCGGGTGGCTGCGGTGCAGGTGCTGCATCTCGGCGAGCATCCGGCCGAAGGGCTCGGTGTGCAGGCCCTGACGGCCGGCGCCGGCCGCCCACGCTCCCGTGCGCGGTCCCTCGGGCACCGTGAGCGTGGCCCGGCGCAGCACTTCGCCGATCCGCTCCAGCCAGGCCGTCTCCAGGCCGGCCCAGTCGACGTCCAGGCCCTCGACGGGCTGGAACATCTCACCGGTGTGGCGCCACAGCGCGTCCACGGCCCGCTGCATCCGCGCGTGGCTCTCCTCCGTGCCGTCGCCGAGCCGCAGCGTCCACAGCTCGGCGTGGTCGCGGTGGTAGGCGGTCTCCTTGACCGCCTTGCCGGCCAGCGGCGCGAACGGGCCGTCGCCGGCGGCCAGTGCGCCGTAGAGGAGGTATTGGTGGGCGGAGAAGTACAGCTGGCGGGCGATGGTGTGGGCGAAGTCGCCGTTCGGCTGCTCCACCAGCTGGAGGTTGCGGAAGGCGCGCTCCTCGCGCAGATAGGCCAGCTCGTCCTCGTCGCCCGCCATCGACAGCAGTACCCGGGCCTGGCCCAGCAGGTCCAGCGCGATGTTGGCGAGGGCGACCTCCTCCTCCAGCACGGGGGCGTGGCCGGCCCACTCGCCCAGGCGGTGGGAGAGCACCAGCGCGTCGTCGCCGAGGGCGAGCGCGGCGGCCGTGCGGTCGGCGGTGTCCTCGGCGGGGGTCGTCGTCACAGGTGCCGCACCCCCTCGGGGATCTCGTAGAACGTCGGGTGCCGGTAGGGCTTGTCGGCGGCCGGTTCGAAGAACGGGTCCTTCTCGTCGGGCGAGGAGGCGGTGACCGCGGACGACGGGACGACCCAGATCGAGACGCCCTCGCCGCGCCGGGTGTACAGATCGCGGGCGTTGCGCAGGGCCAGCTCCGCGTCCGGCGCGTGCAGGCTGCCGGCGTGGGTGTGGGACAGTCCGCGGCGCGAGCGCACGAAGACCTCCCACAGGGGCCAGTCGGTGTGGGTCATGCTCGTGCAGCTCCTGTCTCGCCGTTCGTGTGCTTGGCCGCGTGGGCCGCCGCGGCCTCCCTGACCCAGGCGCCGTCCTCGTGGGCCTGCCTGCGCCGGGTCAGCCGCTGTTCGTTGCAGGGTCCGTTGCCCTTGAGGACGTCCCAGAACTCCGACCAGTCGATCGCGCCGAAGTCGTGGTGCCCGCGCTCCTCGTTCCACTTCAGGTCCGGGTCGGGGAGGGTCAGGCCGAGGGACTCGGCCTGGGGGACGCAGATGTCGACGAAGCGCTGGCGCAGCTCGTCGTTGGAGTGGCGCTTGATCTTCCAGGCCATCGACTGCGCGGAGTGCTGGGACTCGTCGTCGGGCGGGCCGAACATCATCAGCGACGGCCACCACCAGCGGTCCACCGCGTCCTGCGCCATCGCGTGCTGCTCCGGGGTGCCCTTGCTGAGGGCCAGCAGCAGCTCGTAGCCCTGGCGCTGGTGGAAGGACTCCTCCTTGCAGATGCGGACCATCGCGCGCGCGTACGGGCCGTAGGAGCAGCGGCACAGGGGCACCTGGTTGGTGATCGCCGCGCCGTCCACCAGCCAGCCGATGGCGCCGACGTCCGCCCAGGTCAGCGTCGGGTAGTTGAAGATCGAGGAGTACTTCTGGCGGCCGGAGTGGAGCTTGTCGAGCAGCTCCTCGCGGCTGGTGCCGAGGGTCTCGGCGGCGCTGTACAGGTACAGGCCGTGTCCCGCTTCGTCCTGCACCTTGGCCATCAGGATCGCCTTGCGGCGCAGCGAGGGCGCGCGGGTGATCCAGTTGGCCTCCGGCTGCATGCCGATGATCTCGGAGTGCGCGTGCTGGGCGATCTGCCGGACGAGCGTGGCCCGGTAGGCGTCCGGCATCCAGTCGCGCGGCTCGATCCGCTCGTCGGCGGCGACGGCCGCGTCGAAGGCCCGCTCGTGACCGGCGGTGTCGCCGGCGTCGGCCGGTGCGTCGTACGCCTGGCTGCCGGCCGTATCGCGGGCGGCTGCTGTCGCCATGGGGTCCCCCTCGACTGGATGCTTCCCGGAGCACGCTCCCGACCGATCGTTCGGTTCGTGCGATTCCATGGTGAGACGGGCGCCGCGAGGTGTCAACCGCTGTGGATAACCTGCGGGGACCGCCCGTGGACGACGCTGCTCGGTCCGCGGTGTGGCGACGGCCACGGAACGGGATCCCGGCGGGACTGTGCCCGGACGGCCGGTGCTGAGTACCGTTCCGTGCGACGCGGCGGATCGGTACCGGGCCCTCGCGGCGGGGCGGAAGCGGTGACGGACCGGGATCGGTGGATCGGGGCGGGATGAACGCGTACGACAAGGGCTCGGACGCCCGGCACGGGCCCGCCGGGCAGGACGTGCCCGGCCCGCGCCCCGCCCTGCCCGGACCCACGTCGCCGGTGGACCCGCCAGGACCCCGGACCCCTCCGCCCGATCCGGGGCGGTCCGCGGACGGCCCGCCCGCGCCGCACTCCCCCGCCGGACCCCGCACCGGGGTGGCCGCGCTCTCCCTGCGCTACCGGATCGCCGCCGCGGCGGCGCTCGCGGTCGTCGCGGTCGTGGTCTGTGCGCACCTCGGCATGACGTTCCTGCACGTCGCGCCGGCGAACACGGTCAGCAAGGAGCACGGCGAGACGGTCGAGAACTGGATCTACCCGGAGTTCGAGCAGAACTGGAAGCTGTTCGCGCCGAACCCGTTGCAGCAGAACATCGCCGTCCAGGTGCGTGCCGAGATCCGCGCGGCGGACGGCGGGACACGGACCACCGGCTGGTACGACCTGTCCGCGCAGGACGGCCGTGCCATCGACGGCAACCTCCTGCCCAGCCACACCCAGCAGAACGAACTGCGCCGCGCCTGGGACTTCTTCGTCGCCACGCACGACGACGACAACCGGCCGGTGGGCCTGCGCGGAGCGCTGTCCGAGACGTACCTGCGCCGGATCACGGTGCTGCGCCTCGACCGCGCGGACGCGGCCGGTCCGGACGGTGCCGTCGAGCGCGTCCAGATCCGCTCACGGACCGCGCAGGTGCCGCCGCCCGAGTGGAGCGGGGAGGAGATCTCCACCACGCCCGTGTACCGCACGCTGTCCTGGTGGCCGGTGCCCGAGGACGAGGCCCGGGGAGGCGTGGGATGAACCGCTTCTCGCCGGCGCTGTCCCGTGCGACGGCCCGCGTCACCGACTCCGCGCTCGGCCCCCACCAGACCGCCGTGATCCGCATCGGCTTCAGCCTGACCTGGCTGCTGTTCCTGCTGCGCGAGTTCCCCCACCGCCAGGAGCTGTACGGCCCCGACGGGCCCTGGAGCTGGGACCTCGCAGATCAGCTGGTCGCGACGAACGGCGCCTTCACGCCGCTGCTGTGGTCGGACGGCCGGGTCTGGTTCGAGGCCGTCTACGCGCTCGCCGTGCTGTGGAGCCTCCTGCTGCTGCTCGGCTGGCGCACCCGCACCATGTCGGTGCTGTTCATGATGGGCGTGCTGGCGCTGCAGAACCGCAGCGTCTTCATGGGGGACGGCGGCGACAACGTCCTGCACCTGATGTCGATCTACCTGGTGTTCACGCGCTGCGGCCAGGTCTGGTCCCTGGACGCGCGGCGTGCGCGCCGCGCGGCCGGGGCGCGTGCGCGGGGCGAGCGGCCGCGCGACCGGGTCGGCCCGCTCCTGTGGGGTGTGCTGGGCCTCCTGCTGCTCCTGGCGACACTGGCGGGCCGGACGGACGGCGACCGGTTCATACCGCTGCTGCTGTGGACCGTGTGGCTCGCGCAGGCGCTGTGGTGGCTGGTCGGACGCGGCGCGAGGACCGGGCAGCCGCGGATCCTGCTGGACGTCGTCACGAACATCGTGCACAACGGCGCGCTGCTGGTGATCATGGCCGAGGCGTGTCTGATCTACGCCACGGCCGGCTGGTACAAGGTCCAGGGCTCCCGCTGGCAGGACGGCACCGCCGTCTACTACCCCCTGCACCTGGAGTACTTCTCCCCCTGGCCGACTCTCGCGGACCTGCTGTCGGCCAGCGGCACCATGGTGATGCTGGTGACCTACGCGACGGTCGCCGTGCAGGTCGCCTTCCCGTTCACGCTGTTCAACCGGCGGGTCAAGAACGTCCTGCTGGCCTTCATGATCTTGGAGCACGCGGTCATCGCCGTCGTGCTCGGACTGCCCTTCTTCTCCCTGGCGATGATCGCGGCGGACGCGGTCTTCCTGCCGACGTCCTTCCTGCGCCGCCTCGGGAACCTCGCGGCACGCGCGTGCGGGCGGCTGCGCCCGCGCGGGACGTGGATTCCGCGGCCGCGACCCCCGGCCGGCCGCCCCGCCGGAGGGGACCCGGTGGAGGCCGCCCCGGCACCCGGCGGGGTGCCGGGCCCGCGCACGTAGGCTGCACACCATGACCGACCCCGCTCCCGAGACCCCGGCCGGCCTCGTGTCCGCCTGGCACCGCCTGGCCGGCACCGCCGTGCTGCTCGACGGCTTCCACGCCCTCAAGCACGCCGTGCGCTTCGGGGCCGAGGTCCGGGTGGCGCTCACCGCGGACCGGGCCGGCGCGCTCGCCCTCGCCGACGAGCTGGCCGGGGACGTGCGGGAGACGCTGGCGGAGCTGCTGACCGAGGTGCCCCACGAGACGTACGCCGCCCTCGTGCCGCGCCCGCATCCCACCGCCGTGGCTGCTTTGGCCGTACGCCCCTCCCGCGCGGGCAACCTCGGGAAGCTGGCGCGCACCCCGCGCACCGCCCCCGTGGTGGTCCTGGACAATCCGCGCAACCTCGGCAACGCGGGCGCGGTGATCCGGCTGGCCGCCGGTTTCGGGGCGACCGGGGTCGTCACCACCGGCACGCTCGACCCCTGGCACCCCACCGTCGTGCGCGGCGGGGCGGGGCTGCACTTCGCCACCGCCGTGGAGCGGCTGACCGTCGACGAGCTGCCGCCGGGGCCGGTCTTCGCGCTCGACCCGGAGGGCGCGGACATCCGCTCGCTGAAGCTGCCGGACGACGCGCTGCTCGCCTTCGGCTCCGAGCGCAGCGGACTGTCGGCGGAGCTCCGCGCGCGGGCCGACCACCTGGTGGCGCTGCCGATGCGCCCCCAGGTCTCCAGCTACAACCTCGCGACCAGTGTGGCCATGACGCTGTACCACTGGAGCGCCACCGGGGGCGCACCCTCCTGAAACGGCGTCCTACGCCTCCCGGCGCACCTCGACCACCCGGAACCGGTTGGCCACGAACGCGCCGTCGCACAGGGCGGCGTTGGCCGCCGGGTTGCCGCCGGAGCCGTGGAAGTCGGAGAAGGCGGCCGTCTGGTTGACGTACACCCCGCCGGTGAGGTTCAGGGAGAGCTGGGCGGCCTCCTCCAGGCAGACCTCCCGGACCTGCTCCTCGACCTCCGGGGAGGTCGTGTACGCGCCGACCGTCATCGCGCCCTTCTCGCGGATCGTGCGCCGCAGCAGCTGAGCCGCGTCGTCGGCCGAGTCGACCGCGACGGCGAAGGAGACCGGGCCGAAGCACTCGCTCATGTAGGCGGCCTCGGCGTCCGGCTTGGCGCCGTCGAGCTTCACGATCACCGGAGTGCGCACCACCGCGCCCGGGAACTCCGGGTGGGCGATCTCGCGGGAGGCGAGGGCGACCTCGCCGAGACCGGCGGCGGCCTCCAGGCGGGCCTTCACGTCCGGGTTGACGATCGCACCCAGCAGCGCGTTGGCGCGCGCGTCGTCACCGAGCAGTCCGTCGACCGCCTTCGCGAGGTCGGCGGTGACCTCGTCGAAGGACTTGGGGCCCTGGTCGGTGGTGATGCCGCCGCGCGGGATGAGCAGGTTCTGCGGGGTGGTGCACATCTGGCCGCTGTACAGCGACAGGGAGAACGCCAGGTTGGACAGCATCCCCCGGTAGTCGCCGGTCGACTCCACGATCACCGTGTTGACGCCGGCCTTCTCGGTGTACACCTGCGCCTGGCGGGCGTTGTCCTCCAGCCAGTCGCCGAACTCCGTGGAGCCGGTGTAGTCGATGATCCGGATCTCGGGACGGGTGGCGAGGGTCTTGGCGATGCCCTCGCCGGGACGCTCGGCGGCGAGCGCCACCAGGTTCGGGTCGAAACCGGCCTCGGTGAGCACCTGGCGGGCCACCTGCACGGTGAGCGCGAGCGGCAGCACCGCGCGGGGGTGCGGCTTGACCAGGACCGCGTTGCCGGTGGCCAGGGAGGCGAACAGGCCCGGGTAGCCGTTCCACGTCGGGAAGGTGTTGCAGCCGATGACCAGGCCGATGCCGCGCGGGACGGGCGTGAACTCCTTGGTGAGCGCGAGCGGGTCGCGCTTGCCCTGCGGCTTGGCCCACTCCGCGGTGCCGGGCGTGCGGACCTGCTCCGCGTACGCGTAGGCCACCGCCTCCATGCCGCGGTCCTGCGCGTGCGGGCCGCCGGCCTGGAACGCCATCATGAACGCCTGGCCGGAGGTGTGCATGACCGCCTGGGCGAACTCCATGGTCCGGTCGCTGATCCGCTTGAGGATCTCCAGACAGACCACCGCGCGGGTCTCCGCGCCCGCGTCCCGCCAGGCCCGCATCCCGGCCTTCATGGCGGGCAGCAGCTCGTCGAGGTCCGCGTGCGGGTAGCTCACGCCCAGCTCGATGCCGTACGGGGAGGTCTCGCCGTCCACCCAGCCGTCCGTGCCGGGCTGGCCGAGGTCGAGGCGGGTGCCGAGCAGGGCGTCGAAGGCGGCCTTGCCCGCCGCCGTGTCCAGGCTGCCGTTCTCCCCGTAGGCCTTGGGGTGCTCGGGGTGCGGGGACCAGTACGCGCGCGTGCGGATCGCCTCCAGCGCCTGGTCCAGGGTGGGACGGTGGCGGGCGATCAGCTCGTGCGCGGTGAGTTCGGCGGCCATGCGGGACCAACTCCTCGTCTCAGGAACTCTTCGTCGAGCTCATGGACCTGTGCGGAAACGTAGTCAGGGATGGGCGGTCAGAGTTAGAGTAACCGAACGATCGGTCGGGACAAGGGGGTCCGCCGCATCCGTGGACAACCCCGTGCGGGAGGATCGCGCACATGACAGCACTCGACCTCAGCAGTCCCGTGGCCGTGGTCGGCACCGGCACCATGGGCCAGGGAATCGCCCAGGTCGCGCTGGTCGCGGGCCACCCCGTGCGGCTGTACGACGCCGCTGACGGCCGGGCCCGCGAGGCGGCCGACGCGATCGGCGCCCGACTGGACCGGCTGGTGGAGAAGGAGCGGCTCACCGCCGCCGAGCGGGACGCCGCGCGCGCCCGTCTGCGGCCCGCCGCCGAGCTCGGCGAGCTCGCCGACTGCGCCCTGGTCGTCGAGGCCGTCCTGGAGCGCCTGGACGTCAAGCAGGAGCTGCTGCGCGCGCTGGAGGACATCGTCTCCGACGACTGCCTGCTCGCCACCAACACCTCCTCCCTCTCCGTCACCGCGATCGGCGGCGCCCTGCGCGTCCCCGGCCGCTTCGTGGGCCTGCACTTCTTCAACCCCGCGCCGCTGCTGCCGCTCGTCGAGGTCGTCTCCGGGTTCGCCACCGACGTCACGTACGCCACGCGCGCGTACGAGACGGCCCGCGCCTGGGGCAAGACGCCCGTCGCCTGCGCCGACACCCCCGGCTTCATCGTCAACCGCGTCGCCCGGCCCTTCTACGCCGAGGCCTTCGCGGTGTACGAGTCCCAGGGCGCCGACCCGGCCACCATCGACGCGGTCCTGCGCGAGTCCGGCGGTTTCCGGATGGGCGCCTTCGAGCTGACCGACCTCATCGGCCAGGACGTCAACGAGTCCGTCACCCACTCGGTGTGGCGGTCCTTCTTCCAGGACGTGCGCTTCACCCCCTCGCTCGCCCAGCGCCGGCTGGTCGAGTCGGGCCGTCTGGGCCGCAAGAGCGGCCAGGGCTGGTACGACCACCGGGACGGCGCCGAGCGCCCCGAGCCGCACACCGCCGAGCCCGCCGAGCCGCCCGCGTACGTGGTCGCCGAGGGTGGTCTGGGGCCCGCCTCGGAGCTGCTCGCCCTGATCCGCGAGGCCGGCATCCAGGTGCGCGAGGAGGACGAGGACAACGGCACCCGCCTGGTGCTGCCCGGCGGCGGCCAACTGGTGCTCGCCGACGGCCAGACCTCCGCGGAGTTCCGGGACGTCGTCTACTTCGACCTCGCCCTCGACTACCGCGCGGCCACCCGCGTCGCCCTGTCCCACTGCCAGGACACCTCCACGCGGACCGTCGCCGAGGCCACCGGACTGTTCCAGGCGCTCGGCAAGAAGGTCAGCGTCATCGGGGACGTTCCCGGGATGATCGTCGCGCGGACGGTGGCCCGGATCATCGACCTCGCGGTCGACGCCGTCGCCAAGGGCGTCGCCACCGAGGAGGACGTCGACACCGCGATGCGGCTGGGTGTGAACTACCCCCTGGGGCCCTTCGAGTGGAGCCGCCGACTCGGCCGCGGCTGGGCCGGCGCCCTGCTGGACGAACTGCACGAGATCGACCCGTCCGGCCGCTACGCGCCCTCCCTCGCGCTCTACCGGTACGCGTGCGCCGCCCGCAAGGGGGAGGACACCCCATGACCACCGCCAGGCGCGACACGTACACCCCGGAGACGCTGCTGTCCGTAGCCGTCCAGGTGTTCAACGAGCGCGGCTACGACGGCACCTCCATGGAGCACCTCTCCAAGGCCGCCGGCATCTCCAAGTCGTCGATCTACCACCACGTGGCCGGCAAGGAGGAACTGCTGCGCCGCGCGGTGAGCCGGGCCCTGGACGGGCTCTTCGCCATCCTCGACGAGGAGCACGCGCGCGTGGGGCGCGCCGCCGAGCGGCTGGAGTACGTCGTACGGCGGATGGTCGAGGTGCTGATCGCCGAGCTGCCGTACGTGACGCTGCTGCTGCGGGTGCGCGGCAACACGGGCACCGAGCGGTGGGCGCTGGAGCGGCGGCGCGAGTTCGATCACCGGGTGGCGGCGCTGCTGAAGGCGGCGGCGGCCGACGGAGACGTGCGCGAGGACATAGAGGTGCGCCTGGTGACCCGGCTGGTCTTCGGCATGATCAACTCGATCGTGGAGTGGTACCGGCCGGACGGGCGCGGCATGAGCGAGCGCGAGGTGGCCGACGCGGTGGCCCAGCTGGCCTTCGGGGGGCTGCGCAAGGCGTCCTGAGGCGCACGGGCACCCGGCCCGTTCACCCCTGCGGCTCCAGGTCCTCCTCCTCGAACACCAGCAGCGTGCGCGTGCTGAGCACCTCGGGGATCGCCTGGAGCCGGGTGAGCACCAGCTCGCGCAGCGCCCGGTTGTCGGGCGTGTGCACCAGCAGCAGGACGTCGAAGTCGCCGCCCACCAGCGCGATGTGCGAGGCGCCCGGAAGCTGCCGGAGATGCTCGCGGACCGTGCGCCAGGTGTTCTGGACGATCTTCAGGGTGATGTAGGCGGACGTTCCGTGGCCGGCCCGCTCATGGTTGACGCGGGCCCCGAAGCCGCGGATGACGCCGTCCTCGACCAGCCGGTTGATGCGCGCGTACGCGTTCGCGCGGGAGACGTGGACCCGCTCGGCGACCGAGCGTACGGACGCGCGGCCGTCCGCCTGGAGCATCCGCAGGATGTCCTGGTCGATGGCGTCCAGGGGCCGCGCGGGAGTGAACGGCCCGGTCCCCTCCCGGCCATCGGCCATTTGTTCAGATGCCACCTGCCCCCACCTCTCCGCCGTGGACGTCCTGCATCCATCTCAGGATGTGGAGAACCGTTTGTCCACAGCCTGGTGCCACCCGTAGCCAAAATGCGCCGACGACCGAACAATCGGTTGGTGAGGCACGTCACAGACGCCGTGCCTCCGACATCCCACGAGGAGGTGCCGTCATGACGGTCATGGAGCAGCGGGGGGCCTACCGGCCGACCCCGCCGCCCGCCTGGCAGCCCCGTACCGACCCCGCGCCGCTGCTGCCCGACGCGGAGCCGTACCGCGTGCTCGGCACCGAGGCGGCCGCCGGGGCCGACCCGGAGCTGCTGCGCCGGCTGTACGCGGAGCTGGTGAAGGGCCGCCGCTACAACGCGCAGGCCACCGCCCTCACCAAGCAGGGCCGTCTCGCGGTCTACCCCTCCAGCACCGGCCAGGAGGCCTGCGAGGTCGCCGCCGCGCTCGTCCTCGAGGAGCGCGACTGGCTCTTCCCGAGCTACCGCGACACCCTCGCCGTCGTCGCGCGCGGGGTGGACCCCGTCGAGGCCCTCACCCTGCTGCGCGGCGACTGGCACACCGGTTACGACCCCCGCGAGCACCGCGTGGCGCCGCTGAGCACCCCGCTCGCCACCCAGCTGCCGCACGCCGTCGGTCTCGCGCACGCCGCCCGCCTCAAGGGCGACGACGTGGTCGCGCTCGCCATGGTCGGCGACGGCGGCACCAGCGAGGGCGACTTCCACGAGGCGCTGAACTTCGCCGCCGTCTGGCAGGCCCCGGTGGTCTTCCTCGTCCAGAACAACGGCTTCGCGATCTCCGTACCGCTCGCCAAGCAGACCGCGGCCCCGTCGCTGGCCCACAAGGCCGTCGGTTACGGCATGCCCGGCCGCCTGGTCGACGGCAACGACGCCGCCGCCGTGCACGAGGTCCTGGCCGACGCCGTGCGCCGCGCCCGCGCGGGCGGCGGCCCGACCCTGGTCGAGGCGGTCACGTACCGCGTGGAGGCCCACACCAACGCCGACGACGCCACCCGCTACCGCGGGGACGCCGAGGTCGAGACCTGGAAGCGGCACGACCCGATCGCACTGCTGGAGCACGAGCTGACCGGGCGCGGACTGCTCGACGAGGCCGGCGTCGAGACCGCCCGCCAGGACGCCGAGACCATGGCCGCCTCCTTGCGTGCCCGGATGAACCAGGACCCGGCGCTCGACCCCATGGACCTCTTCACCCACGTCTACGCCGAGCCCACCTCCCAGTTGCTGGAGCAGCGCGAGCAGCTGCGGGCCGAGCTGGCGGCCGAGGCCGAGCCGGAAGGGGCGCAGCGATGACCACCGTCGCCGTCAAGCCGGCCACCATGGCGCAGGCCCTCACGCGGGCCCTGCGCGACGCCATGGCCGCCGACGCGTCCGTGCACGTCATGGGCGAGGACGTCGGCACCCTCGGCGGCGTGTTCCGGGTCACCGACGGACTCGCGAAGGAATTCGGCGAGGACCGCTGCACGGACACGCCGCTGGCCGAGGCGGGCATCCTCGGCACGGCCGTCGGCATGGCCATGTACGGGCTGCGGCCGGTCGTGGAGATGCAGTTCGACGCGTTCGCCTACCCGGCGTTCGAGCAGCTCGTCTCGCACGTCGCGAAGATGCGCAACCGCACGCGCGGGAAGATGCCCCTGCCGCTCACCGTCCGCGTCCCCTACGGCGGCGGCATCGGAGGGGTCGAGCACCACAGCGACTCCTCCGAGGCGTACTACATGGCGACTCCGGGGCTCCACGTGGTCACGCCCGCCACCGTCGCCGACGCCTACGGGCTGCTGCGCGCCGCCATCGCCTCCGACGACCCGGTCGTCTTCCTGGAGCCCAAGCGGCTCTACTGGTCGAAGGACTCCTGGAACCCCGAGGAGCCGACGGCCGTTGAACCGATAGGCCGTGCGGTGGTGCGGCGCTCGGGGCGGAGCGCCACGCTCATCACGTACGGGCCGTCGCTGCCCGCCTGCATGGAGGCGGCCGAGGCGGCCCGGGCCGAGGGCTGGGACCTCGAAGTCGTCGATCTGCGCTCCCTGGTGCCGTTCGACGACGAGACGGTGTGCGCCTCGGTACGGCGGACGGGACGCGCGGTCGTCGTCCACGAGTCGGGCGGCTTCGGCGGCCCGGGCGGGGAGATCGCGGCCCGGGTCACGGAGCGCTGCTTCCACCACCTGGAGGCGCCGGTGCTGCGTGTGGCCGGGTTCGACCTGCCGTACCCGCCGCCGATGCTGGAGCGCCACCACCTGCCCGGAGTGGACCGGATCCTGGACGCCGTGGGGCGTCTGCAGTGGGAGGCCGAGAGCTGATGGCACAGGTGCTGGAGTTCAAGCTGCCCGACCTCGGTGAGGGGCTCACCGGGGCGGAGATCGTGCGCTGGCTGGTCGAGGTCGGTGACGTCGTCGCCGTGGACCAGCCGGTCGTCGAGGTTGAGACGGCCAAGGCGATGGTGGACGTGCCCTGCCCCTACGGCGGTGTCGTCACGGCCCGCTTCGGCGCGGAGGGCACGGAACTGCCCGTCGGCGCTCCGCTGCTGACGGTGGCGGTGGGCGAGCCGGCCGACGACCGCCCGGCCGGGGACGCGAGCCCCGCGGAATCCGAGGACGCGCGCGGCCGGACCCCGGCCACCGAGGGCTCCGGCAACGTCCTGGTCGGCTACGGCACCGCGGACGCCCCGGCCCGGCGCCGCCGCGTCCGTCCGCCGCGGACGACACCCGCGACACCCGCGCTCCCTGCCGCATCCGCGGCCCCCTCCGCATCCACGACCCCCTCCGCCCCTTCCGCCCCCGTGGCGAACGGACGGCCCAGGACCGCGCGGCCCGCCGTCGCGCAGGCCCGCACCCCGGGCGCGGCGGACGGCCCCGTCCCCGTGATCTCGCCCCTGGTGCGCAGGCTGGCCCGGCAGAACGGCCTGGACCTGCGGGAGCTGACCGGCTCCGGCCCCGACGGCCTGATCCTCCGCGCGGACGTGGAGTACGCCCTGCGCGCCGCCGCCGCCCAGAGCCGTACGGGCGTGACGGCCGGCGAACCGCACACGCGGGCCGACCGGGCGGGCGCGCCGGCACCGGCCGCGGGCACTCCGGGCGTGACCCGTGTCCCCCTCAAGGGAATCCGCGGGGCCGTCGCCGACAAGCTCTCCCGCAGCCGCACCGAGATCCCCGACGCGACCTGCTGGGTGGACGCCGACGCGACCGAACTGATGCGGACCCGCGCGGCGATGAACGCGGCAGGCGGGCCGAAGATATCCGTCATCGCCCTGCTGGCCCGCATCTGCACCGCCGCACTCGCCCGCTTCCCCGAGCTCAACTCCTCGGTGGACACCGAGGCCAGGGAGATCGTCCGGTACGGCGACGTGCACCTCGGCTTCGCCGCGCAGACCGACCGGGGGCTCGTCGTCCCCGTCGTCCGGGACGCGCACGCGCGGGACGCCGAGTCGCTCACGGCCGAGTTCGCCCGGCTGACCGAGGCGGCCCGGTCGGGCACGCTGACGCCCGCGGAACTCACGGGCGGCACCTTCACGTTGAACAACTACGGCGTGTTCGGCGTCGACGGCTCCACACCGATCGTCAACCACCCCGAGGCCGCCATGCTCGGTGTCGGCCGCATCGTCCCCAAGCCGTGGGTGCACGAGGGCGAGCTGGCGGTGCGGCAGGTCGTGCAGCTCTCGCTCACCTTCGACCACCGGGTCTGCGACGGCGGCACCGCGGGGGGCTTCCTGCGGTACGTGGCGGACTGTGTCGAACAACCGGCGGTGCTGCTGCGGTCGCTGTGAGTCCGCTTCAAGTCCTCGGTCTCCCGGGTCTCCCGCGTCTCCTCGGTCTTCCGGATCTCCCCGGTCGTCTCTCGGTGCCCCCGCGTTCCCTGTGATCGCGGGGGCACGCATACTCGGAGGGTGACCGAGCATCAGCCACCCGGCGGTCCTTCCGGCGATCCCTCCGGTGGTCTTCCCGGCGACCCCTCCGGTGATCCTCCCGAAGATCCCCTCGGGAGCCCCGACCCCGCGTACGACGCCGTCGTGCTCGCCGGTGGCGCCGCCCGGCGGCTCGGGGGCGCGGACAAGCCCGGCGTACGGGTGGGCGGACGGGCGCTGCTCGACCGGGTGCTCGCGGCCTGCGCCGGCGCCCGGACCACGGTGGTCGTCGCCGGTTCCCGCCCCACCGCACGGCCCGTGATCTGGGCCCGCGAGGACCCCCCGGGCGGCGGACCCCTGGCCGCGCTCGCCGCCGGGCTCCGGCACACCACGGCCGACCACGTCGTCGTCCTCTCCGCCGACCTGCCGTTCCTCGACTGCCGGACGGTACGGGGGCTGTTGACGCCCCTCCGCCGCCGCGCCACCACCGACGGCGTGCTGCTGACCGACTCCGACGGCCGGGACCAGCCGCTCGTCGCCGCGTACCGGACCGGTCCCCTGCGCCGCGAACTGGCCGCGCTCACCGGCCGGCACGGCGAGCTGACCGGGCTGCCCCTGCGCCGGCTGACCGGTTCGCTCGACCTCACCCGCATCTCCGACCCGGTGGCGTCCTTCGACTGCGACACCTGGGACGACATCGCCACCGCCAGGGCACGCATCAGGGAGCATGGACACGTGTTGGACGAATGGATCTCCGCAGTCAGGGACGAGCTGGGCATCGACCTGGACGTCGACACCGGCGTGCTGCTCGACCTCGCCCGCGACGCCGCCCACGGGGTGGCCCGGCCCGCCGCGCCGCTGACCACCTTCCTCGTCGGCTACGCGGCCGCACAGGCGGGCGGCGGCCGGGAGGCCGTCGCCGAGGCGGCCCGCAAGGCCGCGGCACTCGCCCTGCGCTGGGCCGACGAGGAAACCCCCGGCACCACCCCCGAAGCCCCCGACGCCACTCCTGAAGTCCCCGAAGCCCCCGACACCCGCCCGGACGCCTGATGACCCCGCGCGCCGTCCGGGCCGACAAGAACGCCGACGACCTCGACGTCGAGGAGGCGCTCGCTCTCGTGAGGAAACACCCCGGCGGAACCACCGAAACCCCCCGCCACCCGCACCACGACGCCACCGCCTGGACCGACGCCCGCGCCATCGCCGAACGCGCCCCGCGTCACGGCACCGGCGGCCGCACCGGCTGCCTGGCCCCGGTCGCCGTCCCCCTCGCCTCCGCCCTGGGCCTCACCCTCGCCGCCCCCCTCACCGCCCTCACCGATCTGCCCTCCTTCGACACCTCCGCGATGGACGGCTGGGCGGTCTCCGGCCCCGGCCCCTGGTCCGTACGGGAGGAGGGCGTCCTCGCCGGGCACGCCGCGCACCCGCCGCTCACCGACGGCGAGGCCGTCCGCATCGCCACCGGCGCCCGCATCCCCCCGGACACCACCGCCGTGCTCCGCAGCGAACACGGCCGCACCGACGACAAGGGCCGGCTGCACGTCACCGCCGCCACCCGGCCGCCGCACACGGTCACCCACGGCCAGGACATCCGCCCCCGCGGCCAGGAGTGCCGCAGCGGCGACCAGCTGCTGCCCGTGGGTGTCCCGGTGACCCCGCCCGTCCTGGGCATGGCCGCCGCCGCCGGGTACGACACGCTCAGCGCCGTCCCCCGCCCCCGCGTCGACGTGTTCGTCCTCGGTGACGAACTGCTCGGCGAGGGCCTGCCGCACGACGGGCTGATCCGGGACGCGCTCGGCCCGCTGCTGCCGCCCTGGCTGCGCGCGCTCGGCGCGGAGGTGACCGCCGTACGCCGGATCGGCGACACCGAACAGGCGCTGTACGAGGCCATCACGGCGTCCGACGCCGATGTCGTCGTCACCACCGGCGGCACCGCCGCGGGCCCGGTCGACCACGTGCACCCCACACTGCGCCGCATCGGCGCCGAACTCCTCGTGGACGGCGTCAGGGTGCGCCCCGGCCACCCCATGCTCCTGGCCCGCACCAAGGAGAACCAGCACCTCGTCGGCCTGCCCGGCAACCCCCTCGCCGCCGTCTCCGGCCTGCTCACGCTCGCCGAGCCCCTGCTGCGCACCCTCGCCGCGCGCCCCGCCCCCGAGCCGTACGCGCTGCCGCTGCGGGACGGGGTGCAGGGGCATCCGTACGACACCCGGCTGGTCCCGGTGGCCCTGCGCGGTGACCGGGCGCTGCCGCTGCTCTACAACGGCCCGGCCATGCTGCGCGGTATCGCGGCGGCCGACGCGCTCGCCGTCGTACCTCCCGGTGGAGCACGGCCGGGCCAGGAGGCGGAACTGCTCGACCTGCCCTGGGCGTCCGGAGGAATCGGGGTGTGTTTCACGTGAAACTTCCGGGCCAGGACGCCATCGCCCGCCAGGCGGACGAACACCTGGTGACCCATCGGGTGAAACTCCCGAGGAAACTGGTGGAGCATCCGATCCGCCAGGTCACCAAACGACTGTCGTGGGCCCTGGTGGTGCTGGTGGTGACGGCGTTCGTCGTGTACGCCGACCACGACGGCTACAACGACAACTCCGACGGATCCCTCGATCTCCTCGACGCGTTCTACTACGCGACCGTCACCCTCTCCACCACCGGGTACGGCGACATCACTCCGGTCAGTGACGCCGCCCGGCTCACCAACATCTTCGTCATCACGCCGTTGCGCGTGCTGTTCCTGATCATTCTGGTCGGCACCACCCTCGAGGCCCTCACCGAACGCACGCGGGAGGAGTGGCGACTGAACCGCTGGAGGTCCGCGTTGCGCGATCACACCGTCGTCGTCGGGTTCGGCACCAAGGGCAGGTCCGCGATCAAGACCGTCTGTGCGACCGGGCTCAGGAAGGAGCAGGTCGTGGTCGTCGATCCCAGCGCGAAGGCGGTCGACGCGGCCACGGCGGACGGTTACGCGGGTGTCATAGGGGATGCCACGCGCAGCGAGGTGCTGAAGCGGGCCGAGGTGCAGCGGGCCCGGCAGATCATCATCGCGACGCAGCGCGACGACACGGCGGTCCTCGTGACGCTGACGGCGCGGCAGCTCAACCGGGGCGCGAAGATCGTGGCCGCGGTGCGCGAGGAGGAGAACGCCCCGCTGCTGAAGCAGTCGGGGGCCGACGCGGTCATCACCAGCGCCAGCGCGGCCGGGCGGCTGCTCGGGCTGTCCGTGCTCAGCCCTTCGGCCGGCATGGTCATGGAGGACCTCATCCAGCAGGGCTCCGGGCTCGACATCGTGGAGCGGCCGGTCATAAAGGCCGAGGTGGGCAAGGTGCCCCGCGAGGTCGGCGACCTGGTGGTGAGCGTCGTACGCGGGCACCGGGTGCTCGGCTACGACGACTCGGACGTCGGGACGCTGGAACTGACGGACCGGCTGATCACGATCGTGCGGGCGACGCCGGGCACACAGATCGCGCCCGACGTCCGTCCGTTCCGCGGCTGAGGCGGCCTCCTCGCGGTCGCCGTCTACTTCCTGTTGTAGAGCCGCATCGTGACCGGTCCGAAGACCACCACGAACAGTCCGGCCCAGCCCAGCGTCCAGGCGATCTCGTCGGCCGGCCAGTCACCCGCCATCAGTCCGCGCACCGCGGACGCCAGGTGGGTGACGGGGCTGTTGTTGACGAACGCCTGGAGCCAGCCCGGCATGGTGCGCGGGTCGACGAAGACGTTGGACAGGAAGGTGAGCGGGAAGATCACCATCATGCTGACGCCCATCACCGACTTCTCGGTGCGCAGCATCAGCCCGAACATGGTCCAGATCCACGAGAAGGCGAACGAGAACAGCACCAGCAGCGCGATCCCGGCGAGCACTCCGGCCACCCCGCCGTCGGCGCGGTAACCGAGGATCATGCCGACGGTCAGCATCACGACCGACGCGATGGTGTAGCGCAGGGCGTCGCCGAGCAGATAGCCGACCATCGTCGACGGCCGCCAGATCGGCAGGCTGCGGAACCGGTCGAAGACGCCCTTCTCGATGTCCGTGTTGACCGAGACGCCGGTGTACATGGTGATCATCACGACCGACATCACCAGGATCCCCGGCAGCAGGAACTGGATGTACTCCTTCGGCGACCCGGCCAGCGCCCCGCCGAACAGGTACGTGTACATCAGCACCATCATGATCGGGAACGCCGTCACGTCGAACAGCTGCTCCGGCACGTGTTTGATCTTCAGGATCGCCCGCCAGCCGAAGGTCAGCGAGGCGGACCAGGCGCTGGGCCGCGGCGGGCGCTCCTTGGCGACCAGCAGTGCGGCGAGGGAGTCGGTGCGCACCGGGGCGAGTTCGGTGCTCTCGGTGGTCGTCGTGGTGCTCATGCCGCCACCTCGTCCTTCGGGTCGTGGGAGTCGTCCTGGTCGGATGCGTCGGGCACGTGCGTGTCGTGGCCGGTGAGGGCCAGGAACACCTCGTCCAGACTGGGCTGGCCGAGCGAGAAGTTGTCGACGGTGACGCCGGCCCGGGCCAGTTCGCTCAGCGCGCGGGCGGCCTGCTCGGCGGCCGTGTCGTGGCTCGCGGCGGCGAGACGGGCGGTCAGCGCCACCGGATCGGGCTCGGGCTGCACCCGCGCGTCGAGGGCGCGGCGCAGCAGGTCGGCGGCGAGCGGCCGCTGCTCCGGATCCCGCAGCCGCAGATGGACGGATCCGGCGCCGACGGACGCCTTCAGCTCGCCCTTAGTGCCCTCGGCGATCACCTTGCCGCGGTCGATGACGGCGATCCGGGACGCCAGCTGGTCGGCCTCGTCCAGGTACTGCGTGGTCAGCAGCACCGTCGTGCCCTGGGCGACGACCGCGCGCACGATGTCCCACACCTGGTTGCGGCTGCGCGGGTCCAGGCCGGTCGTCGGCTCGTCGAGGAACAGCAGGTCGGGGGTGTTGAGGATGGACGCGGCGATGTCGATGCGGCGCCGCATGCCGCCGGAGTAGTGCTTGACCTGTTTCCCCGCCGCGTCCGTGAGGCCGAAGGCCTCAAGGAGCTGGGCGGCGCGGGTGCGGGCGGCGGGCTTGCGGTGGCCGAGGAGCCGGCCCAGCAGGACCAGGTTCTCGGTGCCGGTGAGGTCCTCGTCCACGGACGCGTACTGGCCGGTGAGGCTCACCCGGCCGCGCACCTCGTCGGCCTCGCGCACGATGTCGTGACCGAAGACATGGGCCTCGCCGCCGTCGGGCCGCAGGAGGGTGGCGAGCATCTTCACGGTGGTGGTCTTGCCGGCGCCGTTCGGTCCGAGGACCCCGTACACCGTGCCGGCCGGCACGGCGAGATCGACGCCGTCCACGGCCCGCGTCTCACCGAAGGTCTTGACCAGGCCCGCGGTCTCGATCGCCAGGCCGGACGTCTGCGTGCTCATGCTTCGGGTCCTTCCGAGTGCTCGGGCTACGCATGGACAGACCTTCACCGTCACGCAAACTCATCGCTCCCGCACGAGGATTTCCCGGAGACCGGTCCCGCGACCGAGAAGAGACCGGTCCCACGACCGAGGAAAGGGCGACCCGGATCGCAGGACGAGGTGCGCCGGGTCCGCCGCGCCCCAGGAGTACCGTCCCCCTCATGTATGCGATCACGATTCCCGAACCCGGTGGGCCCGAGGCGCTGGTGTGGGACGAGGTCCCCGACCCCGTGGCCGGCCCCGGCGAGGTCCTGGTCGAGGTGGTGGCCGGTGCCGTCAACCGGGCCGACATCCTCCAGCGGCAGGGCTTCTACAACCCCCCGCCCGGCGCCTCCCCCCACCCCGGTCTCGAATGCTCCGGACGGATCGCCGCGCTCGGTGACGGGGTGAGCGGATGGGCCGTCGGCGACGAGGTCTGCGCGCTGCTCTCCGGCGGCGGCTACGCGGAGAAGGCCGTCGTCCCGGCCGGGCAGCTGCTGCCCGTCCCCGAAGGGCTCACCGTCGACCAGGCCGCGGCGCTCCCGGAGGTCGTCTGCACGGTCTGGTCGAACGTCTTCATGGTCGCCCACCTCCGTCCCGGCGAGACCCTCCTGGTGCACGGCGGCTCCAGCGGCATCGGCACCATGGCGATCCAGCTGGCCAAGGCCGTCGGGGCGAGGGTCGCCGTCACCGCGGGCACCACTCAGAAGCTGGAGCGCTGCGCCGAACTCGGCGCCGACATCCTGATCAACTACCGCGAGCAGGACTTCGTCGCCGAGCTGAAGCGGGCCACCGACGGCGCCGGCGCGGACGTGATCCTCGACAACATGGGCGCCAAGTACCTGGACCGCAACGTCCAGGCCCTCGCCGTCAACGGTCGGCTCGCCATCATCGGCATGCAGGGCGGTGTGAAGGGGGAGCTGAACATCGGCGCCCTCCTCGGCAAGCGCGCCGCCATCAGCGCGACCTCACTGCGTGCCCGGCCCCCGGAGGAGAAGGCGGCGATCGTGGCGGCCGTACGCGAACACGTCTGGCCGCTCGTCGCCGGCGGCCGGGTCCGTCCCGTCATCGACCGTGAGATCCCGATGCCGGACGCGGCCACCGCCCACCGGGTCGTGGAGGAGAGCGGCCACATCGGCAAGGTCCTGCTGGTCACGCCGGACTGAGCCCGGACGGCCGGGTCAGCCGGCCGGCTGCCAGGGCGGGGCCTGCCCCCATTTCCAGCGCGGCACGTCGGCCGCGTCCACCGGGGGCGGGTTCCCGCCCGAGTACAGCACCGCCATGCGCGTGCCCCACTCGATGCAGTAGAGGAAGACGGCGCGGAACTCGGGGTCGGCCGGCAGGCCGACCTCGTCCGCCGAGTCCTGGAGGAGGTCCACCCAGCGGCGGCGCTGCCGCTCGGTGATGCCGCGGCCAGCGCCTCGGACGCCTTGGCGTACCCCTCCTCGAAGGCCTCCCGGTCGCCCGGCGCGATCCGGTAGCGGACGTACTCGACGGTCGTGACCGTGCTGAGCGCCTCCCCCTGTCGTCAGGTCTGCGGAGGCCACCCCGCCCGGTTCGACGCGGCCTGTCAGGAGATTCCCGACAAGGCTCCGCCCGGCTCAGGACATGCCGCGCCCCTGGCGCATGCGCAGGGCCACGAAGGCGAGGCCGAAGCCGAGTCCGATGAGCACCAGACCGCTGCCGAGCGGCAGGATGCGCAGGACGGGCTCGGTGGAGGCGACCGCGTTCGGCTCCGCCGCCCGCGAGGTGGCGGAGGGCTCCGGGACCGCCGCCTGTGACGCCGGTGTCCGCGGGACGGTGTCGCCCCCGTCGGGTGCCCGGGACGCGTCGTCGCCGTTCCCCGGGCGTGGTACGCCGGCCGCGTCCGGCCGCCCGCTCATGTCCTCGGCGCGCCCCGGCTTCCGCGGTACGGCACCGGCGTCCCCGTCGTCCGCGCCGTCCCGGTCACCGTGCCCACGCTCCCGCTCCCGCTTCCGCTCTCGCTCCCGAGACTCCTCCTCGATCACCCCGTGCCGCCCCGGCCGGTCCCGGCCCTCACCGGGCCGGTTCCCGGCCCGCGACGGCTCCCCGGAGGGCGACGAGGAGGGGAAGGACGAGGGGGACGCCGGGGACGGGGACGAGGGGGCGGCCCCGTACGCCGCCCCCGTGCCGAGGGGCGCCGGGACAGGGCCGTGCGGCATCACCGCCGCCCCCGTGACCAGAACAACCGTCGCCCCCACTACACGCAGCCATGGAGTCATGACCGTGACCTCCCGCGCCGGCCGGTGCTCGGTCACACCGTCGGCAAGATGGGCCGGATGGACGCCCAACAGCCTCGCATCACCGGATGCTCCCGGCATTCCGGATACGTCCGTCAGGTGGACCCCGCCGATGAGCCCCGCTTCCGGGGGCACCGCCGAAGCGGTACCCGGCCGTGCGCGACAATGGCGGCATGGAGATGCCGAGGAACGAACGGTCGCCGGAGAATCCGCAGATCCTGGTCGTCGGCCAGGACGGCATGGCGCTCGGCGCCGGCAGCGGGGACGAGGACTCCCGCGAGACCCCGCTCACGGAACAGGTGGAGCAGCCGGCGAAGGTCATGCGGATCGGCAGCATGATCAAGCAGCTGCTGGAGGAAGTGCGCGCGGCTCCCCTGGACGAGGCCAGCCGGGTCCGCCTCAAGGAGATCCACGCCAGTTCGGTGAAGGAACTGGAGGACGGCCTGGCCCCGGAGCTGGTCGAGGAGCTGGAGCGGCTCTCCCTGCCCTTCACGGAGGAGACCACCCCGAGCGACGCCGAGCTGCGGATCGCGCAGGCCCAGCTGGTGGGCTGGCTGGAGGGCCTGTTCCACGGCATCCAGACCACGCTCTTCGCCCAGCAGATGGCCGCGCGCGCCCAGCTGGAGCAGATGCGCCGTGCCCTCCCGCCCGGCGCCGGCGACGGCTCGGAGGACTTGCACATGGGCGGCCGCTCGGGCGGCCCGTACCTGTAACCGCCCCACCGTCCCTGCCCGAACGACGAGAACGACACGGACGAACCGGACGACAAGAACGACCCGGACGGAAACGGAGGGGCCCGGCATCGGATGCCGGGCCCCTCCGCCGTGTCGCGTACGGCCGGGGATCAGGACGGAGGGTTGCCCGTCGAGACCTTGAGCGTGATCTGCGGCATGTCCTCGGGGTCGACGTCCGTGCCCGCCGGCGGGAACTGGTCCCGGACGGATCCCTCGCCGTAGGTGTTCTCGTCCACGTCGAGAATCTTGATGTCGCCCCAGCCGGCGGCCTGGAAGCACTCCTTGACCGACCCGATGTACTTGAACTTGAAGTTCGGCAGCCGGACCTTGTCGGGGTCGTTGTACGACTCCTGCGGCTCCTCGCACTCCTCCTTGTCGATCACCTTCGACGTGTCGGGCCCGCGGTAGCCCTCCGCCTTGGTCGCCGACGCCGAGGCCGAAGCGCCGCCGCCACCGCCGCCGGCCTGCGGGTCCTCCTCGCCGCCGTTCATCATCAGCGCCGCGATCAGACCGCCGACGGCGACGAGCGAGACGACGACCGCCCCGATGACCACCGGCTTGTTCCGGCTGCCGCCCGAGCCGCCCGAGCCGGACGTCTGGGGCGTGATGTCGTACGGCGGCGGGGTCTGCGGCCCCGGCTGCGGAGCGTACGGCGACGGGGTGGGCGCCTGGTAGCCGCCCTGCTGCGGATAGCCGTACGCGGGGGACGACGCCGGAGTGCCGTAGGGGTTGGGCGTCGGCTGGTAGGGCGTCTGCACGTTGCCCGTGGGCGCCGGGGTCGCCTGGTCGACCGGCGGGAACACCGCGGAACCGACGCCCGCGCCGCTCTGCGCCTGCGCACCGGGGACGATGCTCGGCGGGGCCGCATGGAAGGACTGCGCCACCCGCAGGCACTCCCCGCGCATGGACTCCGCGCTGGGGAAGCGCTCGTTCGGATTCTTCTTCAGCGCGCGGGTGATCAGCGCGTCCACGGCCGGCGGCAGCGAACGGTTGATCGAGGACGCGACCGGCGGCTCCTCCTGCACGTGCGCGTACGCGATGGCCAGCGGCGAGTCCGCGTCGAACGGCAGTCGCCCGGTGACCAGCTGGAACAGCATGATGCCGACCGAGTACAGGTCGGAGCGGGCGTCCACGCCCCGGCCGAGCGCCTGCTCCGGGGAGAGGTACTGCGGGGTGCCGACGACCATGCCGGTCTGCGTCATCGACGTCACGCCGGACTGCATGGCGCGGGCGATGCCGAAGTCCATGACCTTGACCACGCCGCGCTTGGTCATCATCACGTTGCCCGGCTTGATGTCGCGGTGGACCAGCCCCATCTCGTGGCTGATCTCCAGCGCCGCCAGGACGTCCGCGGTGATCTTCAGCGCCTTGTCGGCGGGCATCGCGCCCTGCTGACGCACGTCCTCGTCGAGCACGGAGCCCAGCGGGCGGCCCTCGACGTACTCCATGACGATGTACGGCGTCGTCATGCCGTCCACGTCGTCCTCGCCGGTGTCGAAGACCGAGACGATGTTGGTGTGCGTGAGCTTCGCCACGGACTGCGCCTCGCGGCGGAAACGCTCGCGGAAGGCCTGCTCCCGGCCCAGTTCCGTGTGCAACGTCTTGATCGCGACCTGGCGGTCGAGCACGCTGTCGTAGGCGAGGTGGACCGAGGCCATGCCGCCCTGGCCGAGCAGGTCCCGCAGTTGGTAACGTCCGCCGGCGAGCGCCCGCCCCGCGTTGTGGCCCTGTGCGCCGTGCTGGCTCATGTTCCGCGTCCCCCGTAGCCTCTCCGGCGCCGCCGTCGGTGGCCGAACCGTGGTAGATCCCATGCGCTATTCCCGGCCAAGTCTGCCCCAGGCCACTGACACGTCAAGCGCGGTGCCCGTTCCGTGACCGTACGCGAAGGAAGCGTCGCGGAAGCGTTACAGCGGTCGTACTACCGGTACACGGAATTTGCACGACAGTACGGAGTACGGGTTTCATGGCCGGTCCGTCTCGTGCCGGTCCTGGCAGCCCGTCCCGGACCGGGGGCACACGCTGAGGCTGTAGCGTGGCCGACGAAGACCGTAACAACACCGCGCGCACCGCGGGCAGAAACGACGGCGAGGACTGATGGCACAGCAGCAGCGCGCTCAGGGCCCGTCCGACCCCGAGGCGACTGGCGGCGGCATCTCGGACGCGCCGGACAACTGGGGCAACGGCGGGCTCGTCGGCGACGGCCGGTACCGGCTGACCCACAGGCTCGGCCGGGGCGGCATGGCCGAGGTGTTCGCCGCCGAGGACGTACGTCTCGGCCGCACGGTCGCCGTCAAGCTGCTGCGCGCCGACCTCGCCGAGGACCCGGTGTCCAAGGCGCGCTTCACGCGCGAGGCGCAGTCGGTGGCCGGTCTCAACCACCACGCCATCGTCGCCGTCTACGACTCCGGCGAGGACGTCGTCGGGGGCCAGTCGGTCCCGTACATCGTGATGGAGATCGTCGAGGGCCGCACCATCCGCGACCTGCTGATGAACGCCGAGGCCCCGGGCCCCGAGCAGGCGCTGATCATCGTCTCCGGTGTCCTGGAGGCGCTCGCCTACTCGCACCAGCACGGCATCGTGCACCGCGACATCAAGCCGGCCAACGTCATCATCACCCACAACGGTGCGGTGAAGGTGATGGACTTCGGCATCGCCCGCGCGCTGCACGGCGCGTCCACGACGATGACCCAGACCGGCATGGTCATGGGCACCCCGCAGTACCTCTCCCCGGAGCAGGCGCTCGGCAAGGCCGTCGACTACCGGTCCGACCTGTACGCCACCGGCTGCCTGCTGTACGAACTGCTGGCGCTGCGGCCTCCCTTCACCGGTGAGACGCCGCTGTCGGTGGTCTACCAGCACGTCCAGGACATCCCGACGCCCCCGTCGGAGGCCTCGGACGCCTGCCCGCCGGAGCTGGACGGGCTGGTCATGCGCTCCCTCGCCAAGGAGCCCGACGACCGTTTCCAGACGGCCGAGGAGATGCGCGGGCTGATCCAGTACGCGCTGCAGATGCTCTACGAGCAGGGCGGTCACACCGGCACCTGGAACACCGGCCCGGTGGAGACGCACGAGGGCCCGCGCACCCCGGCGGCCGGCTTCGCGGGCACGACCGCGATGCCGCACCCGGACGTCTCCGGTACGGCGGCGATCCCGCAGCCGATCCTGCCCACCGGGTACGGCAGCGGGGACGACGGCGGTTTCGAGGGCCACGGCAACCAGGGCAGCGGCCGCGGCAAGCTGTGGGTCCTCGCGGTGCTCGCGGTGATCGCCGTCGCGGCGGGTGTGGCGCTGGCGCTGAACAACACCGGGGGCGGGGACGGGGGCAAGACCGACCCGTCGCCGTCCGTGACGCGGACCACCGAGGACGAGAAGTCCAGCGAGAGCCCGAGCGACGAGGCCACCGAGGAGACGACCGACCCGGGCACGGAGACCGAGACCGACCCGGGTACGGGATCCGGCGGGAACTGGGACCAGCCGTACACGCCGACCCAGGAGCCGACGTACACGGAGACGGAGCCCGAGGAGCCGACCGACCCGCCGACGTCCACGCAGCCGACCCAGTCGGGCGGTACCGAGAACGGCGGCACGGACGCGGGCGGCACCGACGCGGGCGGCACCGACGCGGGCGGTACGGACGCGGGCGGTACGGACGCGGGCGGTACGGACGCGGGCGGTACGGACGCGGGCGGCGAGAACGCCGGTACGGGCAGCCTCGAAGGCGTGACCGGCTGACTCCCGGCCGCACCGGTCGCTCCGGTCGCATCCCTGCTCATCCCGCGCGGTGTACCACTCCCGGACACGAAACTCGACCCTTCCCGTGCCCGGGGTGGCCGGGATAACGTGCCGTTGCTCCGGCCTCCTGCGAGGCTGTGACCAGCGCGCCTTCGGGACCTTCCCCGATTTACTTGGAAATCCAAGCAAAATCGCAGGTCAGAGGGGTTTCACAGAGATGTGGAGCACTGGGTAACGTGCCTCTTGCAGGGCGCTCGCCGGGGCACCTGTCACGCCTGTTCCCGGTCGAGCGGCACCCACCCCGTGCCCGGTGGTCGAGAACAGGTGAGCCGCACTGGCCTACCGGCAACCCCGGGGGCCGGACCGACGGAGGAGCACACGTGACCGTGGAGAGCACTGCCGCGCGCACACCGCGACGCAGCGCCGGAACGAAGGCCGGCACCACCGGCACCAAGCGCACCACCAGCACCACCAAGAAGGCCGCAGGCGCCACCAAGAAGGCCGCCGGTGCCGGGAAGGGCGCCGAGCCCGCCCTCGTCCAGCTGCTGACGCCCGAGGGCGAGCGCGTCAAGAACGCCGAGTTCGACCGGTACGTCGCCGACGTCACCGCCGACGACCTGCGCGGCCTGTACCGCGACATGGTGCTCACCCGCCGCTTCGACGCCGAGGCCACCTCCCTGCAGCGGCAGGGCGAGCTGGGCCTGTGGGCCTCGCTGCTCGGCCAGGAGGCGGCGCAGATCGGCTCCGGCCGGGCGCTGCGCGACGACGACTACGTCTTCCCCACCTACCGCGAGCACGGCGTCGCGTGGTGCCGCGGGGTGGACCCGACCAACCTGCTCGGCATGTTCCGCGGTGTGAACAACGGCGGCTGGGACCCCAACGGCAACAACTTCCACCTGTACACGATCGTCATCGGCTCGCAGGCCCTGCACGCCACGGGCTACGCGATGGGCGTCACCAAGGACGGCGCGGACAGCGCGGTCATCGCCTACTTCGGCGACGGCGCGTCCAGCCAGGGCGACGTGGCCGAGGCCTTCACCTTCTCCGCGGTCTACAACGCCCCGGTGGTGTTCTTCTGCCAGAACAACCAGTGGGCGATCTCCGAGCCGACCGAGAAGCAGTCCCGGGTGCCGCTGTACCAGCGCGCGCAGGGCTTCGGCTTCCCGGGCGTCCGCGTGGACGGCAACGACGTGCTGGCGAACCTGGCCGTCACCAAGTGGGCCCTGGAGCGGGCGCGCGCCGGTGAGGGCCCGACGCTGGTCGAGGCGTTCACGTACCGCATGGGCGCGCACACCACCTCCGACGACCCGACCCGCTACCGGGGCGACGAGGAGCGCCTGGCCTGGGAGGCCAAGGACCCGATCCTCCGTCTCCGCCGCTACCTCGAAGCCTCAAACCACGCGGACGAGGGATTCTTCGCGGAACTGGAGACCGAGAGCGAGGCGTTGGGCAAACGAGTGCGCGAAGCGGTCCGTGCCATGCCGGACCCGGACCACTTCGCCATCTTCGAGAACGTGTACGCGGACGGACACGCGCTCGTGGACGAGGAGCGTGCGCAGTTCGCCGCGTACCAGGCGTCGTTCGCGGACGAGGACGGGGGCAAGTGACATGGCGGAGACCGTGACATCCAAGAACATGGCCCTGGCCAAGGCGATCAACGAGTCGCTGCGGCACGCCCTGGACACGGACCCTAAGGTCCTCGTCATGGGCGAGGACGTCGGCAAGCTCGGCGGCGTGTTCCGGGTGACGGACGGGCTGCAGAAGGACTTCGGCGAGAGCCGCGTCATCGACACCCCGCTCGCCGAGTCGGGCATCGTCGGTACGGCGATCGGCCTGGCCCTGCGCGGCTACCGGCCGGTGGTGGAGATCCAGTTCGACGGCTTCGTCTTCCCGGCGTACGACCAGATCGTCACGCAGCTCGCGAAGATGCACGCCCGCTCGCTGGGCAAGGTCAAGCTCCCCGTCGTCGTGCGCATCCCCTACGGCGGCGGCATCGGCGCGGTGGAACACCACTCCGAGTCCCCGGAGTCGCTGTTCGCGCACGTGGCGGGCCTGAAGGTGGTCTCCCCGTCGAACGCGTCGGACGCGTACTGGATGATGCAGCAGGCCATCCAGAGCGACGACCCGGTGATCTTCTTCGAGCCCAAGCGGCGCTACTGGGACAAGGCCGAGGTCGACACCGAGGCGATCCCGGGCCCGCTGCACGCCGCGCGCGTGGTGCGCGAGGGCACGGACCTCACCCTCGCGGCGTACGGCCCGATGGTGAAGCTCTGCCAGGAGGTCGCCGGTGCGGCGGCCGAGGAGGGCCGCTCCCTGGAGGTGCTGGACCTGCGCTCGGTCTCCCCGATCGACTTCGACTCGATCCAGGCGTCGGTGGAGAAGACGCGCCGCCTGGTCGTCGTCCACGAGGCACCGGTGTTCTTCGGCTCCGGCGCGGAGATCGCCGCGCGGATCACGGAGCGCTGCTTCTACCACCTGGAGGCCCCGGTGCTGCGGGTGGGCGGCTACCACGCCCCGTACCCGCCGGCCCGCCTGGAGGAGTCCTACCTCCCGGACCTGGACCGGGTGCTGGACGCCGTCGACCGCTCGCTGGCGTACTGAGGGAGAGGGTCGTGACGACGATGACAAACGCGTCCGTACGTGAGTTCAAGATGCCGGACGTGGGCGAGGGCCTCACCGAGGCCGAGATCCTCAAGTGGTACGTCCAGCCGGGTGACACGGTCACCGACGGCCAGGTGGTCTGCGAGGTCGAGACGGCGAAGGCGGCCGTCGAACTGCCCATCCCCTACGACGGTGTGGTCCGCGCGCTGCACTTCCCCGAGGGCACCACGGTCGACGTGGGCACGTCCATCATCGCGGTGGACGTCGCGGGCGGCGCGGCGCCGGAGGCACAGGAGGAGGCGCCTGCCCCCGCCGAGGAGCCCGCGGAACCCGATGAGAAGCCGGCGGCCCGCCAGCCCGTCCTGGTCGGTTACGGGGTGGCGACGTCCTCGACGCGCCGCCGCCCCCGCAAGCAGGCGGCCCCGGACACCGCGGTCCGGCAGGCGGCGGCAGCGGTCCAGCAGGAGCTGAACGGGCACGCGGCGGCCCCGGCCCCCGTGGCGGGCGGCGCCCGCCCCTTGGCCAAGCCCCCGGTGCGCAAGCTGGCGAAGGACCTGGGCGTCGACCTGACGACGGTCACCCCGACCGGCCCGGACGGCATCATCACCCGCGAGGACGTCCACGCGGCGGTGGCGGCGGTCCAGGCCCCGCAGGAGCAGCCCGCCCCCGTGTCCGCACCTGCCCAGGAGGCTCCGGCCGCCCCGGTGTCGTACGACACCGCCCGTGAGACCCGCGTCCCCGTCAAGGGGGTCCGCAAGGCCACGGCGGCGGCGATGGTCGGCTCGGCGTTCACGGCGCCGCACGTCACGGAGTTCGTGACGGTGGACGTGACGCGCACGATGAAGCTGGTCGAGGAGCTCAAGCAGGACAAGGAGTTCACGGGCCTGCGCGTGAACCCCCTGCTGCTGATCGCCAAGGCCCTGCTGGTCGCGATCAGGCGCAACCCGGAGATCAACGCCTCCTGGGACGAGGCGGCCCAGGAGATCGTGGTCAAGCACTACGTCAACCTGGGCATCGCGGCGGCCACCCCGCGCGGGCTGATCGTCCCGAACATCAAGGACGCCCACGCCAAGACGCTGCCGCAGCTGGCCGAGTCCCTGGGTGAACTGGTGTCCACGGCGCGCGAGGGCAGGACCTCGCCGTCCGCGATGCAGGCGGGCACGGTCACGATCACCAACGTCGGCGTCTTCGGCGTCGACACGGGCACGCCGATCCTCAACCCCGGCGAGTCCGCGATCCTCGCGGTCGGCGCGATCAAGCTCCAGCCGTGGGTCCACAAGGGCAAGGTGAAACCCCGTCAGGTCACCACCCTGGCGCTCTCCTTCGACCACCGCCTGGTCGACGGCGAGCTGGGCTCCAAGGTCCTGGCCGACGTGGCGGCGGTCCTGGAACAGCCGAAGCGGCTGATCAGTTGGGCGTGAGGCCCGCGAACCGCTAGGTTCGACACGGGAGGGGCGCCGCAACTTCGGATTGCGACGCCCCTCCTGCTGTGCGGGTCCGCTCAGACCTGATGGAGCACGTACACCGGAGCCCCGTCCTCGGCCCCGCCCTGCGAGCGGATGCAGGCGTGCTTGCGCAGCAGCCGGAGGCAGTCGTTGACGCGCCGCACGGAGAGCCCGGTGCGGGCGGCGATCGACTCCAGCGGCTCGCGCAGCTCACCCTGCTCGACGAGCACCGGAGCGATCACCACGGCCACCGCCCACACGTCCTCGGTCACGGACAGCCGCTGCCGCCAGTCGGCCAGTACCGACTCGGTGGTGGGCCGCGCGGTGAGGAGGGTTAGGGCCGTGGGCGTCCGGCGTTCGAGGACGAGGGTGTCGAACTGGTCCGCGACGCGTTCCAGCGCCCGGACCATGGCCTGCTGCACGGCGAGGGTGGCCTGTCGGGTGACCAGCAGCTCCCTCTGCATGGCCACCATCTCCTTCTGCAAAGCGATCGATTCGCGCTGCCCGTCGGCCAACTTCTCGTCCAGTTGGAGGTTGTGCGCCTCCAGCCGGACGATGGCCTCGGCGACCTGCTCCGGCATGGCGTAGGCGATGGGGGCGCCGGGTTCGGCGGACTGCACCTCGGCCTCGTCGAGAGAGTAGGAACCTTCGCGCTGAACGGTCTCGATCACTTCGGCGACCCACTGCTTGAAGGGGGCGCAGGACGGTTTGGTGCAGGCGTTGACGAGGAGGATGAGACCTTGGAGAGAGATGACTTGCAAGTCTCGACGCCACTCCCTACCTGCGGGAACGCTGAGACCGTAACCTCCAGTTACGGTCTCGAGAATCTCTCGGTGCTCGTCCGGGACATGGTCTGCGAGCGCCTTCCGGGAGTTGGTGTGGCCGAGTTCCTTGCAGACGTCCACCGCCGGGAACCAGTGCGTCCCGTCCGGCATCGTCAGCCTCCGCACCCGGGCGCCGGTCGCCGCGTAGACGAAGTCGCTGACGTCGATCGCCTGGTGCTGCTCGGCAGGGTTCTGCCGTTTGCCGGGTTCGTTCACGTGAATCACCTCCGCTGCGGAACGTAGAGCGGGGCGGAACGCATATGCCAGCCGGTTCGGTGATGTTCACGACTGCGAGCGAAGGTGACCGGAACGGCTGTGCCGACCGGCGGAAATGTGTATGGCGGATCTCGGAGCGTGGCATGCGGAAGGGGCCCACCGGTATCGGTGAGCCCCTGCGTGCGTGTGTTCGCGTGGGTCAGATCTTGCCGAAGCCGTAGCCCAGGAGCTTCTTGGCGTCCTTCTCGCGCTGGGTGGCGGAGGAGGAGGCGAGGACCGTGCCGATGACCGTCTTGCCGTTGCGGGTCGCGGCGAAGACCAGGCAGTACTTGGCCTCCGGGCCCGAGCCGGTCTTCACGCCGATCGTGCCGCTGTAGCTGCTGAGCAGCGTGTTGGTGTTGGTCCACGGCGCCATCGTGCGGGTGCTGCCCGTCTTGGTCTTCGTCTTCGCCGTGTACTTCTTCGTCTTCACGATCGAGCGGAACGTGGAGCTCTTCATCGCGCTGCTCGCGATCTTCGTCAGATCGCGCGGCGTCGAGTAGTTGCTGCCCTTCCCGATGCCGTCGAAGGAGTCGAAGTGGGTGTTCTTCAGGCCCAGCTTCTTCGCCTCGGAGTTCATCTTGCCGATGAACGACTTCACGCGGGCCGAACGCGTCGTGCCCGAACCGAACTTGTCCGCCAGCGCGTACGCCGCGTCGCAGCCGGACGGCAGCATCAGCCCGTACAGCAGCTGGCGCACGGTGACCTTGTCGCCGACGATCAGCCGCGCCGACGAGGCGTTGTTCTTCACGATGTAGTCGCT
Organism: Streptomyces sp. NPDC044984; assembly: GCF_040646935.1. NCBI lineage: Bacteria > Bacillati > Actinomycetota > Actinomycetes > Kitasatosporales > Streptomycetaceae > Streptomyces > Streptomyces sp. NPDC044984. The sequence continues at coordinate 75,452 of NZ_JBEZBE010000015.1, forward strand.
GTACGCCATCTGGATCGTGACCTTGGCGTCCAGGTTCAGGTTCTTCTGCGCGAGCACGACCTTCGCGGTCATGATCTTCGTCGTCGAGCCGGTCGAGCGGCGCGTGTCCGCCGCCTTCGTGTACAGCGACTTGCCGTTCGCGTTGTTCATCACGTAGCCGCCCTTGGCGACGATCGTGGGTGCGGCGGCGGCCTGCGCGGGCGCCGCGTGGAGGGCACCGGAGGCGAGCACGGCGCCGGTGGTCACGGCGACGCCGACGGCTCTGCGGATGCGGATGCCCTGAATGTCGATCTTCAAGTCGAATACCCCGATTACCTGGAATGGCCCTGCCTTGCGGCCGAGTTGAGGTGCGGCCCATGAGGGAGCCGCTCCTGTCTGACTCGCGGCGCATGCGGATGGTTGTGCGTGAATCGGGGTCACTTCCGACTTTCCCGAGTCCGCATCGTGGATGGATTCTTCCATGCGTGCGTGTTGTATCTATCCTGTCCGCATGAGCATGGCCGCCGTGAAGCAACCACCCGCCACCGACCGCGTCTACACCCACGTCAAGCAGGGCGTCCTGGAACGCCGTTACGAGGGCGGGACGCTGCTCACCGAAGGCGAGCTGGCCGAGGCCGTGGGGGTCTCGCGGACCCCCGTGCGCGAGGCGCTGCTGCGGCTGGAGGCCGAGGGGCTGATCAAGCTCTACCCGAAGAAGGGCGCCCTCGTCCTGCCCGTCTCCGCGCAGGAGATCGCCGACGTCGTCGAGACCCGGCTGCTCGTCGAGGAGCACGCCGCCAGGAAGGCCGTACCCGCGCCGCCCGGACTCATCGAGCGCCTCGAGGAGCTGCTCGCCCGGCAGAAGGAGCAGGCCGCCGCCGGTGACTTCGCCGCGGCGTCCGTCACCGACCGGTGCTTCCACGCCGAGATCGTCCGCAGCGGCGGCAACGAGATCCTCTCCCGCCTCTACGACCAGCTCCGCGACCGCCAGCTGCGGATGGGCGTCGCCGTGATGCACTCCCACCCCGACCGGATCGCCAAGACCCTCGCCGAGCACGGGGAGATCCTTCAGGCGCTGCGCTCCGGCGACGCGGAGGCGGCCGTCGGGGTCGTCCACCGGCACGTCGGCTGGTTCTCCCACCTGGCCCGGGGTGAGGTGCGGTGAGCGGCGCGCGCACGGGTCCGGGCACGCTGCCCGGGAACCCTCCCCCGGAGGGGGCACCCCCGGGCGGGCGGCGCGCCCTCGCCGTGTGGGGGATCGGCGTCTCGGTCTACTTCGTCGCCGTCATCTTCCGCACGTCGCTGGGCGTGGCCGGCCTCGACGCCGCCGACCGCTTCGACGTGGGCGCCTCCGCCCTGTCCACCTTCTCCATCCTCCAGCTGCTGGTCTACGCGGGCATGCAGATACCCGTCGGGCTGCTGGTCGACCGGCTCGGCACCAAGAAGGTGCTGGGCATCGGAATCGTGCTGTTCACGGCCGGGCAGCTGGGCTTCGCGTTCTCACCGTCGTACGGCACGGCGCTCGCCTCGCGGGCGCTGCTCGGCTGCGGCGACGCGATGACGTTCATCAGCGTGCTGCGGCTGGGCACCCGGTGGTTCCCGGCCCGGCGCGGGCCGCTGATCGCGCAGATGGCGGGGCTGGTCGGCATGGCGGGCAACCTCGTCTCCACGCTGGTCCTGTCCCGGCTGCTGCACGGCATCGGCTGGACGGCGGCGTTCGCGGGCAGCGCGCTCGCCGGTGCCGTGGTGTTCGTGCTGCTCCTGTTCTTCCTCAAGGACCACCCCGAGGGTCACGAGCCGGAGCCGGTCCCGCACCAGGGCGCCGCCTACGTACGCCGTCAGATCGCCGCCTCCTGGCGGGAGCCGGGGACGCGGCTCGGGCTGTGGGTGCACTTCACCACCCAGTTCCCGGCGATGATGTTCCTGCTGCTGTGGGGCATGCCGTTCCTGGTGGAGGCGCAGGGGCTGTCCCGGGCGACCGCCGGTGAGCTGCTCACCCTCGTCGTGCTGTCCAACATGGTCTTCGGGCTCGTGTACGGCCAGATCATCGCCCGGCACCACGGGGCGCGGCTGCCGCTGGCGCTGGGGACGGTGGGAGCGACGGCAGTGGTGTGGGCGGCCACACTGGTCCATCCGGCGGACACGGCGCCGATGTGGCTGCTGGTGGTGTTGTGCGCGGTGCTGGGGGCCTGTGGGCCGGCGTCGATGATCGGGTTCGACTTCGCGCGGCCGGCGAATCCGGCCGAGCGGCAGGGGACGGCGTCGGGGATCACGAACATGGGGGGCTTCGTGGCTTCCATGACGACGTTGTTCGCGGTCGGGGTGCTGCTGGACGCGACGGGGGACGACTACGCCGTCGCCTTCTCGTCCGTGTTCGTGCTGCAGGTGTTGGGTGTCACCCAGATCCTGCGGCTGCGGAGGCGGGCGGCTCGGGCGGAGCGGGAGCGGACGGTCGCGAGCCGGGTGAGTTCGGTGCACGTGCCTGTGTAGGCGCCCGGTGTTGTTGCCGGGCGGGGTGGGTCGCGCGGCCGGCGCTTGCCGGGTGCCGTCGCGCCCACCCGTGCCGCCCTGCGGCACGATTGCCCGCGACTACTACGGGGTGACCGCGAAGTACCTCAGGATCGCCGCCGCCAGGTCCTGGTCGCCCTCCGTCTTCACCCGGTCCGCCACCGCTTCCGCCGTCACCCGGCCGCAGGCCAGGCGGACGTAGGTCTCCCAGTCGAGGGCGAGGGAGGCGGCCGGGCCGAGGGCCGGGGCCGTTTCCAGGGTGCCCCGGCCCTGGATGTCGACGCGGATCGTGCGCAGGAACTCCACCGGACCGTGGACGTCGATGACCACGGCCGAGCTGCGCGGCGCCTGCGCGAGCTCGGCGACCACGCGCGGCAGCTCGGCGAGCAGCACGTCACGGGCGACGTGCGCGCCGGGGGAGTCGAGGTTGCCGGGGCGGCCGAGGGCCGTGCGCAGGTCCTGCTCGTGCGCCCACACGGCGAAGGCGTGCCGGCGCATGGACTCCTCCAGCGTCAGCTCCGTGCCGAGCGGGCCGCGCACGGTGGTGCCGGGCTCGCGGTTCTCGTTCCGCAGCTGGCGGTTGCGGCGGATGATCATGAGCTCCAGCTCGGAGGTCATCTCCGGCGCCGTGTGGTGGCGGCGCACGTCGACCTGCATCTCCATGTACCGCTGGTGGTCGTTGGTGACGTGGAACAGGTCGCGCGGCAGCGTGTGGATGGGGCGGGGGTCGCCGTACATCTCGGAGTCCAGGCCGATGACGTGCGAGACGACGTCGCGGACCGACCAGCCCGGGCACGGCGTCCGCCGGTTCCAGTCGGCCTCCGGGAGCGGCTGCACCAGCTCGGATATCGCCTCGATGGAGTGGGTCCAGGCGTCGGCGTAGGGCTGGAGGGTGGGATGCAGGCTCACGGAAACGGGACCCCTCGGCGGTCGGTACACGGGCAGGTTGTGGCGGCGGTGCCAGTGGGCGGTGGCTGCACTCGGCGGGTGTCTCGGGACGCTAAGTTACGCTGCTGTGAGGCACCCCGGCAGTGCTTTCGTGTGACGATCGTAGGCCCGTGTGCGCGGGCCGAACGCCAGGACGGTGGTAGTGTGCGCGCTTCCTTGCTCCAAGTCGCCGTGAACGAGGACGAATCGACCGAATCGCGTCGGCTCCGGGTCGCCGGGATGGTACGGGATCAGGCCGGGGCCGATCTCGTCGTGCTTCCGGAACTGTGGACCACGGGCGCGTTCGCGTACGAGGGGTTCGCCGACGAGGCGGAACCGCTCGAAGGGCCGACCTTCGAGGCGATGGCCAAGGCCGCGAGTGACGCGGGCGTGTGGCTGCACGCGGGATCGATCCCGGAACGGGACCCCGACGGCACCCTCTACAACACCTCCCTCGTCCTCTCCCCCTCCGGTGACCTGGCCGCCGCCTACCGCAAGATCCACCGCTTCGGCTTCGACAAGGGCGAGGCCGTGCTGATGGGGGCGGGCGACGCACTGGTGACCGTCCGTCTGCCGCACACCGTCGTCGGTGTGGCGACCTGCTACGACCTCCGTTTCCCCGAACTCTTCCGCGGCCTCGTCGACGCCGGCGCCGAGACCCTCGTCGTCCCGGCGGGCTGGCCGGAGCGCCGCCGGTCCCACTGGACGCTCCTGGCCCGGGCGCGGGCGGTGGAGAACCAGGCGTTCGTCCTCGCGTGTGGAACGGCCGGGACGCACGCGGGGGTTCCGCAGGCGGGTCACTCGATCGTGGTCGATCCCTGGGGCGAGGTCCTGGCGGAGGCGGGCCCCGGCGAGGAGGTCCTCACGGTCGACTTCGACCCCACGACGGTGGCGGGCACCCGCGAACGCTTCCCGGCCCTCAAGGACCGCGTCCTGGGCCTGGACCGCCCCCGCCGCTGATCCGGGCGGCCCCTACTCCTCCCGCTCCTTCTCCGCCAGGTGGATCACGCACACCGCCACCGCGATCAGCAGCGCCGGGTCCGCGTCCTCGCGCACGACGTCGACGGCGTAGGTGTCCCGTACGGTCAGCAGGCGCCGGGAGATCACGGCGAGCAGTTCGCCGTCGTACTCGACGGCGAACTCCCGGTCCAGGATCCGGCCGCTGACGTCCAGCTCGGTGCCGCCGTCCGCCAGCGCCGCCCGGTAGTGGTTGCGCAGCAGCGACAGCCGTTTGCGCCGGACCGTCGCCAGCGGCTCCCCGCCGCGCTCGATCACCATCGTGTCCCGCAGGGCGAGCATCTTCTCCCGGATGTCGATGAGGACGTGTCCCTCGGCGTCCTTCAGCTCGAAGGTGTCCCGCAGCCGCATCGCCTTGCCGTCGACGAGGAAGACCTTGTTGCCGCGGTCGTCCTCGATCCAGTAGTCGTCCCCGATCCCGAGGATCCGGTCCCGCACAAGGAATCTCATGGCACGAGGGCTTCCCCGCCGAGCGTCCCGAAACGCCGCCGGTAGGCCGACGGGCTGAGTCCCGTCCCGCGCCGCAGCCGCGCCCGCAGGTTCGCCGCCGTCCCCAGACCGCTGCGCGCGGCCACCACGTCCAGCCGCTGCTCCCCCCGCTCGATGAGCCGGCACGCCAGCGCCACGCGCTCACCGGTCAGCCACGCGAGCGGTGTCGTGCCGAGCTGCGCGCGGAACCGCCGGTGCAGGGTGGCCGGGCTCACCGCCGCGCGGGACGCGAGGTCCGCCACCGTCAGCGGCTCGTCCAGGTGCTCCTGCGCCCAGGCCAGCAGCGGGCCCAGCGACTCGTCCGGCACCGGAGGGACCGGACGCTCCACGAACTGCCGCTGCCCGCCGTCCCGGTGCGCGGCGAACACCAGGCGCCGGGAGACCGCGTTGGCGACCTCGGCACCGTGGTCCCGGCGCCACAGGTGCAGTCCCAGGTCCAGCGCGGCGGAGCTGCCCGCGGCGGTGAGGACGTCCCCGTCGTCCACGAACAGCACGTCCGGCTCCAGCAGCACCTTCGGGTGCAGCTCCCGGAAGGAGTCCACCCACATCCAGTGCGTCGTGGCGCGGCGCCCGTCGAGCAGGCCCGCCTCGGCGAGGGCGAAGGTGCCGGTGCAGAAGCTGACGACACGGGCGCCCCGCGCGTGGGTGCGCCGGATCGCGTCGAGGACCGCCTCCCCGCGCGGTACGACGTTGTCCGGCCGCCCGGGCACGACGAGGGTGTCCGCCTCGTCCACGGCGTCCAGCCCCGCCACGCCGGTCATCGTGAAGAACCGATGGTTCATGGGCACTTCGGGCGTGGGGGTGCACAGGGCCACCCGGTACGGCGCGCACGGCATGCCCAGTTCGGGCCGGGGCAGCCCGAACAGCTCGGTGGCCACGCCGACCTCGAACGGGTTGGTGCCCTCGTCGACGATCACGGCGACGCGGTGGGTGCGCGGGGGCTGAGAGGATCCTTGCGGCATGCGCGATTTCTAGCACTGGCCCGGTGCCGGCGCATCACCGACGCTGACGGCATGGCACAGGAACCCATCTCCCTCGACCGGGCCCTCGACTCCTTCGCGGAGCAGTGGAGCCCCCGCATCGTCACCGCCGTCAACGACTACGACGTACGCGTCGCCAAGGTGGAGGGCGAGCACGTCTGGCACGCGCACGACCACACCGACGAGTTCTTCCTCGTCCTCGACGGCGAACTGCGCATCGCCCTGCGCGAGCCGTCCGGCGAGCGCACGGTCGTCCTCCCGAAGGGCTCCGTGTTCACGGTCCCCCGCGGCGTCGAGCACAAGCCCCACGCCCCCGTGCCCACCGCGATCCTCCTCTTCGAGCCCACCGGCACCGTCACCACCGGCGACCGCCACGACGAGGTCCCGGCCCACGTGGACACGACGACGGGGCACGCGCTCGGCTGACGGCCGGAGGACTGCTCGGCCGCACCACGACGGCGCAGCGGGGAAGAGCGAGAGAAGAAGGGCGCGGGAACTCCTCTCCCGCGCCCTTCGGTGTGGCGGATGTCCGGTCAGACCCCGTACCCGTCGCTGTAGCCGTCGCGGGTGTGGTGCGGGCGGGTGTCGTCGACGACCGGGGTGGCGGGGGGCACCACGACCCGCCTGCGCCGGGCGATGCTGCTGAAGGTCGCGACGCCGATCAGACCGACGATCATGAAGATGACGCCGACCAGGTCAAGGTTGACACCCTGCATGTCCCAGTCGGTCGCGAACGTGAGGATTGCTCCCACGGCGATGAGGATGATGCATCCGCCGAGGCCCATGAGTGTCGCCTCCCTGTCCGGTGTTTCCGGTGCGGACCGGGTACCCGGGCGGGCGCCACCCATGCGCCGTACGGCAGTTGACTAGCCGTCGAGGAACGCGACGAGGGCGTTCGCCAGCAGGAACGGGTCCTTCGCGCCGCACAGTTCGCGGGCGCTGTGCATCGACAGGATCGCCACGCCGATGTCGACGGTCCGGATGCCGTGCCGGGCCGCGGTGATCGGGCCGATGGTGGTGCCGCACGGCATCGCGTTGTTGGACACGAAGGACTGGAAGGGGACGTCCGCCTTCTCGCAGGCCGCCGCGAAGACCGCCCGACCGGAACCGTCCGTGGCGTACCGGTTGTTGACGTTCACCTTGAGGAGGGGGCCGCCGTCGACGCGCGGGTGGTGCGTCGGGTCGTGCCGCTCCGCGTAGTTGGGGTGGACGGCGTGACCGGTGTCGGAGGAGAGGCAGACGGTGCCGGCGAAGGCACGCGCCCGGTCCTCGTACGAGCCTCCGCGCGCGAACACCGAACGCTCCAGGACGCCGCCGAGCAGCGGGCCGTCCGCGCCGGTGTCGGACTGGGAGCCGTTCTCCTCGTGGTCGAAGGCGGCGAGGACGGGGATGTGGGAGAGGGCGGAGCCCCGGCCCGCCACGGCGGCGAGCGCGGCCGTGCCGGCGTGCACGGAGAGCAGGTTGTCCATGCGCGGACCGGCCACCAGCTCGCGGTCGCGGCCCAGGTAGGCGGGCGGCTCGACGGAGTGCACCATCAGGTCCCAGCCGGTGACCTCGCCGGACGGGATCCCGGCGGTCTCCGCCAGGAAGGCGATCAGGTCGCCGTCGCGCACGTCGTCGCCCATGCCCCACACCGGCTGCATGTGCCGCTGCTTGTCGAGCTTGAGGCCGTCGGTGTTGACCGAGCGGTCCAGGTGGACGGCGAGCTGGGGGACCCGCAGCAGGGGACGGTCGACGTCGACCAGGCGGGTGGAGCCGTCGCGCAGGGTCAGCCGGCCGGCCAGGCCCAGGTCGCGGTCGAGCCAGGAGTTGAGCAGCGGTCCGCCGTAGATCTCCACGGCCACCTGGCGCCAGCCGTGCGCCCCGCTGTCGGGCCGGGGCTTCACGCGCAGGTTGGGGGAGTCGGTGTGGGCGCCGACGATCCGGAAGGGGGTGTGCGCGTCCGCGCCCTCGGGGACGTACCAGGCGATGATCGCGCCGCCGCGCAGTACATACTTGCCGCCCGACGACCCGTCCCAGGCGTCCGTCTCCGCGACCTGCCGGAAGCCCGCCTTCTCCAGCCGCTCGGCGGCGTTCGCCACGGCGTGGTACGGCGTGGGACTCGCCGCCAGGAAGGACATCAGGTCGTCGGTGTGGCCGCGGTCGAAGCGGGAGGGTGCGCTCATGGGTTCACCTTAACGAGCGGGAGGGCCCGCTTCCCGGTACGGGAGCGGGCCCTCGGGCGGGGTCCGGCTGGATCTCGTGGGGTCTGTCCCGGGAGGTCCGGGAGGGTCCCGGGAGGTCCCGGAAGGGGCTAGAACGCCGCCTCGTCCAGGTCCATCAGGTCCAGCTCGACGCCCTCGGCGACCTTGCGGGCCAGGGTGACGCCGGGCAGGACGTCGGCCGCGAAGAACTTCGCCGCGGCGATCTTGCCGGTGTAGAAGGCCTTGTCCTTGGCGGAGGCCGTCGGGAGCTTCTCGGCGGCGACCGCCGCGCCCTTGAGGAGCAGGTAGCCGACGATCACGTCACCGGAGGCCATCAGCAGGCGGGTGGTGTTCAGGCCCACCTTGTAGATGTTCCTGACGTCCTGCTCGGTGGCCGCGAGGTCGGTGAGCATCAGGCCGACGATGGCCTCCAGCTCGACGGCCGCCCTGGCCAGGTGCTCGCGGGCCGTGCCGAGCTCCTCGCCGCCCTCGCCGAGCGCCAGGAACTTCTTGATGTCCTCGGCGAGCGAGTTCAGCGCCGCGCCCTGGTTGCGGACGATCTTCCGGAAGAAGAAGTCCTGGCCCTGGATCGCGGTGGTGCCCTCGTAGAGGGTGTCGATCTTGGAGTCCCGGATGTACTGCTCGATCGGGTACTCCTGCAGGAAGCCGGAGCCGCCGAAGGTCTGCAGCGACTGGGCGAGCTGCTCGTAGCCCTTCTCGGAGCCGTAGCCCTTGACGATCGGCAGCAGCAGGTCGTTGAGGGCGTGCTCGGACTTCGCGTCCTCGCCCGCCGCCTCCTTCACCGCGATCGCGTCCTGCACCGACGCCGTGTACAGCACCAGGGCGCGCATGCCCTCCGCGTACGCCTTCTGCGTCATCAGCGAGCGGCGCACGTCGGGGTGGTGGGTGATGGTGACCTTGGGCGCGCTCTTGTCCATGAAGTTCGCCAGGTCGGGGCCCTGGACGCGCTCCTTGGCGTACTCCAGCGCGTTGAGGTAGCCCGTCGACAGCGTGGAGATCGCCTTCGTGCCGACCATCATGCGGGCGAACTCGATGATGCGGAACATCTGGCGGATGCCGTCGTGCTTGTCGCCGATCAGCCAGCCCTTGGCGGGGTGCCGGTCGCCGAAGGTCATCTCGCAGGTGTTGGAGGCCTTCAGGCCCATCTTGTGCTCGACGTTGGTGGCGTAGACGCCGTTGCGCTCGCCCAGCTCACCGGTCTCGACGTCGAAGAGGTACTTCGGGACGAGGAAGAGGGACAGGCCCTTGGTGCCGGGTCCGGCGCCCTCGGGACGGGCCAGCACGTAGTGGAGGATGTTCTCCGACATGTCGTGCTCACCGGAGGTGATGAACCGCTTCACGCCCTCGATGTGCCAGGAGCCGTCCTCCTGCTGCACCGCCTTGGTGCGCCCCGCGCCCACGTCCGAGCCGGCGTCCGGCTCGGTGAGGACCATGGTGGAGCCCCACTGCTTCTCGACGGCGATCCGCGCGATCCTCTTCTGCGTCTCGTTGCCCTCGTCGTGCAGGATCCCGGCGAAGGCCGGGCCGGAGGAGTACATCCACACGGCCGGGTTGGCGCCCAGGATCAGCTCCGCGTACGCCCAGATCAGCGACGGGGGAGCCGTCGTGCCGCCGATGCCCTCGGGCAGGCCCAGGCGCCAGTACTCGGAGTCCATGAAGGCCTGGTAGCTCTTCTTGAAGGACGCCGGGACCGGCGCGGTGCTGGTCTCGGGGTCGAACACCGGCGGGTTGCGGTCGGCGTCCGTGAAGGACTCGGCCAGCTCGTTCTCCGCGAGCCGGGTCAGCTCGTCGAGGATGCTCCTCGCGGTGTCGACGTCCATCTCGTCGAACGGACCCGTGCCGTACAGCTTGTCGCGCCCGAGTACTTCGAAGAGGTTGAACTCGATGTCGCGGAGATTCGACTTGTAGTGCCCCATGGCGACGGCTCCGTTAGAGAGGTATCGGCGAGGCACTGACTCCTCGCAACTGATTCACGTGATTCACGTACCGGCAAGTAGCTCCGATGATGCTACCCGTCGGTAATAAGAAGCAACCCCGATCCGGACATCTGTGACCCAGCCCTCCCGTCGGATCAGTAGTCTGTGCGGCATGTACGGCTACGACCAGAGCGCAGGGGCACAGCAGGGTTACGTCCCGCCGCAGCAGCAGATGCAGGGCGGGTACGGGCAGCAGGCGCCGCTGTATCCGGAGCCGTCCGCGCCCTCGCTCGCCGACGCGGTGCGCGCGTTCACCACCGGGCAGATGGCGGCCGAGGACTTCCAGCAGGTCTTCGCCACCTCCAAGGTCTACTGCCCGCGCGGCGACAACCCCGGATTCCTCGCCCTGCACAACACCCAGCAGCCGGTGATCCCGATGTTCACCTCCCTCAAGGAGCTGCGGCGGTACGCGGGCAAGGAGTCCAAGTACTTCGTGATCACCGGCGCCGAGGTGATCGACCTGCTGCCCACGGGGTACGGCTTCGTGCTCGACATGGAGGGCGAGCACCGGATGGTGTTCGACGCGAAGGCCGTGGAGCAGATGGTCGAGTTCGCGATGCGCCGTATGTACGGCTGAAGCCATGGCTGCGCGGGCGGCCGACCCGCGCCGCTCCTGATGCCGGGCCCGGAGGGAATTCCCTCCGGGTTTTCTCTGTTCCGGGTGGCAAGAAGTTCAACGCTCAACTAAAGTGGGCGTACCCGAGGAGGTACCGACATGCCTGCAGTGACCGTCGAGAACCCGTTGACGCTGCCCCGCGTGACCGCGCCCGCCGACGCCGTGGCACGTCCCGTGCTCACCGTCACGACCGCGCCGAGCGGTTTCGAGGGCGAGGGCTTCCCGGTGCGCCGGGCGTTCGCCGGGATCAACTACCGCCATCTCGACCCGTTCATCATGATGGACCAGATGGGTGAGGTGGAGTACGCGCCGGGGGAGCCGAAGGGGACGCCCTGGCACCCGCACCGCGGCTTCGAGACCGTCACCTACATCATCGACGGGATCTTCGACCACCAGGACTCCAACGGCGGTGGCGGCACCATCACCAACGGCGACACCCAGTGGATGACAGCCGGAAGCGGTCTGCTTCACATCGAGGCGCCGCCGGAGCAGCTCGTCATGTCCGGCGGACTCTTCCACGGGCTCCAGCTGTGGGTGAACCTGCCCGCCAAGGACAAGATGATGGCCCCGCGCTACCAGGACATCCGCAGCGGCTCCGTCCAGCTGCTCACCTCCCCCGACGGCGGCGCGCTGCTGCGCGTCATCGCCGGTGAGCTGGACGGCCACGAGGGTCCCGGCATCACGCACACGCCGATCACGATGGTGCACGCGACGCTGGCGCCGGGTGCGGAGATCACCCTGCCGTGGCGGGAGGACTTCAACGGTCTGGCGTACGTCATGGCCGGGCGCGGGTCGGTCGGTGCCGAGCGGCGTCCGGTCCACCTGGGCCAGACCGCGGTCTTCGGCGCGGGTTCCTCGCTGACCGTCCGCGCGGACGAGAAGCAGGACTCGCACACCCCGGACCTGGAGGTCGTGCTGCTGGGCGGCAAGCCGATCCGTGAGCCGATGGCCCACTACGGCCCGTTCGTGATGAACACCCGCGACGAGCTCCAGCAGGCCTTCGAGGACTTCCAGAAGGGCCGGCTCGGAACGATCCCGGCCGTGCACGGCATGTCCGAGGACGGACCGGCGGTCGGCAACGACGGCGCCTGAAGACTGCCCGCATCCGGCAGTGATCCCGGCCGCGCACGGACACGATGATGTCCGTACGCGGCCGGGTCACGGGTGAGGGGGCAGGACACCGATGGGTGAGCGCCGGATACGGAAGATGCTGCGGCAGATGGAGAGCGGGGAGCCCGTACGGGTCACCAGCGCCGTGGCGACCACGACGAAGCTCGCCCGGTGCGCCGCCATGGCCCAGAAGTTCGGATACGAGTACGCGGATGTACGGCAGGGCGGTGGGCCCCAGGGCAACCAGTACGTCGTCCTGATCGTGCCCGACCCCGCCCCCGAGGCCCGCGCGCGGGCCGCGCGGAACCGGGCGCGCTATCCGAGGGCCGCCGACGGCGGCGAGCTGCCGCGCCTCGCACCGGATGCGGTCGAGCTCCTCAAGGCCCGCATCACCTTCGACATCACCACCATGTACACCGACAGGCAGCTGATCCTGCTCACGGGTTTCTGCGCCGTTCCGCTCGCCCTGACCATCGGCTTCGCGTTCGGCACGGGCGCCGTGGCCGTGGTCCTCGCCGGTGTCGTCTGGGCCGCGGTGATGGCCCTCCTGCCGGTCGGATTCGCCGCCAACCGACGGTTCAGGGCCAGGTGCGCCGCCCTCCTGCGGGCCGCCGGCTTCACGCCGGTCACCGACCCGAACGGCCGGCTGCGGTACCTGCCGCCGGGCGGCCGGATTCCCGGGCACGGGAATCCCTTCGCCGGCTGAGCCACCGGCCCGGGCCGTTCAGCGGGGACCGGACCCCTCGGTCTCGTACAGCTCGAACCAGATGCTCTTGCCCGTGCCGCGCGGGGCGATGCCCCAGGCGTGGGAGAGGAGTTCGATCAGGACCAGGCCGCGTCCGGAGGACGCCAGCTCGCCCGGTCTGCGCAGGTGCGGCAGGTCGTCGCCGGAGTCGGTGACCTCGACGCGCATCCGGCGGCCGTCCCGCCCGTCGGTGACCTCGGCGAGCAGCAGGGCGTCGGTGTCGGTGTGCACGAGGACGTTGGTGAGCATCTCCGACAGCAGCAGCACCGCCGAGTCCACCTGGTCCGGCGAGGACCAGTCGTGCAGCAGCTCGCGCAGTTGCTGCCGGGCCACCGAGACGCGCTCGGGCTCGGCCTGCGCCACCGTCAGCATCGTGCGGCGCACGGGAGGCCGCACCGTGTCCGTCTCCGCGCCGCAGCCGCACCCCTCGCCCTGCCGGCACAGCAGCATCATGGCGATGTCGTCCTCGCGGCGGTCGGCGAGCGGGCCGGTGGTGTGGTGCGAGGAGGGGCCGTGCACCGCCTGGACCAGGGCGTCGGCCAGTTCCTCCTGGGTGCCCTTGTGCTCCTCCAGGAGGGTGCGCAGCCGCTGCCAGCCGGTCTCCAGGTCGTGGCCGCCGGTCTCGATCAGCCCGTCCGTGCAGACCAGCAGCGTTTCGCCGGCCTCCAGGACGAACCGGGTGGTCGGATAGTCGGCGTTCGGATCGATGCCCAGCGGCAGTCCGCCCGCCGTCGGCCGGGCCAGCACCGTTCCGTCGGCCATGCGGATCACCGGTTCCGGATGCCCGGCGCGGGCGGCCTCCAGCACTCCGCTCACCGGGTCGACCTCGACGTACAGGCAGGTCGCGAAGCGCAGCTCGGTGGGGTCCGTCTCGCCGATCCCGTGCAGGAAGCGGGAGGCGCGGGACAGCACGGCGTCGGGGCGGTGCCCCTCCGAGGCGTACGCCCGCAGGGCTATCCGCAGCTGGCCCATCAGCCCCGCGGCCCGCACGTCATGGCCCTGGACGTCCCCGATGACCAGCGCGAACCGTTCGCAGGGCAGCGGGATCACGTCGTACCAGTCGCCGCCGACCTGGAGGCCGCCGCCGGTGGGGACGTAGCGGGCGGTGATGCTCATGCCCGGGATGCTCGGGCCGAGCTTCGGCAGCATCGTGCGCTGCAGGCCCTCGCTCAGCGCCCGCTCGCTCTCGGCGGTGCCCGCGCGGGACAGCGCCTGTGCCAGCATCCGGGCGACCGTGGTCAGCACGGAACGCTCGTCGGGGGTGAACGCGACCGGGTAGGCGAAGGCCGCCAGCCAGGCGCCCATCGTGCGGCCGGACGCGGTCAGTGGCAGGAACGCCCAGGACTGCCGTCCGAAGCGCTGGGCGAGCGGCCAGGTGAGCGGGTAGCGGGCCTTGTACTCCTCCGGGGAGGAGAGGTAGACCGCGCGGCCCGTGCGCACCACCTCGGCGGCCGGGTAGTCCGTGTCCAGCGGCATGTAGGTGAACGGGTGGTCGGAACCGGGCTCGTGCCCGTGGTGGCCGATGATCGTGAGCCGGTCGCCCTCCACGCCGAACACGGCCAGTCCGTCCGGTGAGAAGCCCGGCATCGACAGGTTGGCCGCGACCCGCAGCACCTCCTGGGTCGACCTCGCCTCCGCCAGCGCCCGGCCCGCGTCCAGCAGGAACGCCTCCCGGGAGCGCCGCCAGTCGCCGGTGACCGCGCTGCGCCCGGCGGGCGTGCCCGGCGCGGGCTCGGCGACCTCCTGGAGGCTGCCGGTCAGGACGTACGCCTTGCGGGCACGGTCGAAGGAGGGCTTGGAGCGGCTGCGCACCACCCGGACGACTCGGTTCTGGTCGTCCATGATCCGGATCCGTACCTCGGCGAGAGTGCCCTCGGCGACGGCGAGCTGGACCACTCCGGTGATCTCGTTCCAGTCGACGGGGTGCAGCCGGGCGCGGATCTGGGCCTCCGTGAGGGTGATCTGTTCCGCGGGCAGCCCGAGCAGCCGTGCCGTCACGGCGTCGACCGTGACCAGCCCGGCCGCGGTGTCCCAGTGCCACAGGCCGGTGTCGAGGGCGGCGAGGACGTCCCCCAGGGCGGGCAGGGGGTCACCAGTACGCATTGGACCACTTTATGAAGATGGTGTCGAAAACTGCCACTGCGTCCCGCCGGTAATGACGGAGAAGCGATCTTGGGCCGGCCGGTAGGCTTGGGGGGAGTTTCACGTGAAACGACGACCCCGATCCGCGAAGGCTGGATGAACGACGATGCATCGGTACAGGTCCCACACCTGCGGCGAGCTCCGCGCCTCTGACGTCGGCACCGACGTCCGGCTGAGTGGCTGGCTGCACAATCGGCGCGACCTGGGCGGCATCCTCTTCATCGATCTGCGCGATCACTACGGCATCACGCAGCTCGTGGCCCGCCCGGGCACCGAGGCGTACGACGCGCTGGACAAGCTCTCCAAGGAGACCGTGGTCCGCGTCGACGGCAAGGTCGTCTCGCGCGGCACGGAGAACGTCAACCCCGAGCTGCCGACCGGTGAGGTCGAGGTCGAGGTCTCCGCGGTCGAGGTGCTGGGCGCCGCCGCCCCGCTCCCCTTCACGATCAACGCCGAGGACGGCGTCAACGAGGAGCGGCGCCTGGAGTACCGCTTCCTGGACCTGCGCCGCGAGCGCATGCACCGCAACATCCTGCTGCGTACGTCGGTCATCTCGGCGATCCGCCAGAAGATGACGGCGCTGGGCTTCAACGAGATGGCGACGCCGATCCTGAGCGCCACCTCCCCGGAGGGCGCCCGTGACTTCGTCGTCCCCTCGCGCCTGAACCCGGGCAAGTTCTACGCGCTGCCGCAGGCGCCGCAGCAGTTCAAGCAGCTGCTGATGATCTCCGGCTTCGACCGCTACTTCCAGATCGCGCCCTGCTTCCGTGACGAGGACGCCCGCGCGGACCGCTCGCCGGGTGAGTTCTACCAGCTCGACGTGGAGATGAGCTTCGTCGAGCAGGAGGACGTCTTCCAGCCGATCGAGAAGCTGATGACCGAGCTGTTCGAGGAGTTCGGCAACGGCCGTCATGTGACGTCCCCGTTCCCGCGCATCCCGTTCCGCGAGGCGATGCTCAAGTACGGCTCCGACAAGCCGGACCTGCGCGCCCGCCTGGAGCTCGTCGACATCACCGACATCTTCGAGGGCTCGGAGTTCAAGGCCTTCGCCGGCAAGCACGTACGCGCCCTGCCGGTGCCGGACGTCTCCGGCCAGCCGCGCAAGTTCTTCGACCAGCTCGGCGACTACGCGGTCTCCCAGGGCGCGAAGGGCCTGGCGTGGGTGCGCGTCGGCGAGGACGGCTCGCTGACCGGCCCGATCGCGAAGTTCCTCACCGAGGAGAACGTCGCCGAGCTGACCAAGCGGCTCTCGCTGACCGCCGGCCACGCGGTGTTCTTCGGCGCGGGCGAGTTCGACGAGGTCTCCAAGATCATGGGCGCGGTGCGGGTCGAGGCCGCCAAGCGCTCCGGTCACTTCGAGGAGAACGTCTTCCGCTTCTGCTGGATCGTCGACTTCCCGATGTACGAGAAGGACGAGGAGACCGGCGCGATCGACTTCTCGCACAACCCGTTCTCCATGCCGCAGGGCGGCCTGGAGGCCCTGGAGACCCAGGACCCGCTGGACATCCTCGGTTGGCAGTACGACATCGTCTGCAACGGTGTCGAGCTGTCCTCCGGCGCGATCCGGAACCACGAGCCGGAGATCATGCTCAAGGCGTTCGAGATCGCGGGTTACGACCGCGAGACGGTCGAGGAGAAGTTCGCGGGCATGCTCCGCGCGTTCCGCTTCGGCGCCCCGCCGCACGGCGGCATCGCGCCCGGCGTGGACCGCATCGTCATGCTCCTCGCCGACGAGCCCAACATCCGCGAGACCATCGCCTTCCCGCTCAACGGCAACGCCCAGGACCTGATGATGGGCGCGCCGACGGAGCTGGAGGAGGCCCGTCTGAAGGAGCTGCACCTGACGGTGCGCAAGCCTCAGCCGAAGTAACCCCGGCAGCACAGCGGCGAAGGGGCCCGGAACCGAGTCGGTTCCGGGCCCCTTCGCCGTACGGCCGTCAGTTCTTGCCGCTGCCCGGCAGCTTGCGGGTGCGGCGGCGCAGGGCCGGGCCCAGGCGGACCAGGAGGCGCTTGTCGATACCGGTGACCCTGCGCTCCACGGCGGTCAGCGCCTTGCGGGTGGCGGCCAGTTCCCGGGCGAGGGTGTCGAGCTTCCGCGCGGTCTCGTCGGCACGCTCCTCGGCCTCGGCGAGCCTGCCGCGCAGGTTCTTGCTCTCCTTGGCCTGCTTGCGCGTCTGCTCCCCGGCCGCCGTGATCTGCTCGCGCAGCCGGCTGAGGCGGTAGCGCATCTGCCCGTCGTCCGAGCCGTCCCAGACCGGCATGGACGCGGGCAGCTCCAGCTCCGCCATACGGGCGTCGAAGGCGGCGCCGCCGTCGCCGTGCGTGTAGGTGTTCTTCAGGCCGTTGCGGTCCAGGAACGCGACGATCCGGTCGAACCGCTCGCCGTGGCCCTTGAGCATCGCCGAGAAGTCCGCCTGCTCGTACAGCTCGCGCGGGTCGGTCCCGGCGGGCAGGCCGTCGAGCTGCCGGTGCGGGATGTCGAAGTACCGGCACAGCTCCAGGGTGCGGGAGTCGTGCGTGAGGACGACGCTCGGGGTGCCCGCCAGCAGGGCGGCGACGTTGCCGTGGATGCGGGTGCCGTAGGCGAAGTCGTAGCCACGCAGTTCCTCGATCCAGGTCGCCGGGTCGAGCGGCATGCGCACCTTGTTCTCGCGCAGCAGCGGGTGGCTGAGGTGGCGCGGGAAGGGGTCCTCGACGCCCCGCTCGGGCGAGGTGTCGCCCCAGAGCAGCAGCTCGGCGTCGTCGGTGTTCTGCGCGTAGTACGTCAGGTGCGGGTAGCGTTCCCAGGCGTGCCGGGCGATGCCGGAGATGTCGCCGACGGGTATCGCGTCCGGTGAGAGGTTGACGGCGATGCGGGAGTCGGCCGTCAGCTCCACGGCGCGGATCTCGGGGAACGTGCTGCCGTACAGGAACATCGACGGACAGCCGATGATGTCGACGTCCTTGAAACCGAGGTCGTTCAGGTAGCGGGCGGTGAGTTCGCCGCGGACGCCGATGGAGGCGGAGCGCTCCAGGACGGCGGAGGCGAAGCGTCTGACCGACGCCTCCATCGGGCCGAGCCAGCCGGTGTCGTAGTCGTCGGGGGCCTGGGCGCCGACACCGAAGACCACCACCGGAATGGTGAGCTGCTCGATCAGGGTGGAGAGCCGGTCCAGCGAGGCGCGGAAGGTGGGCCGGAAGGCATTGGCGAGCGGGACGACGAAGACGTCGTACTGCTCGTTGATCTCGGCCGCGCGGCGGGCCGACGGATCGGTCCTGATGCCGTTGGAGGTCACCTCGGTGTCCGGTGCCGACAGCATCTTGTGGGCGGAGTCGCTGAAGATCAGGTTGCCCGTGTTGGTGCCGATCAGGTCCTGCTGGATGAACTCCGTCGGGGAAGCGACGCGGAACGGGCTCTTCCCGGAGCGGATGAGGATGCGCTTCACGTCATTCCCTCGGTACACGGGCGGACTCGGGCACGCGCCGGGCCCGTGAAGACGTGAGGACCGCAGTCGCGCACCCGTGCGACAGACGTCAGTTCGACATCTCCACGCACGGGTGACAAAACCTTATACGCCGGTAAAGGAACGGTGAAGCGAGTGGTTCGGGGGTGCGAAGCGGTTACCGCGCCACGAACTGGGTGAGGATCGCCTGGACCTCGTAGATGTCGACGCCCTTGGTGAAGGTCTTCTGGATCGGGGTGGGGGAACCGGAGATCCAGATCTTCAGTTCGGCGTCCAGGTCGAAGGTGCCGGCCGTCTCCACCGCGAAGTGGGTGATGCTGCGGTACGGGACGGAGTGGTACTCCACCTTCTTGCCGGTGATGCCCTGCTTGTCGACCATGATCAGGCGGCGGTCGGTGAAGAGTATGGTGTCGCGGATCAGCAGGAACGCGGCGTGCACCTGCTCGCCGTGGCCCAGCAGACGGGCGTAGTCCTGCTGCGCCTGGGCCGGGTCGACGGTGTGCGCGTTGCCGAAGAGTGCCATGGACGGAATCCCCCCACGTGAGTGGTGGCGGCCGGACATCGGCCGCCTTCACGTGATCTTCGCAAACGGAAGGGCCTGGGAGAAGGCTTCTCTCCGTCCTGGGACGCCGCTGTAGCGAGCGCGTTACCCGGCCGGCTTCCCTTCGGGACGCGGGAAGGGGACCGCGCCCGGCGTGGGCCGCATCGGCACGCTCCTCGCCGACGAGCCCGGCATCGGGGAGAAAAAATCTCCGCACGCGGCAACCCTTCGCCGGGCGGCGGCCACTGACAGGGCGTAACCCCGCTCCTCCCCCCGTAAGGAAGCCTCGTGGCTGCTCGTTCCCACCGCCGGTCCCTCCGCTCCCGCCGTGCCGCCGTCGTCTGTGCGGCCGTCGTGGCCGCGGGCGCCGGCGCCGGTGTCTTCGTGATGAACGCCAACGCCGGGACGGTGGACCTCTACCACCAGACGCTCGCCGCGAAGGACGGCTGGGCGTCCTCCGGTACGGGCACCACCGGTGGCACGAAGGCCGACGCCGCCCACACCTTCACCGTCTCCACCCGCGCGCAGCTCGTGAAGGCGCTGGGCTCGGTGTCCGACACCACGCCCCGCATCATCAAGGTCAACGGCATGATCGACGCCAACACCGATGACAGCGGCAAGAAGCTGACCTGCGCCGACTACGCCTCCGGCACCGGCTACTCGCTGTCGGCCTACCTCAAGGCCTACGACCCGGCCACCTACGGCCGCTCCAAGCTGCCCTCCGGCACCCAGGAGACGGCGCGCGCCGCCGCCCAGGCCAAGCAGGGCAAGAACATCGTCCTCAAGGTTCCCGCCAACACGACGATCGTGGGTGTCCCCGGTACGAACGCGGGTCTCACCGGTGCCATGCTCCAGATCCAGAACGTGGACAACGTCATCGTCCGCAACCTGACCTTCGCCGCCACCGAGGACTGCTTCCCGCAGTGGGACCCGACCGACGGCGACGACGGCAACTGGAACTCCAACTACGACTCGGTGTCCCTGCGCGGCGCGACCCACGTGTGGGCGGACCACAACACGTTCACCGACGCGCCGCACTTCGACAGCGCCAACCCGAAGTACTTCGGCCGCGAGTACCAGATCCACGACGGCGCCCTCGACATCACCAAGGGCTCCGACCTGGTGACCGTCTCGCGCAACCAGTTCACCAACCACGACAAGACGATGCTGATCGGCAGCAGCGACACCGACAGCGTCGGCAAGCTGCGCGTCTCCATCCACCACAACGTGTGGAAGGGCATCATGCAGCGTGCCCCGCTGGCCCGCATCGGCCAGATCCACATCTACAACAACCACTACGACGTCACGCCCCTCAACGGGTACGCGCCGCAGTACAGCATCAACTCCCGTGCCAAGGCCCAGGTCGTCGCGGAGAACAACTACTGGAAGCTGCCGTCCGGCGCGAAGGCCGCCAAGCTGCTCAGCGGTGACGGCACCGGCTCGGTCAAGGGCTCCGGCAACCTCGTCAACGGCACGGTGACCGACCTCGTCGCCGCCTACAACGCCGCCTCGTCCAAGGACCTGAAGACCACGGTCAACTGGACCCCCACCCTCACGACGGGCCTGGAGGCCTCGGCGGGCAACCTGCCGACGTCGCTGGCGACGACGACGGGGGCGGGCGTGCTCAAGTAGCACCCGAGACGCGCGAGGGCCGGGAGACCACGAGCCCCCGGCCCTCGCGCACCCATGCCGCGCGGTCCGCCGCGCCACGGACCGTGAGGGGCCCGGGACGCGTTCCCGGGCCCCTCACGGCGTCCGCCGGGCAGTCCGAGGACGCACCTCCCCGGCAGGCAGCGCGGGGAGGCCCCTTGGGCAGTCGTGACTACTCGTCTTCGAAGATCTCTTCGGCCGTCGGGACCGTGATGGCACGCTCGAGCCAGTGGCGCAGGATCTCGAGGTCGGTGCAGCCGGTAACGCGTTCCCGGACCGCTTCCGGGATGTCCATGCCGCGCACTTTCAGGATGTGCAGGACGTCCTCGGCACGGCCCTCGGCTCGGCCCTCGTCGCGGATTTCCTCGGAGAGGTCGGACTTGTAGAAGGAGAGGTCCACGGCCACCGGTTTCCTCCACAGGTGTGCGGCCGGGTGCTTGCCCAGGCCTTGTGCGATGAGTTCGACGATCGGGTCGGCGATGTTCTGCGGTGTGTCCCGCAGAACGGTCGTCATGTGGAGCCGGTACTTGTTGAGCATGTAGGAGGCGTAGTACGCCCAGCTGGCGGGCTTGTCGGGGTTCTTCCCGCTCTGGGCCTCGAGAGCAGCTACGGCAGCAGAGGCGCGTCGGGGTCGGAGAACAGGCTTTCGTCGGCGAAGTCTTCGGTAGTGCGCCGAGGGCTACGCGCAGGGGCCCGGAAACACGCGGCTTCCGGGCCCCTGGACGTACGTACGCAATGC
This sequence comes from Streptomyces sp. NPDC044984, assembly GCF_040646935.1. Classification (NCBI taxonomy): domain Bacteria; kingdom Bacillati; phylum Actinomycetota; class Actinomycetes; order Kitasatosporales; family Streptomycetaceae; genus Streptomyces; species Streptomyces sp. NPDC044984. The sequence continues at coordinate 96,518 of NZ_JBEZBE010000015.1, forward strand.
GTTCTACGCGGTCGGCTTCTCCTCGAGACGCGGGAAGAGGACCGCGCCCTTGGTGACCGTGGAGCCGGCGGGGAGCAGGCCCCAGGTGCCGGACTCCTGGACCTTCTGGTCCGCCAGGGCGCCGAGGCCGGCCTCCGCGCCGAGGGAGTCCCAGAGCTTCTGCGAGGTCTCCGGCATGACCGGGTTGAGGAGGACCGCCACCGCGCGGAGGGACTCCGCGGCGGTGTAGAGGATGGTCGCCAGGCGGGCCCTGCCCTCCGGCGACTCGTCCTTCGCGACCTTCCAGGGCTCCTGCTCCGTGATGTAGCCGTTGACCTGCTTCACGAAGTCGAAGACCGCCAGGATGCCGCCCTGGAAGTCCAGCTCCTCGCCGATGCGGCGGTCCGCCTCCGTGACGGCCTTCGCCAGGCCGTCGTGGATCGCCCGCTCCGCGTCACCGTCGGCCGTCGACGCCGGCAGTTCGCCGCCGAAGTACTTGCCGACCATCGCCGCGACGCGGGAGGCGAGGTTGCCGTAGTCGTTGGCCAGCTCGCTGGTGTAGCGGGCGGAGAAGTCCTCCCAGGAGAAGCTGCCGTCCTGGCCGAAGGCGATCGCGCGCAGGAAGTACCAGCGGTACGCGTCCACGCCGAAGTGCGAGGTCAGGTCCTGCGGCTTGATGCCGGTCAGGTTGGACTTCGACATCTTCTCGCCGCCGACCATCAGCCAGCCGTTCGCGGCGACCTTCCCGGGGAGGGGGAGGCCCTGCGCCATCAGCATGGCCGGCCAGATGATCGCGTGGAAGCGGAGGATGTCCTTGCCGACCAGGTGGACGTCGGCCGGGAAGGTGGCCTCGAACTTCTCCGGGTTCTCGTTGTAGCCGACCGCGGTGGCGTAGTTCAGCAGGGCGTCGACCCACACGTAGATCACGTGCTTGTCGTCCCACGGGACCGGCACGCCCCAGTCGAACGTCGAGCGGGAGATGGAGAGGTCCTGCAGGCCCTGGCGGACGAAGTTCACGACCTCGTTGCGCGCGGACTCCGGCTGGATGAAGCCCGGGTTGGCCTCGTAGTGGGCGAGGAGCTTCTCGCCGTACTCGCTCAGCTTGAAGAAGTAGTTCTCCTCGCTGAGGATCTCCACCGGCTTCTTGTGGATCGGGCACAGCTTCTGGCCCGCGTACTCGCCCTCGCCGTCGAGCAGCTCGCCGGGGAGCTTGTACTCCTCGCAGCCGACGCAGTACGGGCCCTCGTAGCCGCCCTTGTAGATCTCGCCCTTGTCGTACAGGTCCTGCACGAACTCCTGGACGCGGTCGGTGTGCCGCTTCTGCGTGGTGCGGATGAAGTCGTCGTTCGCGATGTCGAGGTGCTCCCACAGGGGCTTCCAGGCCTCCGTGACGAGCTTGTCGGCCCAGGCCTGCGGGGTGACCCCGTTCGCCTCGGCCGTGCGCATGATCTTCTGACCGTGCTCGTCCGTGCCGGTGAGGTACCACACCTTCTCGCCGCGCTGGCGGTGCCAGCGGGTGAGCACGTCGCCTGCGACGGTCGTGTAGGCGTGGCCCAGGTGAGGAGCGTCGTTGACGTAGTAGATGGGGGTCGAGACGTAGTACGCCTTCGCCCCCTGCTTCTCGGATCCAGTGGCCGCCATGGTCGAAATCCTACTGGTCCCGGGGAGGTCGGCTCACCCGCGTTTCGGGGGGCGGACGGGGTGTCCGCCCGCCCCCCGGGGAGAGGGGGTGAGGCCGGCGGCTACGGGCGCCAGGCCGCCAGTACGCCCTCGTAGAGCTCCTTGTCGGTGAGCTCCCGGGGGGCGGGGCCCGCGTGGAAGAAGGAGGTGTTCTCCGTCTTCAGCTTGCGGAGGTAGTCGAAGGCCTTGTTGTCGTGCTCGCCGAAGGCGACGAAGGAGAAGAAGACGGTGGGGTGGCTCTTCGCCGCGTCGGTGAGGGCCTGGGTGGCGGGGGTCTTGGCGTCGGGCGCGCCGTCCGTCTGGAAGACCACCAGGGCGGGGGTGCCGGCCGGCTCCTCGGCGTGCCGGGCGAGGACCGCCTCGACGGCCGCGTGGTAGCTGGTACGGCCCATGCGACCGAGGCCGGCGTGCAGTTCGTCGATCTTGTTCTCGTGGTCGGTGAGGGTCAGCTCGCCGGTGCCGTCGAGTTCGGTGGAGAAGAACGTGACGTGGAGGGTGGCCTCGGTGTCGACGTGGGCGGCGAGGGCGAGGGTCTGCTCGGCGAGGGCCTGGGCGGAGCCGTCCTTGTAGTACGGGCGCATGGAGGCGGAGCGGTCGAGGACGAGGTAGACCTTGGCGCGGGTGCCGGTGAGGTTGTGCTTTTCGAGGGTGGCGCCGGCTGCCTTGTAGGCGGTGGTGAGGGTGGTGTTGCTGAGCTTCGTGGCGGGGGTGGCGGGGCGTCCGGCCTCGGCTTCGCCTTCGGCGGGGGATTCGTTCCCACCCGCACCGCCCGTGCGGCTTTCGTCGTCGGGTGCGGGTGGCCCCTGCGGGGCGGTCTCGCCGTCGGCGGCTGCGGGCTCGGCGGCAGGCTCCGGCTCCGGCTCGGTTTCCGGTTCCGCCTTGGCTTCCGGCTCCGGTTCCGGCTCGTTCTCGGTGGCGGCCTCGGGCTCCTTTTCGGGCTCGGGCTTCACCTCGGGCTCGGCTTCCGTCGTGGTCTCCGCCGCGGCCTCGGCCTCGGGCTCCGCCTCGACGTCGGCCTCTTGCTCGGCAACCGCCTCGACCTTGGCTTCCGCCTCGGGTTCGACCGCGGGCTCGGTGCCGGCTTCGGGCTCGGTTTCCGTGCTGGTCTCGGGCGCGGCCTCGGCACTTGCTTTGGGCTCGGTCTCGTTCTCGGTGGCGGCCTCGGGCTCCTTTTCGGGCTCGGGCTTCACCTCGGGCTCGGCTTCCGTCGTGGCCTCGGCCTCGGGCTCCGCCTCGACGTCGGCCTCTTGCTCGGCAACCGCCTCGACCTTGGCTTCCGCCTCGTCCTTGGCTTCCGCCTCGGGTTCGACCGCGGGCTCGGTGCCGGCTTCGGGCTCGGTTTCCGTGCTGGTCTCGGGCGCGGCCTCGGCACTTGCCTCGGGCTCGGGCTCGGTCTCGGTGGCGGCCTCGGGCTCCTTTTCGGGCTCGGGCTTCACCTCGGGCTCGGGCTCGACTGCCGCCTCGGTCTCCAGCTCGGCTTCGGCCGCCGCGCTGGTTTCGGGCTCGGTCTTTCGGGCGGCTTCCGGCTCGGCTTCGGTGGCGGCCTCGGGCTTCGCCTCGGCTTCGGTGGTGGCCTCGGGCTCGGTGGCAGCCTCAGGCTTCGCCTCGGGCTCCGCTGTGGCCTCGGGCTCGGGCTTCGCCGCGGGCTCCGTCGTGGTCTCGGGCTCGGAGGTCGGGGGTACCTCGGCTTCCTGGGTGGGGGCCGGGGCCGGGGTCGAGGGGTCGTCCGATCGGGTGGGCCTGGGGACCGCGACGTTGTCGAAGGCCGCGGAGACCAGGTCGTGTTCCTCGCGGGGTTCCGGGACGGAGGCCGTGCGGGACGACGGGGTGGGCTCGAGGGCCGGGGACGGGACCTTCGGGGCTGCCGCGGCGGGCTCCGGGGCCGGCTCCGTCGGGGCGGGCGACGTCGGGGACGTACTCGCCGTCTCGGCGGCGTCCGCCGCACCTCCCGCTTCGGAGGGCCTCGCTTTGCGTGACCGGCCGAACGCGTTCCGCAGGAGAGTGAGAATGCCCATGTGCGCAACCCTTCGCGTGGTTGATGCCCGTCAATCCCTGGCCAGGACGGACACGTAAGGTTAGCGGCCCGCAAGGGTGATCTTGGGCAGGGCTGGGTTTGCGGAATCGTATATGTCAAGGGCGCGATCCGGACCGGCGCAACTCCCCAGATGCTGCCGCAGGTTCACCCGTCGTTCATCCGGGCGCCCGGCTACCGCACGTATGTACTCCTACGGTCGCGCTGACACCACGGGTACCCAAGGAGAGAAAACGTGCGAAAGCTGCTGCCGCTGATCGGAACACCGTCCGGTTCCCACCCCGGCGGCCGGTCCGCCATGACCTGTCGTTTCCGGTGTGGTGACGCCTGCTTCCACGAGGTGCCCAACACCAGCTCCAACGAGTACGTCGGTGACGTCATCGCCGGCGCCCTCAGCCGCCGCTCCATGATGCGCGCCGCCGCCGTCGTGACCGTCGCCGCGGCCGGTGCCGGAGCGGCCGGTGTCGCCGCCGCGCCCGAGGCGCAGGCGGCCCCCGCCGCCGGGAAGGGCGGCCACGGGCACGGCCACAAGCCCAAGGGCGCCCGCGGTCTGCGGTTCACGCCCGTCGCGCCGAACACCGCCGACGCCGTGACCGTGCCGGAGGGCTACCGGCAGAACGTCGTCATCCGCTGGGGCGAGCCCATCCTGCGCGGCGCGCCCGCCTTCGACCCGGAGAAGCAGAGCGCCAAGGCGCAGGCCGGGCAGTTCGGGTACAACTGCGACTTCCTCGCCCTGCTGCCGCTGCGCGGTGAGCGCGACCGGCAGCTGCTCGTCGCCAACCACGAGTACACCGACGAAGTCCTCATGTTCCGGGACTACGACGCCGCCAACCCCACCCGTGAGCAGGTCGAGATCGCCTGGGCCGCGCACGGGCTCGCGGTGGTCGCGGTCGAGGAGGAGCGCCGCACCGGCCGGCTGACGCCCGTCAGCCGGCACCAGCTCAACCGTCGCCTCACCGCCACCTCCGAGTTCCGGCTCACCGGCCCCGTCGCCGGGTCCGACCTGGTGAAGACCTCCGCCGACCCGAGCGGCACCAAGGTGCTCGGCACCCTCAACAACTGCGCCGGCGGCACCACCCCGTGGGGCACGACCCTGCACGGCGAGGAGAACTTCAACCAGTACTTCGCCAACGGCAGCCGCGCCACCGACAAGCGGTACGGCATCGGCACCGGCGCCACCGAGCGCAAGTGGGAGCGTTTCGACAAGCGGTTCGACGTCTCCCAGGAGCCCAACGAGGTGCACCGCTTCGGGTACGTCGTCGAACTGGACCCGTACGACCCCGACTCCACCCCGCGCAAGCACACCGCGCTCGGCCGGTTCAAGCACGAGGGCGCGACCGTGCGGCTGACGCACGACGGACGCCCGGTCGTGTACTCGGGTGACGACGAGCGGTTCGACTACTTCTACAAGTTCGTCGGCAGCAAGCGGATGCGGCACGGCAACAGCCGCTGGGCGCGCGAGCACAACCTGACCCTGCTCGACGAGGGCACGCTGTACGTCGCCAAGCTCACCGGCGACTCCCCGGCCATCGAGATCGACGGCACCGGCAAGCTCCCGAAGGACGGCGAGTTCGACGGCGGCGGTCAGTGGATCCCGCTGGCCACCGCCACCGCCGACGGCGCCGTCTCGCACGTCGAGGGCATGACCGCCGAGGAGGTCTTCGTCTTCACGCGCCTCGCCGGTGACAAGGTCGGCGCCACCAAGATGGACCGGCCCGAGGACATCGAGCCCAACCCGGTCACCGGCAAGGTCTACATGGCCCTCACCAACAACTCCAACCGCGGCAAGGCCGGTTACGCCGCCGCCGACGAGGCCAACCCGCGCAACTCCAACAAGCACGGCCACGTCCTGGAGCTGACCGAGCGCTGGAACCGGCCGGAGAGCACCAGCTTCGCCTGGTCGCTGTTCCTGGTCGCCGGTGACCCGGAGGACCCGGCGACGTACTTCGCCGGGTTCCCGAAGGACTCCGTCAGCCCGATCTCCTGCCCGGACAACGTCGCCTTCGACGACCACGGCAACCTGTGGATCTCCACCGACGGCAGCGCCCTCGGCTCCCACGACGGCCTCTTCGGCGTCGCCACGCGCGGCGACCGGCGCGGTGAGCTGAAGCAGTTCCTGACCGTGCCGAACGGTGCGGAGACCTGTGGTCCGGTCATCCAGGACCGGCGGGTGCTGGTCGCCGTGCAGCACCCGGGCGAGGTGGACGGGGCGACGGTCGACCAGCCGGCCAGCACCTGGCCCGACGGGCCCGGCACGTACGTCCGCCCGGCCGTGGTCGCGGTGTGGCGCGCGGACGGCCGCGACATCGGCGTCTGACGCCGGCCCGGCGTTCGGAAGGGGAAGGGGCCGGGACACCGGCCCGCTCCTTCCGGCGGGCATCGTGCGGCGGGTGCGGGCCGTCCCCTTCCGGGGGCGGCCCGCACGTCCGTCACCGGCCGGCGTGCAGGGTCAGGTCGACGACCAGGGCGCGGTGGTCGGTGTCGGGGAGGTCGAGGAAGCGGGCCCGGCGCGCGGCGAAGTCCTCCGAGACCAGGACGTGGTCGATCTGGGCGCCGAAGGCCGGGGCGGTGCGGGACGGCCAGGTCGGGGTCCGGTCGGCGCCGTCCAGGCGGGCCGCGTCGCGCAGGCCGGTGTCGAGGATGCGCCGGAAGGCCGCGTGGTCCTGGGAGGCGTTGAAGTCCCCGGCGAGCACGGTCGGGGTGTCCCGGTCGGCGGCGGCCGCGTCCCGCAGCCGGCCGAGCTCCCGCTGCCACAGGCCCACCTGGTCGGGCAGCGGCGGCATGGGGTGCGCGAGCTGGAGCCGTACGGGGTGCCCGTCGACGTCGGCGACGGCGCCGGGCATGCCCATGGTGCCGGGGACCCCGCCGGTGGCACGCAGCGGGAAACGGCTGAGGACGACCGAGCCCTCGGAGCCGCCGCCCGCCACCGCCTGCCGGTGCGGGTAGGCGTCGGTCAGCTCCCGCCGCAACGCCGCGTCGCAGGTGTACTCGCACTCCTGGACGAACACGACGTCCGGTTCCTCGCGGCGTACGGCGTCGATCAGCGCGCCGGTGGCCTGCCCGAACTCGACGTTCGAGGTCAGCACCCGCAGTTCGGCGACGGGCGGCCCCGAGGGATCGCCGGTCTTCCCGTACGGCTCGATGAACCAGGCCAGCAGTCCGAGCAGGGCCACGCCCCACACCGCGCCGGTCCACCACCGGGCGGCCAGGGTGAACAGCAGCCCGGCGGCCGTGGGCACGAGCAGCCAGGGGAGGAAGGCGAGGAGCTGGGGCACGGGGGTGATGCCGTCGGTGTCGGCGGTCCGGCAGCCGACGACCACGCTCACCCCGGCGAACAGCGGTCCCGCGCACCAGGCGCCGAACCGCCGCCGTCCCCCCGTCCGCCCCGGCCCGTCCCCGGTGGCTGTCGGGTCGGCAGTCGCAGTGTCCAACGTTCCGGCCTTCCGCTCGCGGGTGCGATGCCCGGATCCTCCCTCGAGGACGCCCTCAAAGACGAGGGAGGGTGGCGGGTGGTTGCCGGGAACCACCGGCCGGGGCGGCCGCCGGGGCGGGTGGTTCCCGGCGGGGGCCGGAGCGGCCGGTCAGCCAGGAGACGAGGGCCACCGTCAGGCCCAGGGCGAGGAGGAGCCAGGACGCCGTGCGCAGGGTGGTGGTGAGGGCGTCGTAGACCGCGGCCGCCGCCGGGCGGTGGACGCGGTCGGGCAGGTCGGCCAGGGTGAGCCGGCGGCCGACGGCGACCGCGAGGGCGAGCAGGGCGCCGCCCAGGGCCGTGCCCAGACCGGTCGCGGTGAGCGCGCGCCGGCGGCGGGCGGCGACGGCGATCCCGGTGACGGCGAGGACGACGGCCGCGAGCGGCAGCCAGAAGGCGGCGGTGTCCAGCACCCGGTACCCCTTCCGGAGTCCGGCCACCTCCCCGGCCGGCACCACCGCGACCTCGGTGTGCTCGACGGGGATGCGGTGGGCGAAGGGCATGTGGTCGGCGACGAGCCGCTCCCGTACCCGCGCGGTGACGGGCGCGAGGTCGACGGTGACCGGGCCAGGGGCGGCCGCGTCGTCGCGCAGGGCGCGCAGGACGGCTTCGTGGACGGCCCTGTTCCCCGCCTCCCAGGCCGTACGGAACGCCTCGGTGCGGGCGAAGGAGCGGACGGCGTCCCGTACGAACGGGCCGAGGGCGGGGCCGGCCGCCGTCTTCGGACCCAGTTCGCGTACGACCTCGTCCCCGACGGCGTCGGCGACGGCGTCGCGTACGGCGGGGTCGGTGGCGAGCGGTGCCACGGTGTCGACGTAGCGGCCGGTGTCGGCCAGGCCGAAGGCCGCCCAGGCGGCCAGGGCACCGCAGGGGGTGAGCAGGCAGGCGAGGGCGACGAGGGTCGCCGAGAGGGCGTTGCGCAGGTGCGGGCGGTGGGGTCTCTGGTGGAGGGGCACGTCTCCAGGCAAGGTGCGGGGGGCCGGGTGCGCGAGTGGTGGGGCGCGTACGGGTGCACGGGGCTGCCCGAACGGGCCGCCCACCCGTGCCGCCCACCCGTGCCGCCCCGGGGGTACCTCCCAGGCCCTCGAGGCACTGGGGGAGGCACGACTGCCCGCGGCTGACGGGGGCGTCTTACTTGACCCGGTGGCCTTGTGCGTCCTCGTGGGTGTAGAAGCGGTAGAACATCGTCAGGAACACTCCCGCCGCGACCGCCAGACCCAGGATCGCGGAGCGCAGGACGCCGGGGCTGGCGGCCTGGATGACCAGGAAGCCGACCGCGCTGCCGCCGAACGCGGCCCACAGCACCGCGTGCAGTTCGCGCCGCACCTTCGGGGCCAGGGCGAGGAGCGCGATGAACACCAGGGTGAAGACGAGGCCGGTGAGGAAGCCGAACAGGAAGTTCTCCACGGTGATCGGCCCGCCGTAGCGCCGGTTGGCCGCCGCCCAGTAGCCGTACACGACTCCGAGCAGGACGGGTACGACGACCTTCGCCGCCCGGTGGGTCCGTGCGCTGAAGATGTCGGTCGTGCCGGCCCGCTCGATCGCTGCCCGGGGCCGGGATGCCGCGTGCGCCATGGGAGCACTCCTTTCTCCTCGCCCCCGTCCCACCAATGCACACCTCCCCGGGCCCGTCGGCAAGTGGAGACCGGATGCGGGCCGTCCGGCGCCGTGTTTCGCTGGGGCGGTGAGTCCGGGCAGCGGGGGACACGACCTGCACGACCGGTACCCCGCGACCGGCCGGCGCGATGTCGCGCACCGGCACGAGGTGCTGCGGCTGAGGGGCCGCAGCGTCGCCTGGGTGCCGCCGTTGCTGCTGCTCGTCGTCATCCTGGTGGTCGACCGCAGGACCGGCGGGGAGTTCCGGACCGTCTCCTGGATCGTGCTGGTGCCGGGCATCGCCGCCGCGCTCTGCGGGGTGTGGGGCACGGCCCTGTTCGCGGTGGTCTCAATGGCCACGTACACCGTCGTGGACAGCGCCTGGCCGCACCAGTTCCAGGCGGGGCTGCCCGACTTCATCCTCGTCGCCGCCGGCGGCGTCCTCGCCACGCTGGCCTGTGTGGTGCGGGTGCGCGGTGAGCGCCGCGCGCTGCACCTGCGGGACGTCACCGAGACCGTACGGCGCACCGTGCTGCGCCCCCTGCCGCCCGGCTGGGGCGGCCTGGAGCACGCCGGGGTCTACCTCACCGCCGACGCCCAGGCCCGCGTCGGCGGCGACTTCTACGACATCCAGCCGGGCCCGCACGGCACCCGGGTGTTCGTCGGTGACGTGCAGGGCAAGGGGCTGGGCGCGGTGGAGACGGCGGCGGTGCTGCTCGGGGCGTTCCGCGAGGCCGGCTACCACGAGGCGGAGCTGACGGCCGTCGCCGACCGGCTGGAGACCCGGATGCTGCGGCACCGCGCGTACACCACGGCGCTCGGCCGGGACGACGGCGACCGGTTCGCCACCGCCGTGCTGCTCGGCTTCCCGGCGGACCGCACCGACGTGGTGGACGCCGTCGTCCTCGGGCACGAACCCCCGCTGGCCGTCGGCCCCGGCGGTGTGCGGTCCCTGCCGGCCGGCGGAGGCCTCCCGCTCGGCTGCCGCGACCTCGCCCCGGACCCGCCCGCGGTGTGCCGGGTGCCGGTCGCCGCCGAGGAGACGCTGCTGCTGGTCACCGACGGCGTGACCGAGGCCCGGAACGGCGCGGGCGACTTCTACCGGCTCGCCGACGACCTGACGCGGGCGGTGGCGGCGGACCCGCGGGTCGTCGCACCGGACCGGCTGGTCGCCGCCGTACGGGACGGGACGCTGCGGCACAGCCGGGGGCACCTGGTCGACGACACCACCGCCTTCGCGGTACGGCGGACCCGCGCGCCCCGTGCGCCCCGTGCGTCCAGTGCGCCCCGTGCGCCCCGTGCGTTCCGTGTGTCCCCCGCGCCGGGGGGCGAAGGCCCCGAAGGGGGACGTTCATCCCACTGACACCACCCTTTGCAGCCGCAGCGGTTACCGTGCTGCCGTAGGTGATCGACAGGGGAGGGGACCATGCCCGGAACCGTGCTGCTGCTGGCGGCCTCGCCGCTGGGCCGCGGGCGGCTGGTGGACGCGGCGTCCGTGCTCCCGGTCCTCGCGGCGGTGCCGCCCGCCGTGCTGTCCGGCGCGGACACCGCGAACGTCGTCGAACTCGCCGACCCGCTGGATCCGCAGGCCGTGCTGACCCGGCTGCGCGCCGCCGCCGCGGCGCCGGGACCGCTGACCGTGTACGTCACCGGGCAGCTCCAGCTCGACCGCCGCCAGCGGCTGCCGCACCTGGCGCTGGCCCGTACGACCGCGTCCACCGTGCGGTACACCGGGCTGCCGTGGCACTGGTTCCGGGAGGAGCTGCGGCTGCGTCCGGCGGGCGCGACGACGCTGTTCCTCGATCTGCACGCCGACCCGGAGACCTGGCAGGCGCTGGGCGCGGCGCGCCCGCCGGGCCCGTCCCCGCTCGACTGCGGCCCCGACAACGCCGTCTACGGCCGTGTCGCGCCCCCGCCGCCGTCCCGTCGCGGGGTCGCGGCACCGGCGTACATGAAGGCGGTCGCGACGATCCTGCGCAGCGGATGGCGTCCGCCGGACGAGGAGCTGCACCAGCAGGCGCTGACGCGGACCGCGCCGGAGAGCGCGGGCACCGATCTGCTGCTGGCGCGGCGCGGGCCGGTGCCGGGCGATCCGCACGCGGCCGTCACCGCCGCCGTGCGCTCCGGCCGGCACGCGGACGCCGACGCGCTCGCCGCGCGGCTGGAGCAGGCGGCCCATCTGGCGCACGGGCCCGCCTCCGAGGAGGCGCTGCACTGGACGGAGGTCCGGGCGGACCTGGCGATGCTGGCCGGGGACGCGGCGCGCAGCTGCCGCACCTGGCTGGCCGTCGCGAGCGCCCGGCTGACCGCCGGGCAGTCTGCGGACGCGCCCGCCGTCGAGGCGGCCGTGGACCGGGCGCACCACCAGTGGGGCCGGATCGGTGACCCGGCCCGGGCCCGCGAACTCGGTGCGGTCCTCGCGGAGTTGCGCGGCCGGGTGCCGGGGCGGCGCGAGGGGGCCCTGGATCATGTGCGGCGGCAGCTGCGGCAGTTGCAGACGCAGGGCTGAGCGCCGGCCCGACCGGCAGGTGAGGCCCTGCCCGCTCGACGAGCCGCCGGGCTGCCGGACCGCCGGGTTTCCGGACCGTCGGACTGCCAGGTTTCCGGACTGCCGGGTTTCCGGACCGGCGGGCTGCCGGGCTTCCGAACCGCCGGACCTCCGGACGGGCACGGCCGACCGGAGCGCCGCGCCCGCGACGGTCCTCGTCGTCCGCGTGCCGGTGCGGCCGGGGTGCGCGTCCCTACCGGACCGCCGCCTCCACCGGTGCCGTGGTCTGCCGGTGCGGCTCGGGGTCGGTGGCCTTGGCCGGGCCCGCGTTGGCCGCCAGGACCAGCGCCGCGACCGCGGCGACGGCCGCGGCGAAGCCACGGGCGTGACGCCCGGTGATGCGTGTGCGTTCCAGCACGGCGACCTCGCAACAGCGACGGGTTAAGCACGTTTAATTCGCGGTTTAACCTAGGGGCTGTCGGTCACGAACGGCAAGGGGCACTGGGGGAGTTGGCGTGGGGGAGCGGGACGAGCCGGCGGCCATCGGGCGGCGGGTGCAGCAGTTGCGGACGGAGCGCGGGCTGACCCAGAAGCAGCTGGCGGAGCCGGTGTACACACCCGCCTACATCTCCACGCTGGAGGCGGGACGGGTGCGCCCCTCCGACGACGCGCTGCGGCATCTCGCCGACCGTCTCGGAGTCGCGTTCGACGAGCTGGCCACCGGACGTTCCGCCCGGCTCGTGACCGAGCTGCACCTGCGGCTGACCGAGGCGCAGCGCACGCTCGCCGTCGGCGAGACGGAGGCCGCGGTGGAGCAGTACGCCGGGCTGCTCGCCGAGGCGGAGGCGCAGGGCCTGGCCGAGGAGCAGGCCGCCGCGCTGCTCGGACTCGGGGAGTGCGCGCTGGAGACCGGCGAGCTGGCCGACGGCCGCCGGTACTTCGAGCGGGCCGAGGCCCGGCTCGCCGAGGCGCCGCTGCCCGCACGGGTGCCGGCGCTGCGCGGGCGGGCCGTCGCCCACTACCTCGCGGGGGAACTGCGGTACGCGGTCTACCTCCTCGAGACCGCGATCGACGAGCTGAACCGGGGCGGCCTGCACGACCCGGACGCGCTGCTGCTGCTCTACGCCAGCGCGATCGGCCCGTACATGGACATGGGCGCGCACGCGCGGGCCGCGCAGGCGGCGGAGTTCGCGCTGGCGCTCGCGCCCCAGTCCGGCGACCCGGCGCTGGTGGCGCGCATGCACCGGTCGGTGGCCCGCACCCTGCTCGCCGAGGGCCGTCTCGCCGAGGCGGACGCCTCGCTGGCCAAGGCGGCGGAGCTGTACCGCGGGCTGCAGCTCCGCACCGAGCTGGCCAACTGCCACTGGATGCGCGGCTACGTGTACGCGCAGAACGGGGAACTGGAGCGCGCGGAGGAGGAGATGCGCGAGGCGCTGGAGATGCTGTCGGCCAAGCGGGCGTCCCTCTACAGCAGCCAGGTGACCGTCGAACTGGCCGACGTCCTGCGCCGGCGCGGCAGCTCCCAGGAGGCGGAGGCCCTGCTGCGGGACGTGCTCGGCGGGCTCTCCCCCGAGCGGGGCGCGGTGCACGCGGCGGCGGCGCACCGGCTGCTCGGGATCATCGCCGAGGACGCCCGCCGGGCCGAGCAGGCCGAGGAGCACTACGTCCGCGCGATGAGCCTGCTGGAACGCGCGGGCGCGGCCGGTGACCTGGCCGACCTGTGCCGCCTCCTCGGTGACCTGCTGCGCCGCACCGGCCGCGTCGAGGCGGCCCTGGACGCCTACCGCACCGGCCTGGGCCACCGCACGGCCCCGGGCACCACGACCCTGGGACCGGCCCCGGCACAACCCCCGGTCTGACCGTTTCGGGGCCGGACGGGCCGGGTAGTCGGGGCTCGTTTCCGGGGGTGAACGGCCAGGGGGTGAACGGCCGAAGGAGGCGGTGGGCGTGCAGCCCAGGGACGGTCCCGAGGGCGATCCGGGCCGGGAGGACGAACGGGTGATCGGCGCGATCGCCGCGGAGCTGCGTGGCGCCGGGCCGGCCGCCGTGCCGGGGCGGCTGTGCGCGGCGGCCCTCGAGCTGCTGCCGGTGGACGGCGCGAGCGTGTCGCTGCGCGGCGACGGCATGCCCGTACAACTCGCTGCCTCCGGGCCGCGCGTCTCGCCCAGCTCCAGGCCACCCTGGGCGACGGCCCCTGCCGCCACGTCCTGGAGGCCGGTGTGCCGGTCCTCGTCCGCGACCTCGCCGCCGCCGACTGCGCCGACCGCTGGCCCGTCTTCGCCCAGCAGGCGATCGGCGCCGGCGTGCGCGCCGTGTACGCGCTCCCCCTCGGCAGCGACGCCGTCTGCGTCGGCACCCTCGACCTCTACCGCGGCACCCCCGGCGGACTCACCGACGGCCAGCTGCGGGTGGCCCGGCTCGTCGCCGGCGTCATGACGGTGGCGCTGATGGACCTGCCGTACGACCTCCCGGGCGGCGACGAACCCTGGCTCAGCGGACTGGCCGCCGACCACGACCGCGTCCACCAGGCCGTCGGCATGATCATGGCCCAGCTGGGCATCGGCGCCGACGAGGCCCTGGCCCGTCTGCGCGCCGACGCCTTCGCCCACGACCGCACGGCCCTGGAGGTCGCCCTGGACGTGGTCTCCCACCGCCGCCGCTTCGACACGCCCTGAGCGAGCGTGTCGCCCCCACCGGTCCGCCCCGCGCTTCCTACGTTTGGCGGTCATGGACATAGCCATCCTCTTCCTCACCTGCGTCGTGGTCCTCGGCGTCATGACGATCCGGAACCACCTCTCCCGCGCCGACCGCCGCGCCGCCCGCGTCGAGCGCAAAGTCGACGCGGTGATGCGGCACCTGGGCCTCCAGGAGGAGATCCCGGGGAGGGACGAGATCCTCGACCTCGTACGCCGGGGGAAGAAGATCCAGGCGATCAAGCTGTACCGCGAGACCACGGGCGCGGACCTGGTCGAGGCCAAGCAGGCCGTGGACCGCCTGGGCTGATCACCCGCCGGCGTCCGGCGGGCCCCGCCTCAGACCCGTACCCGCACCTGCCGGCCGACGTCCGTCAGGCGGTCCGCGCCGAGCTGGGCCATCGCCTGGGTGACCTCGGGGAGGACCGTGCCGAGGCCGCCGTTGGTGAGGGTGAGCGTTTCCTCGCCGACGCGGACCGCCGCGAGGTTCACGGTGAGGTGCGTCGGGACCCCGTCGGCCGCCTCCCCGGTCATCGTCAGCCGCAGCCCCGCCCGCGCGTCGCCGGCCTCCGGGAGCGGGAGTTCCGCCACCTCGACGAGCTGGACGCCGGCCCCGGTGGTCGTCGCCTCGAACCGCCCGCACGTCTCCGGCAGCGTCTTCATCCAGTCCAGGACGCGGTCCACGTCGGCGGGCGGGTGCGTGGCGACCTGGTGGCGCAGCTGGGCGTCGTTGGCGGTGTCGTCGAGCGTGACGGTGGCGCTCGGTCCGGCCGGCGGGCCGAACAGCTCCTCCGTGTAGAGGGCGTCGAGCAGCCGGTGGCAGTCGGCGTTCTCCGTCTTCGCCTTGAGCATCCCGTCCCGCCAGGTCGCCGCGCCCCGGCCCGCCGTCCACGGCTCCCCCAGATCCGTCTCCGTGATCAACGCCGCCCGCAGCTGTTCCTCGCTCGGCGCGGGCGGGCCGGGCGGGGGCTGCTCGGCGGCGGGCGAGGCGGAGGACGCGGCCGGGGGCTCGGACACGCCCGCGGGCAGCGCGCGCGGCACCTCCCGGTCCCCGGCCACGCACGCCGCCGCGGTCAGCAGGGACGTCACCGACAGCGCGGAGGCGAGGAGGGCGCGGGCGGCGGCCGGGGCATGGGTCATCGGGGTGCCTCCTGGGGGGAACCGGGCCGTCCACGGGCGGCCGTGTTCCTACGGCACCACCCCGCCGGACGCCCCACCAGCGCGGAGGGCCGTCCGGGTGAGCCGCCCGGGGGGAAAACGGCTCGCCCGCCGGCCGCCTCCCTGTTAGCGTCGCCGGCATGCAGCGCGCCCACTCGTCCCGCACGACGACGCCGGACCAGGTCCCGGCGCGCTGACAGCTGACCGCTGACGAAGCCCCGGGGCGAGTGCCCCGGGGCTTCGCCGCGCGTGGTGCTCGCCTCACGACCACGAGGAGCCCACCGTGCACGACCACCGACGTCTCGGCCGCGAGCTCGGCCTGTTCGGCACCGACCCGCTGATGGGCGCGGGCCTGCCCTACTGGCTGCCCGACGGCGCCGTCGTGCGGCACACCCTGGAGGAGTACGTCCGCGAGGCGGAACGCGCGGCCGGCTACCGGCACGTGTACTCGCCGGTGCTCGGCAAGCGCGAGCTGTACGAGATCTCCGGCCACTGGGACCACTACAGCGAGGACATGTTCCCGCCCGTGGAGCTGGGCGCGGAACAGGTCGTCCTGCGGCCCAGCCTCTGTCCGCACCACGCCCTGATCTACCGCTCCCGGTCCCGCAGCCACCGGGAGCTGCCGCTGCGCCTGGCGGAGCTGGGCGGCATGTACCGCTCCGAGCCG
This sequence comes from Streptomyces sp. NPDC044984, assembly GCF_040646935.1. Classification (NCBI taxonomy): domain Bacteria; kingdom Bacillati; phylum Actinomycetota; class Actinomycetes; order Kitasatosporales; family Streptomycetaceae; genus Streptomyces; species Streptomyces sp. NPDC044984. The sequence goes on from NZ_JBEZBE010000015.1 coordinate 112,280, forward strand.
TCCGGGGTGCTGGGCGGACTCACCCGCGTACGGGCCATCCAGCTCAACGACGCGCACGTCTTCTGCACCCTGGAACAGGCCGTCGAGGAGGCCCGCGCCGCCCTCGCGCTCATCTCCCGCGCCTACGCCGACCTCGGCGTCCGCGCCGCCCGCCACCGGCTGTCGCTGCCGGGCCGCGGCGGCAAGTACGTCGCCGACCCGGCCCTGTGGGAACGGGCCACCGCCCTCCTGCGCGAGGTGCTGGACTCCTCCGGCACCGCGTACGAGGCCGTCGAGGGCGAGGCCGCCTTCTACGGCCCGAAGATCGACGTGCAGATCACCGACCCCGCGGGCCGCGAGTCGACCCTGTCCACCGTGCAGATCGACTTCCACCAGCCGGAACGCTTCGACCTGCGCTACACCGGCCCCGACGGCGCCCGGCACCGCCCGGTCATGGTGCACCGCAGCGTCATCGGCAGCATGGAACGGGCGGTCGCCCACCTCATCGAGGTGCACGGCGGCGCCTTCCCGGTGTGGCTGGCACCGGTGCAGCTGGCGGTGCTGCCGGTGGGCGAGGCGCAGCGGGAGCGGGCGTACGACGTCGTACGGCGGGCCGGTGAGCTGGGGCTGCGGGCCGAGGTGACCGGGGCGGGCGAGGGCAGCCTCGGCGCCCGGATCCGCCGGGCCCGGCTGGTGCCGTACCAGGCGGTGCTCGGGGCGCGGGAGGCCGACGGCGGACTGCTCGCCGTACGGCTCAGGGACGGGCGGCGGCCCGGCGCCCTGCCCGCGGAGGAGCTGCTGCGGCGGATCGCGGAGCGGTCGGACCGGCGGGGCACCGCGCTCTGGGACCCCGCGTAGGGTCGGTGGTCACACACCCAGGCGGAAGGAGCCTCGCCGTGACCGACGGACAGCCCGTCCCGGTGATCATCGACTGCGACACCGGGGTCGACGACGCCCTGGCCCTGCTGTTCGCCGTGCGCCACCCGGGGATCGACCTGCGCGCGGTGACCTGCGTGGCCGGGAACACCGACGTGGACGGCGTCGTCCGCAACACGCTGACCGTGCTGGAACAGGCGGGCGCGCCGCAGGTCCCGGTGGCACGGGGCGCGGAGCGCCCGCTGATCGAGGCGGCGCGCTCCGCCCGCCACGTCCACGGCCACGACGGCATGGGCGACCTCGGCCTGCCCGCGCCGCGCCGCACCCCCGCCGGCGTGGACGCCGTGACCCTGCTGCGCCGGGAGATCCTCGCCTCGCCGCGCCCGGTCACGCTCGTGCCCACCGCCCCGCTCACCAACATCGCCCTGCTGCTGCGCACCCACCCCGAGGTCACCCGCAACATCGAGCGGATCGTGTTCATGGGCGGCGCGGCGGCGGTCGGGAACGCCACGCCGGTCGCCGAGTTCAACGTCTGGCACGATCCGGAGGCCGCCGCGATCCTGCTCACCGCCGGAGTGCCGATCACGATGTACGGCCTGGACGTGTTCACCCGGGTCGTCGTCCCGGCGGCGGACGTGCGCCGGCTGCGGGCGAGCGGTGAACCGGGCACCCGGCTGGCCGGCGAGCTGCTCGCGCACCGGCCGGCCGGCCCGGGCAGCCGCCCCGACGACCCCGCCGAGGACGCCGGCGGCCTCGGCGACGCGGGCGCGCTGTGCGCGGTCGCCGACCCGGAGGGCCTGACCACCCACCGGCTCCCCGTCGAGGTCTCCCTGGCCCCGGGCCCGGCCCGGGGCCAGACCGTGGTCGACCGCCGCGTCCGCGCCGGCGAGTCCGAGCTCCACGAGGGCACCCGCGAGCAGCCCCTGGTGGACGTCGGTCTGGACGTGGACGTGGCCCGCTACGTGAAGCTGTATCTGGCGACGGTCGAGCGCGCCTCGTAGGGGTCGTTCACCGGAGGCGGCCGGGTCACTGCTTCGGGCCGGGGCTCTCGTCGTACACGGGCGGCTGCGCCTGGATGCCGAAGGTGGTCGGTCCGGCGTCCTCGAACCGCAGGGTGATCCCGGTGGCGTCGCCGCCCCTGATCACCTGGCGCACGTCCCGCAGGACCAGGTGGTCCTTTCCGGGCTCCAGTTCGACCAGGTCGTTCTCGGGCAGCTCGACGCCGTCGGGCAGAGGCGTGCCGGCGGAGTCGACGACGTCGACGGACGCGGCCATCGGCGAGCTCGTGCCCACCAGCCGGTCGCTGCCGCCGCCCTTGTCGTGGAGCCATAGGTACGCGGGGACGTCGTCGCCCGGCTGCCAGGGACCGCCCGTCGGCTCGGCCAGGTGCGCGTACCGGATCATGAGGTCGCCGACGCGGGCGTTCTGCCCCGGCGCGTCCCGGTCCGGAAGGGAGAAGTCGTCGTCCGCGCCGCATCCGCCGCCCGCCAGGGCGAGGGTGACGGCGAGCACGGCCGCCGCGAGACCGTGCCGGGCGCGCGGTGCGCGGGGAAGAGCCATGATCGCTCCTCTCGCCGGCCGCCGGCCGCCGTCCTCCGGGCCGAGCGGCCCGGAAGGATTCCGGCAAACGGGATCAGAAAGTCATGACGCGCCCGCAGGGAATGGCTCCACGCTGCCGGTGCGTTCGCTTTTACGGTGTTCTGGACAGATTCTCTGCCGGTACCCGCACGCACCCAGAGGAGACCGCGTGACCGACCGCACCGCCATGCCCGACCCCCGGCCGCCGCACCCCGCCCCCGACGCCACGCCCGACCTCTCCTCCAAGGACCCCGACTGGTGGCGGCAGGCCGTCGTCTACCAGGTCTACCCCCGCAGCTTCGCCGACGCCGACGGCGACGGACTCGGTGACCTGCGCGGCATCACCCGGCGCCTCACCCACCTCGCCGCCCTCGGCGTCGACGCCCTGTGGATGAGCCCCTTCTACCCCTCCGAGCTCGCCGACGGCGGCTACGACGTCGCCGACCCGCGCGACGTCGACCCCCGCCTGGGCACCCTCGACGACTTCGACACGCTCGTCGCCGAGGCCCACCGGCTCGGCCTGAAGGTGATCGTCGACATCGTCCCCAACCACAGCTCCGACCAGCACGTCTGGTTCCAGGAGGCGCTGCGCGCCGGTCCCGGCTCCCCGGCCCGCGACCGCTACGTCTTCCGCGACGGCAAGGGGGAGCAGGGCGAGCTGCCGCCCACCGACTGGCAGTCCGTGTTCGGCGGCAGCGCCTGGCAGCGGGTGCCGGACGGACAGTGGTACCTGCACCTGTTCGCCGCCGAGCAGCCCGACCTCAACTGGGGCCACCCGGACGTCCGCGCCGACGTCCGCACCACCCTGCGGTTCTGGGCCGACCGGGGCGTGGACGGCTTCCGCGTGGACGTCGCGCACGCCCTCGCCAAGGACCTGGACGAGCCGCTGCGCGACCTCGGCGCCCCCGAGCTGAGCCGCGAGGGCGCCCTCGCCGACTTCCCGCCCGGCACCCACCCCTTCTACGACCGGGACGAGGTGCACGAGATCTACCGCGACTGGCGCAAGATCCTCGACGCCTACTCACCGCCCCGCATGGCCGTCGCCGAGGCCTGGGTCCCCGGCGCCCGGCGCGCCCTGTACGCCCGCCGGGACGAACTGGGCCAGGCCTTCAACTTCGAGTACCTGCAGGCCGCGTGGGACGCGGAGGAGCTCCGCCAGGTCATCACCGACTCGCTGCGGACCGCGCACGCCGCCGGCGCCTCGGCGACCTGGGTGCTCTCCAACCACGACGTCGTCCGGCACGCCTCCCGCCTGATGCTGCCGCCGGACACGGACGAGAACGCCTGGCTGCTGTCCGGCGGCCACGCCCCCGCCGTCGACCCGGAAGCCGGTCTGCGCCGGGCCCGCGCCGCGACCCTGCTGATGCTGGCGCTCCCCGGCTCGGCCTACCTCTACCAGGGCGAGGAGCTCGGCCTGCCCGAGGTCGCCGACCTGCCCACCGAGGTCCTCCAGGACCCGATCTGGGAACAGACGGGACACGTCCGCAAGGGCCGCGACGGGTGCCGGGTGCCGCTGCCGTGGACGACGACCGGTCCGTCGTACGGCTTCGGGGCGGCCGGTGCCTGGCTGCCGCAGCCGCCGTCCTTCGCCGCGTACGCCGTCGAGGCGCAGGACGGGGCCGAGGGCTCGACCCTGGAGTTGTACCGCGCGGCCCTGCGGACGCGCCGCAAGCTGATCGACGGCGAGGCGCTGAACTGGGCGGAGGAGACCCCGGCGGGGGTCCTGCAGTTCGACCGCGGCGACGGCTGGCGCTGTGTGGCCAACCTGTCCCCCGACCCGGTCTCCCTCCCGGCGGGCGAGGTCCTGCTGACCAGCGCCCCCCTGGAGGACGGCCGCCTCGGCCCGGACACCACGGCCTGGCTCGGCCGCTGACGCGCACACCGCCCCGGGCCCGTCCCGCCGGGCCGGGGCGGGCCCGTGGGGGACCCCGTGGGCGGCTTCCGCCGGAGGGGCCCACGGTGACGTCCGGGACGGTGCCGGCCCGCGGCGGGACCCGGCGGCGGTACGGGGCGACGGGGCGACGGGCTCCGGGGCGGTCGGCCCGGGGCCCGTCGCAGCACGCGGGACGGGCGCCGCCGGGCGGGTCCTGCCGCCGCGCCCCCGTCGGCCGGTCACCCGTACGGTCGTTCAGTACGGGCGGCCCGCGCGGACGCACCGGCAGAATCGGCTCCGGGGATGCCCGTGACGGCCGTACAGGGAGCCCGCCGATGAACAGGTCCAGCAGGACAGCGGCCGCCGCGCTGACGGCGGCCGGGATCCTCGCGGGTGCGTGGCCGGCGAGCGGGGCGCCCACCGCCGCTCACGTCCCGGCGGCACACGACCGGGGCGCTCCGGCGGCACACGACGGAGGCGCTCCGGCGGCGCACGACCGGGTGCTCTGGGGTGCCGTGACGATCCCGCCCGGCAGGGACGGCATCGTCGAGGCCGCCGGACTCGCGGGCCCCGCCCTGGGCGCCGGTTCCACACTGACCCTGACCGCCCCCGCCGGGACCCGGGTGACGGGCGTCCCCCTCGACGTCCCCGGCTACCGGGGCGCGGTGGCCGCCGACGGCCGCAGCGCCGTCTACACCGCCGTCTCGGCGGAGCGGCCCTGGCGGGCGGGCACCTTCCCCTTCGTGCTGGCGGTGCCCGCGGACGCGGTGCCCGGGACCCGACCGGGCGGATGCGTCCTGCGGCTCGCGGACGCGGACGGCACGCTCCGGGCGACCGGCGGCTGCCAGGTGACCGTGGGGCTGGCCGAGCCGGTCCTGACCCGCCCGGAGTCCGGTGTGGCGCTGGGAGCGCGGCCGGTGGTCGCCGGTACCGCCCACCCGGGCGCGCAGATCACCGTCTCCGACCAGGACGGCCACGAGGTGTGCGCCGACACCGCCGGGGCCGACGGCCGCTGGAGCTGCACTCCCGGACCCGCCCTCCCGGCCGGCCCCAACCGGCTCCAGGCCGTCGCCACCCTGAACGGCGTGGGCGCGCCGAGCGAACAGATCCAGATCACCGTGGGGGAGACCGCCCCGCCCCGCTGAGCCGGCGGCCGGGTCACACGTGCCCGGGGCCTCCGCTGCCGAAGGCGCCGCTGGACCCGGGCAGCCAGCGCCTGCGTTTCTGGTCCGCGCCCGTCCTGCTCGCGGAGTGATGGAGCTCGTAGGGCATGAGCCGTGAGCCGGTCCTCGACATGTCCGGCATCTCGTCCGGCTCCCGTATCTCCCGCATCTCGCGGACCGCGCCGCCGTCCGGCAGTCTCGGCTGGTCCTCCGCGGCGGGGCGGGGCTCCTCCTGGTCCATGTACCGCATGCCGACGCGTACGGCCCAGACCAGCGCGCCGGCCACGACCAGTCCGCCGATGAAGGCCGCGAAGACCGCCCACCGGTGCGTACTGGAGGCCAGAACTACAAACGTCGCCGTGTTCATGTTTCCGAGTATGGCCGAAGAAATGAGATAAATCGCCTGGAATGTCCGACCCTCGTCACGCCCGTGGCCCGTCCCGGCGGGCGGTCGCCCCCGTGCCGTGGCAGATTGCGGCCAGAGGAAGGCCGGGACGGGCCGTCGCGTCCCCACGTGTGCAGCTCGGGGCCCGGCCCCGGCCTTCCCACCTCCGCGGCCCCGTCCGACGGCGAGGGCGCCCCGTCGGGGAGTGTTACCCGTCCCGTACGGAGGGGCGAGGGGAGCGGACGCCCGCCGGTGAACAGCCCGCCGCCCGGCCTCCTCCCCGGCGGCGCTCCACCGCCCCTCCCCGGCGACGCCTCACCGGGGCCGGGCCCGGCGGCGTCCTCGGTGACAGGAACCCACTTCGCGCCACGCCGCACCACTTCGCGCCACGCCGCACCTCTCCACTCCACGCCCCGACACGCCGCGCCGCACCGCACCGCGTCCGCCCGCCCGGGACGCGGTGGCCGCGCGGTATCCCGCCGAGGAACGTGCGCAGGACATCTGTCGTCGCCGCGGCAGTTTTTCCGCCGGGCCGACTAGAGTTCCCCGTGGGGAACCCGTCCCCGTGGCGGACCGCGCCCACCGTGGTCCGCGGAAAGGTGCGTATGCCCTCGGAAAGTCAGCCGTCCGCCGACGGCCGGCAGCCGGACCAGGACCGGCTCCCCGTCGCCGACCGGCTCGACGACGACCATTTCCCGGCCTACACCATGGGCAGGGCCGCCGAACTGGTCGGAGCCACACCCGCTTTCCTCCGCGCCCTGGGCGAGGCGCGGCTGATCACCCCGACGCGCTCGGGAGGCGGCCACCGCCGCTACTCGCGCCACCAGCTGAGGCTGGCCGCCCGGGCCCGCGAACTGGTCGACCAGGGCACACCGGTCGACGCCGCGTGCCGCATCATCGGCCTCGAGGACCAGCTGGAACAGGCCGAGCGGGCCAACGAGGAACTGCGTCGGCGCGACGCGGGGGCGGTCCACGGACCCCGGTGAAAATCTGTCCCGGCCGAAACAGGATTTCCGCTCCCGCTGAACAAAATCTCTTTCCCTAAACGCCTTGACGGTGTTTATTCCAGTGATTTTCCTCGCTTGCCGCTGGCCTCTCCCATGCTAGGCTGACGCCAGTTGCAGTTGTGGTTGCCAGTTTGCTACCGGGTCTCCGGGCAGGTGATCATCGCGACGATGAAGGGATTCGTAAAGTGCGAGTCCCAGCACTGTCTCAGGAGAATTGATATGGCCACCGGTACGGTGAAGTGGTTCAACTCGGAAAAGGGCTTCGGCTTCATCGAGCAGGACGGCGGCGGCGCTGACGTGTTCGCCCACTACTCGAACATCGCCACCTCGGGCTTCCGTGAGCTCCAGGAGGGCCAGAAGGTGAGCTTCGACGTCACCCAGGGCCAGAAGGGCCCGCAGGCGGAGAACATCGTCCCCGCCTGACCTGTACGCAGGGATTCAAGAGCAGGGGTTCGCACTTCGGTGCGGGCCCCTGCTCTTTGTTTTCCGCCGCTTCCCGCCCTTTTCTGCCCGCATTTCGCGTGCGCGGGATCAACGTGACCGCAGCCCTTTCGCCCGCAGCGCGTCCACCGCGATCCGCGCGGCCGTGTTCCGTGCCGGTGCCCCGGGACGCGACGGAGAAGGCCGCGTCGATGATCGGGCAGGGACGGGTCCAGGCCAACCCGCTGATCATGGCGTCGGTCACCGCGACGGCCGTGTCCGGCACCTTCCACCAGCCCTCGCTCGTCGCCTGCACCGAGGACGAGACCACCACGACCCCGCTGCCGCCGGAGGTCGTGACCCAGCTGCGCGCACTGATGCGGGCGACCGTCACCGAGGGCACGGCGCGCGTACTGGCCGATCTGCCCGGCGACATCGGCGCCAAGACCGGCACCGCGGAGGTCTCCGAGGAGCAGGACAACAACGGCTGGATGGTCGCCCACCGGGGTGGTGTCGCCGTGGCCTGCGTGGTCGAGGAGGGCGTCACCGGGGGTGGCTCGGCCGGACCGGTGATCCGCTCCCTGCTGTCCGCCGTGCCCGAGTCCTGACCGCACCGTCCTGACCGCACCGTCCTGATCGAACCGTTCCGGCCGCACCGTCCTGACCGCATCGTCCGAAAGGCGATCCCGTGACCGCACATCCCTCCCGCCGCGCGCTCCTGCTGGCCGCGGCCCTCGTCCCCGTGGCGGGATGCGCCACCGGCACCCCGGAGCGCGAGCGCGGCCGGACCGGCCCGTCGGCACCGAGCCGCACCCCCACGCCCTCGCCGGTGGACCCCCGGAGCCTCACCGACCTCGAACGCGAGTACGGCGCCCGTCTGGGGGTGTACGCCCTCGCGACCGGGACCGGTGCCACCGTGATCCACCGCGCCGACGAACGCTTCGCGTTCTGCTCCACCTTCAAGACGCTCGCCGCGGCCGCGGTCCTGGACCGCCACCCGGTCGCCGGCCTGGACCGGCGCGTCACCTACACCCGGGCCGACCTCGTCGCCTACTCCCCGGTGACGGAGAAGCACACCGGGACCGGCATGACCCTCCGTGGCCTCTGCGACGCGGCCGTCCGGTACAGCGACAACACGGCCGCCAACCTGCTGCTGCGCGAGCTCGGCGGCCCGCGTGCACTCACCGCCCACCTGCGCGGACTCGGCGACCGGGTGAGCCGGCTCGACCACGCCGAACCCGAGCTGAACGGCAACCCGCCGGGAGACCCGCGCGACACCACGACCCCCCGGGCCGTCGCCGCCGACTACCGCGCCCTCGTCCTCGGCGACGCCCTGCCGGCCGCGAAGCGGACGCTGCTGACGGACTGGCTGGTCCGCAACACCACCGGCGACCTGCGCGTCCGGGCCGGTGTCCCCCGCGGCTGGAAGGTGGGCGACAAGACCGGCACCGGCGACTGGGGCCGGGCCAACGACGTCGCCGTCCTCTGGCCGCCGAGCGGCGCCCCGCTGGTGATCGCCGTGCTGACCGAACGGCCCGACCGCGAGGCCGCCCCCAGCGACGCCCTGGTCGCCGAGGCGACCCGCCGCGTGCTCGACGTCCTCGTCTGAGCCGGAGGGCGGCGGCTCCTGGCCTCCGAGGGGCGGCCTCGCGGCGTCAGTCCTGCTTGGGCGCGGCCTGCTGGACCACCTCGAAGGACCACAACGTGGCGTCCGTGGCCGCCGGCCGGGACTTCTCGCCCGGGGCCCCGCCGTGGGCGGCCTGGCCGCGGCCGGCCATCCAGCGCTGGAAGTCCTCCTCGGTCCGCCAGCGGGTGTAGACGAGGTAGGTGTCGGTGCCTTCCACCGGACGCAGCAGCTCGAACCACTCGAACCCGTCCGAGCCCTCCACCGCCCCCGCCCGCGCGGCGAACCGCTGCTCCAGCGTCTCGCGCTGCTCCGCCGGGACCGTGAGTACGTTGATCTTGACGACGCTCATGTCCCGATTGTTCCGCAGGGCCGTTCCGGGACGCGCGGCGGGGCACGGCCCGTGCGGACGCGTCACCCGGTGGGAGGTCAGCCGAGGCAGATCACCAGGAGGCAGAGCCGCTCGGAGTCCGGCTCGGTCGCCGGCGGCGTGGACGGCGTGGCGGGGGCGGGCTGGGAGCCGTCACCCTGGTCGGTGCCGCCGTCTCCGTCGCCGCTGCCGGTGGCCGGGGGCGGCGACACCGGCGGCGTGACCGTACCGGAACCAGAATCGGAACCGGAGCTGGAGCCGGAACCCGGGACGGATCCCGGTCCCGATTCCGTGTCCGAGCGCGAGCCGGAGCGGGAGACGGAGTCCGGGGAGGCCGTGCGCGGCTGCGACGGCACCGCCGTGTCCGGGTCGGCGGCGCCGTCCGTGCGGGTGTCCGACGGGGTGGTGGGCGCCGGCGTGGCTTCGGCGGCCGCCCGTCCGCGCCCGTCGTCGGCCGAGGGTGACGGGGCCGTACGGTCCGGGGAGGCGGCCGGGACGTCCGGGTCGTCGTACTGGTCCGCGGGCCCCTCCGCGCCGCCCATGCCCCTGAGATCGGGTGCCGTGGCGGCCTGGGCGCGGTCCGTGCCGCTCCGGTCCATGGAGGCGAGGGTCAGCCCGCCGCCGACGAGGGCCACGGCCGTCGCGACCAGGGCCCGCCGCTGGGTCTTCTTCCAGCGGACCAGCTGGCGCCGCCGCGCCGCCCGTCCCGTGCCCGTGGAGATGGAAGTGGATGTGGAAGTGGATACGGAGGCCGGCCGTGGGGTCGGGGGAGTGACGGCGGCCTCGGGTGCGGCGGTTGTTGCTGGACCGGGGACGGTGCGGCCGCCGATGACGGCGGGCGCGATGTCGGGGGCGTAGGCACCGCAGCCCGGGCAGACCAGGGCACCGTTCAGATGCCGGCGACACGTGGAGCAGTAGTCCATCCGCTGTCTTCCTGAGTTGACGTACCGACTCCGACGCCCGCCGGGGCGACCGGTCCGGAGCAGGGGACAGCCACGCTAACGACGCCCCCGGCCCACTGTGTGCAGCACGTGTGCCGCTCCTGCGCACATTTTCCGCGCGGCCCGCGAGGGTGCCGTGAGCACGCATGCCGCACCACCGCACAACGGACACAGTCACTTGGTCACCACGCTGCACCCGCCCGGAAGGCCCCCCACGTGAACCCCCGTACCACCCCCCGCACCCGCACCACCCCCCGCACCCGCACCACCCCCGTACGCCGCCCCGTCCTGCTCCTGACCGCCGGCCTGTCGGCCCTGTCGCTCACCGCGTGCGGTGTCGTCGGCGAGGTGGGCGGCGACGGCGGGTCCGCGTCGCCGGACAGGAGCTACGACATCACCGTGGGCCTGCTGCTGCCCGACAAGGACACGGCGCGCTTCGAGAAGTTCGACCACCCCCTCATCGAGAGCCGCGTCTCGTCCCTGACCAACGATCAGGGCAGGGTCGTCTACGCCAACGCCGAGGGCAGCAAGGACAAGCAGAGCGAGCAGTTCCGGAGGATGATCGCCGACGAGGTCGACGTGATCGTGGTGGACGCGGTGGACTCCAAGGCCGTCGCGCCGGACGTGGAGAAGGCGAAGGAGGCGGACATACCCGTCATCGCCTACGACCGTCTCGCCGAGGGCCCGGTCGACGCGTACGTCTCCCACGACAACGAGCTCGTCGGCCAGGTGCAGGGCCGCGCCCTCGTGAACGCGCTCGGCGAGAACGCCGAGAACAGCAAGGTCGTCATGCTGAACGGCGCGCCCACCGACCCGAACACGGCGCTGTTCCGGGAGGGCGCGCTCGGCGAACTGGACGGCGAGGTGGACATCGCCAAGTCGTACGACACCAGGAAGTGGCTGCCCGAGGTCGCCGCGGAGCACATGCGCGAGGCGGTGAAGGAGATCGGTGCCGGGAACATCGCCGCCGTCTACTCGGCGAACGACGGCATGGCCGGCGCCGTCATCGAGGTGCTCCAGGACGCGGGCGTCACCGATCTTCCGCCGGTGACCGGGCAGGACGCCGACCTGGCGGCGGTGCGGCGGATCGTGTCGGGCACGCAGTACATGACGGTGTACAAGTCGTTCCTGCTGGAGGCGACGGGGGCCGCGGACATGGCGGTGGCCAAGGTGCAGGAGAGGTCGATCCAGTTCGACGCCCTGGCGCGTGACGTGGTCGACAGCCCGACGCACAAGGACATCCCGGCGATGCTGGTCCCGGTGGTCGCCCTCACCAGGGAGAACATCGAGGCCACGGTGGTCCAGGACGGTGTCTACACCGTCGAGGACATCTGCACGGAGGCGTACGCGGCGGACTGCGCGAAGATCGGCCTGACGTCGTAGGGAGCAGGGAGCAGGAAGCGGCCGGTCCCCCGGAGAACCGGGAGGCCGGCCGCAACCCGACTCCCCTACGGAGTCACCGTGTTGCCGCCGAAGCCGACGACCAGGCGGCCGTCCGAGGCGAAGGACCAGTCCAGCGCGCCGGAGTAGCCGGCGCACCGGGAGCCGTTGGAGCCGGACCAGAACTGGTTCGAGCCGTCGGCGTTGCCCACGATCCTGTCGTTCGACCCGTCGCCGCCGCGGCACGAGGTGTTGTTGCGGAACACCGACGTACCCGCGTCGAAGTTGAAGTTGCGCTCGGCGTTGTCGATGCTGACGTTGTCGGAGACGGTCATCGAACCCGGGTTGCTGTTGTACGTGAACCCGTGCTTGCCGTTGTCGTAGGCGATGCTGCGCCGGACGACGTGGTCGACCTCGATGTCCTCGCCGCCGAGCTTGTAGCCGTTGCGGTCGCCGTTGCCGGCCTGGCCGCCGTTGCTGAGGGTGCCGTTCTCGTAGGCGAGGGAGTCCTCGATGGTCACCGCGCCGATCGCGCCGGTGTCCGACTTGGTGTAGAGGTCCCAGCCGTCGTCGATGTTGTTGTGGGCGACGGCGTAGCGGAAGACGTTGCCGGGCCCCGAGGTGAGCTTGGCGGCGAAGCCGTCGGCGTCCTCGCCGTCGGAGTCGGCGTTGTCGTGCGACTCCGCGCTCAGGATCAGGTTGTTCGACGGCCACTGGTCGCGGGGCGTGTCGGAGGTCATCCGCGAGAGCTGGAGCCCGGTGTCGCGGTTGTGGCGGGTGACCGTGCGCTCGAAGACGTTGTTGCTGCCGCCGACGAAGATGCCGTTGTCCCCGGCGCGTTCGACGACGATCCCCTTGACGTGCCAGTACGACCCGTTCACGGCGAGCCCCCGGTTCGACGAACTCTCGCTCTGCGCCGAGAAGTTCAGGACGGGCGTCTCGCCCGGGTAGGCGACGAGCTCCGTGCGGTCTCCCGAGGTGCCGTTGTTGCCCGCGGGGATGGTGACCGTCTGGGAGTGCTGGTACGTGCCGCCGCGCAGGTAGATCGTGCCGCCGGGGGTGATGCGGTCGATCGCGGAGGTGAGCGTCGTCGGGTCGGACTGGGTGCCGGACGCGCCGGCGCTGCCGCCCGGTGCCACGTAGAGGGCGGAGGCGGGCGGCGGGGTGGTCGTGTCGCCGCTCGTCTCCACGTCGATGTAGTCGATGTTGGGCAGTCCCGCGGACGACGTCGGGCTGAGCCGTACGGTGTTGCCGCCCGAGCGCACCGGCACGGTGAGCGTCTTCGTCGTCCAGCCCGTCCAGCCGCCGGTGGCCTCGAAGGAGGCGGAGGCGACCGTGCTGCCGTTCACCACGATGTCGGCGGCCCGTGCGCTGCCGCTGCCGTTGGCGAAGCGCACCCGGACCGTCGCCGTCTCGGCGGCGGAGGCGTTCACGGTGAACTGGACGTAGCCACCGGTGCCGTTGGTGCCGTTGCAGAAGCCGCTGCCGGAGTATCCGGACCACTCGGTCTCGACGGCGCCGGTGCAGACCGCCGAGGGCCCCTCGGCCTCGTACCGTACGGACGCGGCCTGCGCGGGGTTGCCGGACAATGCGACGAGCGCGCCGGCCAGCAGGCCGGTGCAGGCGAGGGCGGGTCTCAAGTGCATCGTTCGTCTCCAGGTTCGGTCGGCTGGGGGACGGGTTCACCGGTGCGTTCGAGTCCATGAACGGAGAAAGCGCTTTCCGGGACCGTAGGGGCCTGCCGTGGGCACGTCAAGAGCCTTGACGTTGAATCAGATTCACGTCCATGAACGTTCGGGTCGTGGCGTCACGCCCGTGCGGACCGGTGGGATCGCCCGGCCGCGCCGCAGGCGGCTTCCGGCCGACGGAGCGGGCGGTGCGGCGTCTCCCACACGCCGAACGGCCGCCGGCGGGGAAGCCGGCGGCCGCTCGGGCGGTGTGGCGGTGTGACGATGTGGCGGTGTGCCGTGCGAGGGGCGGGGCGGGTCGGTCAGCCGCGTCCGAACACCCGGCGGCTGCTGCCGAGGTCCAGGAAGACCGTCTCGCCGCTGGAGTCGCTCAGGCCGTCATTGTCGGTGACGGCGTAGACCCGGCCGTTGCCGGTCACGGTGAGCCCTTCGAGCTTCTCCTGGGTCCAGCCCTTCGTGGCCCGCAGGTCGGGCAGCACGTCGTGGGCGAGCCGCTTCTCCAGGACGGGCAGCGTGCCCGCCGGGGCGGCGGTCTCCGGCAGGTCGACCGTGTAGATCCGCTTGACCGCCGCGGCCGGGCCGTTCAGCTTGTCCCGCTCGATGACGGCGAGCCTGCCGCCGACCACCGTGATCTCGGACAGGCCGATCCAGTCACCGGCCGTCGTGGTGGTGCCGAGCCGGTAGCCGTACCAGCTCCAGGTGCCGGCCCGGACGTCGTAACGGCCGAGCCGGACGACACCCGCCGGGTCCGTCCTCGCCTCGCGCTGGAGCGCGGCCCAGACGATCTCGTGACCGCGGGTGTCGGTGGTGGCGGTGACGCCCTCGAAGCCCTGCGAGCCGAGGTTCGCGGCGACGTCCGACGGCAGCGGGACGACCTGCCGGGTGACGCCGGAGCGGTCCAGGCGGACCAGCTGGTTCCCGGCACCCGTCCTGCCCTCCACGGCCAGCCAGAAGCCGCCCTGCGGACGGGCGAAGATCCCCTCGGCGTCGTAGCCGGCCGGATTGCCGTCGGCGTCCTTGACGGTCAGCTCCCGCTCGATGACGGCCGGTTGGTGGCCCGCGTCGACGGTGAGGACGCGGGTGGTGTCGTAGGCGGCGTCGGTGACCGTGTACAGCTCGTCGGAGCGGCCCGGCACCGCCGACAGGGCGCCGAGCGCGCCCCAGCCGATCGGCGTGCCCGCGGAGTCCGCGGCCGAGACGAGGGACGGCTGGGCGGGCGTGCCCCTGCCCAGCCGGAACAGGCTCACCGTGGCCCGCACGCCCGCCTCGGCGTCGTCCACCTCGCTGGAGACCGCGAGCAGGCCGCGCGACGGGACCGGCAGCAGCCCCTCGGGGCCGTTGGTGGTCGGCAGCAACTGCCTGAACACCGGCCGGGTGGCCTCGCTGATGTCGTAGACGGCGACGAAGTTGCCGCGCTCGGAGCCGACGAAGGCGTACCGCACGCCGTCGTACGTGGCGATCGCCAGGCCCTCCGGTTCGGCGCCCTTGTTCTCGGAGCGGCCCTCGTCGAGCAGTCCGTGGCGGGCGGCGAGGTGCTCGAAGGTGTTGCCCGCGTCCCAGACGACCTTCCCGGTGCGGCTGTCGAAGACGCTCCAGCCGCGCGTGCCGCCCTTCCAGTCGCCCTCGTTGGCGGTGGCCAGGTAGCGGTCGTCGATCCAGCCGACCGCGTCCGGTTCGCGGGGCACGTCGGTGATCGAGCCGGTCTGGTCGATCACGCCGTCCTCGACGGTGTCGATCCCGTCGACGGAGGCGGTCCCGGCGCCGAACGCCTTGGTGATCCGCCCGGTGGGCAGGTCGACGAGGACGACGCCGTTGTTCTCCTGGAGGGTCACGGCGAGCTGTCCGCGGCCGTTGACGGAGACGTACTCCGGCTCCGGGTCGGTGGGCGCGGCGATCCCGGCGGCGGTCAGCGCGGGCAGCGCGGACCCGTCGGCCCGCGTCAGCGCGACCTCGCGGAGGTTCCACTTCGCGGGCGAGGACCCCTTCAGGTCGACGATCCGCACGAACCCGGCGGGCGCCTGCGGCAGGTCGCCCTCCTCACCGCCCTCCGGGACGGCCTCCTCGTCGCGCTCGTTCTCGACGGCGACGGCGGCGTACCGCTTGTCCTTGCTCAGCGCGATCGAGTCGGGCTGCCCGCCGAGGTCGTGGCTGGCCACCCGGGTGCGGGTGCGCAGCGAGACGACGTCGAGGCGGCCGGAGGGCTCGGTGTGGGAGGCGCTGGTGTTCACCACGACCAGCACGTACTCCCCGACGACCGTCACGGACGTCGGCTCGTCCTCGGCGTTGCCCAGCGAGGCCAGGGACAGCGTGCCCAGGCCCTCGGGCCGGCCGGGGTCGCTGATGTCGAGGAAGCCGATCCGCTTGGCGGCGGCGTCGGTGTAGACGAGCGTACGGCCGTCCTCGCTGGTCGCGGAGATCTCGGCGACGGTCTCGGCGGCGGCGTCCGCACCGGCCGGACGGTTCTGGAAGACCGGGTAGGTCGCGGTGCGTTCGAACGCCACCGGCCGGTGCCGGCCGTGGTCCGCGCCCTTCCCCTGACCCGCGTGCGCCACGCCCGAGCCCGCCAGGGCGCCCGCGGTCACGGCCAGGGCCGCGAGCGCGGCGTGGGTTCTCTTCGGGAGCATCGTTCCTCCGGTGTGATCCACTGCGGAGCCGGATCGTCGCACCCACGGGCCAGTGCCGGCGGGCGCGCCGGTGAACAGCGGACGAAGATCGCGTACTCCGTCGGCGATCCGGCGGGGCGGCTGGTATCGCCTCGACACCGCCCGAAGCATTGTGACGCAGCACACATGATCCGGAGCAGTGACTCCGCCCCTTTCCGTCGGTCGTACACACGACAACCCCGACGCGAGGAAGGCCCGGCCATGACCCACACGCTCCGCGCACCCCACCCCGTCGTCCCCGCCTCGCCCACAGCACGTCCGGCGGCACGGTGGGCCGTGGCCGGTGGGGTGCTGGCGGGCCCGCTGTTCCTCACGGCCGGTCTCGCCCAGGGCTTCGCGCGGGAGGGCTTCGACTTCACCCGTCACGCGATCAGCCAGCTCGCCCTCGGCGGGGCGGGCTGGATCCAGACCGTGAACTTCCTGCTCGCCGGTGCCTTACTCGTCGCCGGGGCGGCCGGTCTGCGCCGGCTGCTGGACGGCGGCGCGGGCGCGACCTGGGGTCCCGTGCTGGTCGGTGTGTGCGGTGCCTCGTTCTGGGCCGCCGCGGCCTTCCCCGCCGACGCCGGTGCGGGCTTCCCCGCCGGCTCCCCCGACACGACCACGCTGAGCGGACACGGAGCCGCCCACATGGCCGCCGGGATGGTCGGCTACCTCGCCCTGTGCGCCGCGTTCGTCGTCCTGGCCCGCCCGCTCGCCGGCCGCGGCCACCGCGGCTGGGCCGTCGCCTCCCGTGTCGCGCCCGTCGCCGTGCTCGCCGGATTCGCCGCCTCCGCCGCCTCCGTCCTGGCGTTCACCGCGGGCGCGGGCCTCGGTCTGCTCTGGCTGGCGGCACTGACGGCCCGGCTGGCCACCACCCCGGCGAACCGCTAACCGGTTGCCGCATCCAGCCGGCCGCCACACAGTCGACCGACCTCATCAGGATTTTCCGATACGAGAAAGGGAGCACCCCATGACCGACGCGGTGAAGGGCCCTGTCAGTTACCGGGATTCATTCGCAGTGCGTCGGGCTTCAGCCCGGTGGTGAAGCGAATCGTGTGACTGCGTCGCGGTGGCGTTCCGGCGGAGCCGGACAGTGCGGCCGCCGAGGGTGAGGTGGGGAACGGACGTTCCCGACGACATCTGGTGTGGCTCGTTCGTGCGATCTCCGCATGCAGCTTCGATACGCCTTCAGGCTGTACCCGCAGCCCGGTCAGCGCGCCGCGTTGGCGAGGGCGTTCGGGTGCGCCCGTGTCGTGTTCAACGACGCGGTGCGCGCTCGTGAGGACGCCCGTGGGGCCGGGGAGCCGTTCCCGAAGGCCGCCGAGCTGTCCCGGAAGCTGATCACCGAGGCGAAGCGGACAACCGGGCGGTCCTGGCTGGGTGAGGTTTCCGTGGTGGTGCTCCAGCAGTCCCTGCGGGACGCCGAGACCGCGTACCGCAACTTCTTCGCCTCCCTCGACGGCACCCGCAAGGGACCGAAGGTGGGAGCACCACGTTTCAAGTCCCGCAAGGACACGCGGCAGTCGATCAGGTTCACCGCCAACGCCCGCTGGAGCATCACCGGCAGCGGCCGGCTGAGCCTGCCGAAGATCGGCGCGGTGAAGGTGAAGTGGTCCCGCACCCTGCCCGCCACCCCCTCCTCCGTCACCGTCGTCAAGGACGCGGCCGGGCGGTACTTCGCCTCCTTCGTCATCGACACCGACCCCACCACCGACGCCCCCCGGATGCCGGAGACCGACCGCACCCTCGGCATCGACCTCGGACTGACACACTTCGCCGTCCTGTCCGACGGCACGAAGATCGACTCCCCGCGCTTCTTGCGGCGCGCGGAGAAGAAGCTGAAGAAGACCCAGCGGGAGCTGTCCCGCAAACAGAAGGGATCGAAGAACCGGGCCAAGGCCCGCCTGAAGGTCGCCCGCGCACACGCGAAGGTCACCGACGCGCGCCGCGAGTTCCACCACCAGCTCTCCACCAGGCTGATCTCCGAGAACCAAGGGATCGCCGTGGAGGACCTGTCGGTGGCGGGACTGGCCCGCACCAGGCTGGCCAAGTCCGTGCACGACGCCGGGTGGGCATCGTTCACCAGCATGCTGGAATACAAAGCGCAACGGTACGGCCGCACCTTCGTGAAGGTGGGACGGTTCGAGCCCACCAGCCAGGTGTGCTCCACCTGCGGGCACCGCGACGGCCCCAAACCCCTCCACGTACGGGAATGGACCTGCAGCGCCTGCGGCACCGTCCACGACCGGGACCACAACGCCGCGATCAACGTCAAGACGGCCGCCGGACTGGCGGTATCGGCCTGCGGAGCGCCGGTAGGACCAGGAGCGATCCCGGCACAGCGCGAAGAAACAGGAAGCCATGGAAGCCCGCCCGATACCCGTGCCGCGGAGCGGCACAGCACCGAGCGAGCAGGCCAGAATCTCCCTCCTTCAGGAGGGAGGGCAAGTCAATTCCCCTCCATCGAGAAGAAGTACGGCCGGCCCGTCGCCGAGTGGAAGGAGCTCATCCGCTCCTCCCCGCTCACCCGGCACATGGAACTCGTCACCTGGCTCAAGACCGAGCACGGACTGGGCCACGGCCACGCCAACGCCCTGGTCGCTCACACGCTGGCCGAGGACAGCGGCAGGTGACCGGGCTCTGACCGGGCGCGGGCGGCGGGTCAGGTGCCGGCGTCCAAGCGGTCCGGCAGGCCGAAGAGCGGGAAGAGCCGCCCGGTGTCACGGAAGGCCGTGATGCCCGTGACGCGGTCGCCGGAGAACTCGACGACCTGCAGGGCCCAGGGCTCGTAGCCGGTCCGGTCCGCACGGGGACGGTACTGGCCGAACGCGGGGGAGCCGTTGGCCACCACCGGGACCAGACGGGACCCGCGGCATCCGACCGCCGGCCCGGTCAGCCAGGCCCGGATGTCGGGAACCCCGCGCATCCAGTGGGTGTACGGCGGCAGGCACAGGGTGGCGTCGACATGGAGGAGCATGTTCAGCTCCTCCATGTCGTAGCGGGAGAAGGCCGTGGCGTACCGCTCGGCCAGCAGGCGCACGGCGTCGGACGGCCGGGGGAGCGGCCCGCCGGCACCCTCGCGGCGGGCGGCCAGCGTGGCGCGGGCCCGCTGCAGCGCGCTGTTGACCGAGGTGACGGTGGAACCGTGCAGCTCGGCGACCTCGCGGGCGGAGAAACCCAGCACGTCCCGCAGGATGAGCGTGGCCCGCTGCTTGGGCGGCAGGTGCTGGAGCGAGGCGACGAACGCCAGCCGCACCGACTCGCCGACCGCCACCTCCGCGCCGGGGTCACCGCCCGGGCAGGGCTCGACCCAGAGGACGGATTCCGCCGGGGCGCCGGGCGGCGCGGCGCCGTCGGCCGGACCGGAGAGGTCCATCGGCAGCGCCCGGCGCCTGCCCGAGGCGAGGGCGTTCAGGCACACGTTGGTGGCGATGCGGTACACCCACGACCGCAGGGCCGACCGCCCCTCGAAGCGCTCGAAGCTCCGCCAGGCCCGGACCAGCGTCTCCTGCACGGCGTCCTCGGCCTCGGTGAACGAGCCCAGCATCCGGTAGCAGTAGCCGGTCAGCTCGCCCCGGAACTCCTCGAGCTCCTCCGCCGCCGTCTCCGGCCCGGTGACTCCCATGCGATGCCCTCCCCCTGAAAAGCCCTCGGTGCGGCTCGACGCCACCTGCCCCGGCCCCCGGCCACCTTAAGCCGCGGGCCGCCGGGCCCGGCGCAGGAACGGTGCCTCGATGACGTAGTACGACAGCAGGGCCAGCAGGACGGTCAGCACCGCCGTGGCCGGCAGGAGTCCGTCCCGCATGCCGAGGGAGGCCAGCAGCCGTACGACCGGGTAGTGCCACAGGTAGATGCCGTAGCTCAGGTTGCGGCCCACCCAGGTCAGCGGCGTGAGCGAGAGCAGCCGGGAGAGTCCTTCGCCGGGGCGCAGTTCGAGCGCCGCGACCAAGGTGGTGGACAGGGCGGCCACCAGCAGGAACCCGACGGTGTACCAGCCGACCGTCCACGGGCCGGCGTCGGCGGTCACCGGCATCCGCCAGGCCACCAGCGCCAGCAGGCCCAGCGCCGGCCAGGCCAGCCGGCCCGCCCAGGTGCGCAGCACGGCCAGCCGGGGGTCGTCGGCGCGCAGCCGCGCCAGGACCACGGCGAGGAGGGCGCCGGCCAGCAGCTGGTCGGCGCGGGTGTCGGTGCCGTTGTAGATGCGGTGGGCCGCGTCCGGGTGCCACAGGACGCAGCGCCACAGCACGGGCAGCGCGCACAGGGCCGCCGTGCAGAGCAGCACCGTGCGCGCCCGGGCGTACCGCAGCAGCACCAGCAGCACGGGCGGCCAGAGCAGGTAGAACTGCTCCTCCACGCCCAGCGACCAGGTGTGCGCGAGCGGCCCCATCAGGTCGTCGTACGGCCCGGGATCCGCGGCCCGTACGACGTTGGCCAGGAAGAGCGCCGACAGGCCCGCCGCCGGCAGGGAGCCGTCGAAGCCCCACAGCGAGGTGGTCACCGACAGGGCCGCGCAGACCGCGCACAGGGCCAGCAGCGCGGGGACGAGCCGCAGCCAGCGCCGCCGGTAGAAGGGGAGCAGGGCGATGCCGCCGGTGCGGGCGTGCTCGGCGAGCAGCAGCCGGGTGATGACGAAGCCGCTGAGGGTGAAGAAGACGTCCACGGCGATCGAGCCGCCCGGCAGCACGTCCGGTGCCACGTGGTAGGCGAGCACCAGGGCGACCGCCACCGTCCGCAGCCCGTCCAGGCCGCTCACCCGTCCGCCGCGCGCCGCCGCGGACGGGAAGCCCCGCCCTCGCGGCGGGGCGGGTCTGCCGGAGCCGTGGGGCTCCGCTCTTCCCGTGTCGAGTCCTGAGTCCTCCGCTGTCGCCGAGCCCGCTTCCTGAGCCATGAACGAGATCGCTTCCCGTCTGCCGACTGCATGGGGGTGACCCGGTGCGCCTGTCCCGAAACCGCGGACGCATGCCTCCGCGCGCCCGCCCGGGCGGCCCGGTCACCCGGGTGGGGGCTACGATCCGGGCATGGCGCTGAGCGTTCGGGACGTGGATCGGTTCGAGGCCTTCCGGCCGCGGCTGGAGGCCATCGGCTACCGCCTCCTCGGCTCCGCGAGCGAGGCCGAGGACGCCGTGCAGGAGACGTTCCTGCGCTGGCAGGCCGCCGACACCGGCCGCATCGAGGTCCCCGAGGCCTGGCTGACGAAGGTGCTCACCAACCTGTGCCTCAACCAGCTCGCCTCGGCCCGCGCCCGGCGCGAGACCTACGTGGGCGAGTGGCTCCCCGAGCCGCTGCTGGCCGGCGACCGGATGCTCGGCCCCGCCGACACCGCCGAACAGCGCGAGTCGGTCTCGTACGCCGTCCTCACCCTGCTGGAACGCCTCACCCCCAACGAGCGGGCGGTGTACGTGCTGCGGGAGGCCTTCGACTACCCGCACCGGGAGATCGCCGCGATCCTCGACCTCACCGAGGCCGCCAGCCAGCAGATCCTCCACCGGGCCAAGAAGCACGTCGCCGAGGGCAAGGCGCGCACCGAGATCGACGAGGCCGCCGCCCGGCGGGTCGTCGACGAGTTCCTCGCGGCCGCCACCAGCGGCCGGACCGAGCCGCTCGTCCGGCTGCTCACCCAGGACGCCGTCTCGATCGGCGACGGCGGCGGGAAGGTCCCGGCCCGCGCCAAGGCGTTCGAGGGCGCGCTCGCGGTCGCGACGTTCATGCGCGGCCTGTTCAAGCCGGCCAAGGCCAAGCGCGACATCGTGGGCGGTTCGCCCGGCCTGCACGCCACGACCGCCAACGGCGACCCCGCCCTCGTGGCGGTCCTCGACGGCCGGGTCGTCGGCATCATGTGCTTCGAGGTCACCCCCGAGGGCATCACCGCGATCCGCAACCAGGTCAACCCCGACAAGCTGGAGCGCGCGACCCGGCTCTGGGCGGCCGCCGACCACGGAGACCCCCTGCTCACCGTCTTCTGACCCGCGTGTGACGCGCGACACATCCCGCTCCTGTCAGGAAACGGCGGGCCGCCCGGTTCAAGGGGCGACCCGCCGAAGAGCCGACGACAGGAGCAGGGAAATGCAGCACCGCATCATCGTCCTCGGAGCCGGATACGCCGGAGCCGTCGCCGCCGGCCGCCTGGCCAGGCGGCTGCGCCGCGAGGACGTCGCCATCACCCTCGTCAACGCCGAGCCCGACTTCGTCGAGCGCGTCCGGATGCACCAGCTCGCGGTGGGCCAGGAGCTCAGGCCCCGTCCCTTCAGCGAGATGTTCGCGGGCACCGGCGTGGAACTGCGGCAGGCGAGGGTGACCGGCGTGGACGTCGGCCGCAGGACCGTCACCGTCACCGTCACCGACGGCGGCGGCGGAACGGACCAACTGGTGTACGACACCCTCGTGTACGCCCTCGGCAGTGGCTGGAACCACCAGGACGTCCCCGGCGCCGCCGAGCACGCCCACGAGATCGCCGGCCGTCCCGGGGCCCTCCGCCTGCGCGAACGCCTGGCCGGTCTGGGCGCGGGGGAGTCCGTGGTCGTGGTCGGCGGCGGACTCACCGGACTGGAGGCGGCGACGGAGATCGCCGAGGCCCGCCCGGACCTCGACGTCTCCCTCGCGGCCCGCGGCGAGCTCGGCGACTGGCTCTCCGCCAAGGGCCGCCGGCACCTGCGGAAGGTCTTCGACAAGCTCGGCATCACCGTGCACGAGCAGGCGTCCGTCACCGCCGTCGCGGCCGACCGGGTCACCACCGCCGACGGCCGCTCCCTCCCGGCCGCGGTCACCCTGTGGACCACCGGCTTCGCCGTCCACCCGATCGCGCGGGCGACCGCCCTGGAGACCACCGGCACGGGCCAGATCGTGGTCGACGGCACCATGCGTTCGGTCTCCCACCCGGACGTGTACGCCATCGGCGACGCGGCCATGGTGAGGGGTCCCGGCGACAAGCCGCTGCGGATGTCCTGCGCCTCGGGCACCCCCACCGCCTGGCAGGCCGCCGACTCCATCGCGGCCCGCCTGACCGGCGGCAAGCTCCCGAACGCGCCGCTGCGCTACTTCAACCAGTGCATCTCGCTGGGTCGCAAGGAGGGCCTGATCCAGTACGTCACCGCCGACGACCGCGCCGTCGACGCGGCCCTGACCGGACGCCTCGCCGCCCGCTACAAGGAGCTGGTCTGCAAGGCCGCGGCCTGGGGCGTGGCCAACCCGACCCTCGGCATCCCGACCCGCGCCCGCGGCGTGCTCCGCGAGCCGGCCGCCCCGGACCCGACGGCCAGGGCCGCGGCCTGACGCGCACCCGGCCGCGCGCGTGGGACGCCCCGTGCGGAAGCCCGCTGACGTGGGCGGCGACGACAACGCGGCGCCGCCCGGGCCGGCACATCGGTGTCCGCCTCCCGGACACCGGCTGCCCGGGCTCGCGGAGCGGGTTCGCGCCGCCGGCGGACGCGTGCCGCCCTGGAACCGGCCGCGGGGCCCGCGCCTCACGTCCGGGCAGGGAACCCCGGTCATGACGGCGCTCACGTACGAGGCCCGTCCGGACGCCCACGCGCGGTGGAGCACCGTGCGCGGGAGCCGCCCGCGCCCACGTGGTCAGCTCGGACCGGCACCGGCACCGTGGGACGCCTCGCCCGCGGCACGTCGGTACTCGGCGTTGATGCGCTGGGCTTCCTCGAGCTGGTCCTCGAGGATGACGATGCGGCAGGCCGCCTCGATCGGGGTCCCCCTGTCGACGAGCTCGCGGGCGCGGGCGGCGATCCGCAGCTGGTAGCGGGAGTACCGGCGGTGTCCGCCCTCCGAGCGCAGCGGAGTGATCAGGCGGGCCTCACCGATGGCCCGGAGGAAGCCGGGGGTGGTACCGAGCATTTCGGCGGCCCGGCCCATGGTGTACGCGGGGTAGTCGTCGTCGTCCAGACGATCGCTGAGTGGAGTGTCTGCTGGCATGTCACCTCGTTGTACAACGCGTCGAGGGGCCCTGGTGCCGTACGGCACCAGGGCCCCGAAGGAAATTGAACACCATCGGTCGGCCCTCATGCTGTGCCGACCTTCTGTTTCCGCTACCCGGCCCGGTGGGGGCGGGGGTGCGGGGATCGCGGTTGCGTGACCAAAGACCACCATCCGTTCCGGGGTCCTGCGGTACCCGGACCGAAAGCTTCTCGGTGCCGGGCGATCCTGATGGCGTCTGCTCCTCCGTCCTTTCCTCCGGACCAACCACTTGATGAACGGGTGCTGCGGTACTGCTACCCGCCAGTTCGTGTCTGCCGGGTCTTGCTCGACCGTGTCAACAAGAAGAAGACTAACCACACTGCGCCGCAATGTCTACTCTGACAAAGATAGATTTTGGCGCGCTGGTGCCGCAGATACCCTGTGGTCAGCGACGGCGGGGAACATGTCGTCGTGGACGGCGAGGCGGCGGAACGACGACGAGGGCCCTGCCGACGCGCGTCGGCAGGGCCCTCGTGTCTCCTGGTGGCGGTCTTCCGCCTGTCCTCACACCTCCCGGAAGGGGGTGCCCCCGGCGGTGCCGGTGCGTCCGGAGCGGGGTGCGGCCTCGGGGGAGGGAGTGCCTCCGAGGCGCCGCGTCCGAGCGGGTGTCATGGGTGCCTCCTGCCGACGGGGGTGGACGTGCGATCGTTGCGACTCTAGGCGGCCGGGCCGAAGTCGGGCCGCCGCTGTGTCCTGCGGCCCCCTTCACCGGCGGGCCGGCCCTGGCCGGCGCGGCCCCGGCGGCCCCGGCGGCTCCGGGAGGGGGAGGACGCGCCGCGGGGACGTTCCACCGCCGGCGCGGCGATGACGACCGGGACGCCGGAAGGGGCCTGGGCGCCCGTGATGCGGCTCAGCTCCGCCTCGCCCGACCGGACCTGGGTGACCCGGGGGGTGATGCCCGCCGAAGCCATCAGCCGGTTCATGTCGCGGCGCTGGTCGGGGGTCACCAGGGTGACGACGCTGCCGGACTCCCCGGCGCGGGCCGTACGGCCGCCGCGGTGCAGGTAGTCCTTGTGGTCGGTGGGCGGGTCCACGTTGACGACCAGGTCGAGGTTGTCGACGTGGATGCCGCGCGCCGCGACGTTGGTCGCCACCAGCACCGTCACGTCCCCGCTCTTGAACTGGGCCAGGGTCCGCGTGCGCTGCGGCTGGGTCTTGCCGCCGTGCAGGGCCGCGGCGCGGACACCGCTGCTCAGGAGGTGCTTGGTCAGCCGGTTCACCGCGTGCTTGGTGTCGAGGAACATGATCACCCGGCCGTCCCGCGCCGCGATCTCGGTGGTCGTCCGGTGCTTGTCCTCGTCGTGCACGTGGAGTATGTGGTGCTCCATCGTGGTGACGGCGCCCGCCGACGGGTCGACGGAGTGGACCACCGGGTCCGTCAGGTAGCGGCGGACCAGGCGGTCGACGTTGCGGTCCAGGGTGGCCGAGAAGAGCATCCGCTGCCCGTCGGGGCGCACCTGGTCGAGCAGGGCGGTGACCTGGGGCATGAAGCCCATGTCGGTCATCTGGTCGGCCTCGTCGAGGACCGTGATGCCGACGTCGTCCAGCAGGCAGTCGCCCCGGTCGATCAGGTCCTTGAGCCGTCCGGGCGTCGCGACGACGACTTCGGCCCCGGCGCGCAGCGCACCGGCCTGCCGGCCGATGGACATCCCGCCGACGACGGTGGCCGGCCGCAGGCCCACGGAGCGGGCGTACGGGGTGAGCGCGTCGGTGACCTGCTGGGCGAGCTCGCGGGTGGGGACGAGGACGAGGGCGAGCGGCCGCCGCGGCTCGGCCCGCTGTCCCGCCGTCCGGGCCAGTACCGCGAGACCGAAGGCGAGGGTCTTGCCCGAGCCCGTGCGGCCCCGGCCGAGTACGTCACGGCCGGCCAGGGAGTTCGGCAGCGTCGCCGCCTGGATCGGGAACGGCACGGTCACGCCTTCGCGGCCGAGCGTGTCCAGCAGCCGGGCGGGCATGTCGAGATCGGCGAACGACTCGACGGCGGGCAGCGCGGGCGTGATCGTCTTCGGCGGCGCGAACTCGCCCTGTACGGGCCGTCCGGCCGGTCGGTTTCCCTGACCCTTGGAACGACGCGGACCACCGGAGCGAGAGGCGCCGGAGCGGGGGGCGCCGGAGCGGGGCGCGCCGGAGTCTCCTCCGGAACGGTCATAGGTGCGGGACGTGCGGGCACGCTTCATGCGGAACCTTCCTTGATGAGGCACGTACCAAGGAATTCCCGCAGCACATGAGCGGCGCAGAGAATCTCGAGACGAGCCGGATTCGATGGGGGCGGCATCGGGCCGACGGAAAGAACGTCACCGGTCGGTGAAGTGGTGGAGCCTTTCCGCCGTGCGCCCTGAAATGCAGCGAGCCGGGGCCCGCACCCCAGAGGTGCGGGCCCCAGCTGCGAAGTACGCGTCGCCGCCGGTGTCAGGCGGAAACGATGTTCTCGGCCGTCGGGCCCTTCTGGCCCTGCGCGATGTCGAACGACACCTTCTGGCCTTCCTGCAGCTCGCGGAAGCCCTGGGCGGCGATGTTCGAGTAGTGGGCGAAGACGTCGGGGCCGCCGCCGTCCTGCTCGATGAAGCCGAAGCCCTTTTCCGCGTTGAACCACTTCACGGTGCCGGTAGCCATGTCATTTCTCCTTCGGAGGCGGTATCGGGAATTCACCTTGTGTGAATTCCGTGTCGCCGTGATGATTAACCCGTCGGAAATGAACCTTCTGGCAACCACACCTGCAACTGGTAACGACAGTAGCACGGTGCGATCGGCCCTGCGTGGCCGATAATTTCGATCCGGTCGGCGGTCGGGGAATACGTGCCGTGCCCCGCACCTGTTTCTCATGTCGCGGACACAGATATTGCTCTCCGTGAAGCGCTGGCTTCCCGCCGTGCGCCTCCGCCCGCACCCCTGTGACCTCCGCCGACGACGGAGGTGCCGCCGTCGGCGGCATCGGCGGAGCGCCCGACGGCGAACGCGCCGAATCCCCACTGCCGCGACGAAGGTCACATCCGCCGCGCCGGTGCGACGGCCGGGACCACGGTCACCGCGAAGACGCGCGGGGCGGGCGCGTCTCGGTGCGGACGGTGCACACGTCCCGAAAGGGCGACCAGGGGCTTCCGTGTCGTGGCGAATTCTTGTTGAACTCTAAATATCCCCCTATGGGGAGAGGTTGTGAAGACCGGCGCGTGCGCCCCTGACCGCCGGACAGCCCCGGAGGCCATGGGCGCCGTGGTGAACCACCGCCGCATCGTCGACGGGCGCCACGCCCTCGACCCCGCCCGGTGGCGCGCCGCCGACTGGGAGTACCGGGCCCTCGGCCGCCCGTGACGGGGCGGTCGTGACGGGGCGGTGCGGGAGAGCGGGCGCACCGGCCCCGGCGGCCGGTCGCGGGGTTCAGCGCACCGGGAAGCCGAAGGAGTAGCCCTGCTCCTTGAGCCAGGGCAGGACGCGGCCCAGGGCCTCGACGGTCTGGGCGCGGTCGCCTCCCGCGTCGTGGAAGAGGACCGTCGGCCCGCCTGAGATCTCCCGCTGGACGGTGGCGACGATGGCGTCGGCGCCCGGCTGCTCGAAGTCCTTGGTGTCCACGTTCCAGCCCAGCGGGCGCATGCCCCGGGAGGCGGCCAGTTCGCGGCTGTAGGGGGTGAAGGCCCCGCCGGGTGCCCGGTAGTACATCGACCGTACGCCCCCGGACGCCTCGATGATCATGCGTTCGGCGTCGAGGATCTCCTTCTTCTGGTAGGCCTCGGGCTTCTTGTCCATCGTGACGTCGTGCGACACCGTGTGGTTGCACAGCCGGTGCCCGGCCGCGACGATCTCCTTCACGAGGCCCGGATGGGCCTGCGCCTGGATCCCCGTCACGCAGAACGTGGCCTTCACCCCGTACTCCTCCAGCAGGTCGAGCACCTGGGGGGTCCACGCGGGGTCGGGACCGTCGTCGATGGTGATGTTGACGCCGCGCGCCCCCTGGTCCGAGGCGTGCACGATGCTCTTGTCGACCGGCTCGGCGGCACCGCCCGGCGTGGCGGGCGCGGTCGCCTTCGGTGACGGGTCGCCCACCACGTCGGCCTGCGCGGTCCACACCGAGGCACCGACGGCGAGCACCGTCACCCCGAGCGCCGCCCCGACCAGCTTGCCGTACCAGCCGCGCCCGCCACCGTGCCGTGCCATGTCCGCCCCGCCCTCACGTAGTCGCTGTCTTCCCCCGGCCGTCCCGGCCACCCGACAAGACGGGGGACGGTGTCCACGGGATGCGTCCGTTACCGATCACGGACAATGCCGGGGGAGTTCGCGGACAACTCGACGGGCGGCGGGCCCGGGGAGGTGCTCGGACCAGGTCCGGCCGGATCCGCCACGGGTGCGCGGCCGCGGTCCCGGTGCCGTCGGCGAGGACGCCGACCACGCGGTGGTGAACCGGCGAGGCGCAGGCGGTCGTGGCGGACGCGCGCGTGGCGGCGGAGGTGAGCAGGCCGCCCGCGGTGGCGAGCAGCGGTATCGGTCGTGCGGCGGTCGTGCGGCGCTCGTGCGGTTGTGCGGAGGCGACGGCCCGGCGGGGAAAAGTCGCCGTTCCGGTGCCCTTTTCACCTCGGCCGGCCGACGGGGCCACCACCATCGAGACACCAGGATCTCCGCACCCCATCAGTGAATTATCGATTCGGCTTCGTTTCTTTTTTCTCATCCGTCCCGGGTGAATCTGTCGTCCGGCAAGAAAAGTCCGAGCAAGTCGAATTCACGTCAAGCGGCCCGATCAGCGCTTTTTGGACTTTGTTTCCCGGAGGAAGCGGGAAACCGTTTCTCCATCTCTACGATCGCAAGCTATGACCGACATTCCACGGGAAAACTCCGCCACCCGTGCGCGCTGGCAGACCTGTCTCCGACTTGCCCGCGAACTCCTCCTCGTCGGCCCGGACGACAAGGACCTCAAGCTCGACTACCTCCACACCCTGATCGACACGGGCCACCTCGGCCCCACCCACCACCCGCGCAAGAGGATCCTGATCGTCGGCGCCGGCATCACCGGCCTCGTCACCGCCCGTCTGCTCAAGGACGCCGGCCACGACGTCACCGTCCTCGAGGCCAACACCGGCCGCGTCGGCGGACGCATCAAGACCTTCCGCGCCACCGAGCACGACCAGCCCTTCGCCGATCCCGCCCAGTACGCCGAGGCGGGCGCCATGCGGCTGCCCGACTTCCACCCGCTCGTCCTCGCCCTCGTCGACAAGCTCGGGCTCGGCCGCCGCCAGTTCTACAACGTGGACGTGGACCCCTCCACCGGCAGCGGCCCCGACGTCCCCGTCCCCCCGGTCACCTACACCTCCTTCACCGGCCGGACCTGGACCTACGGCGACGACAGCCCCGACTTCCGCGAACCCGACAAGCGCGGCAACTCCTGGATCCGCGCCAACCGCGTCCAGGTGCGACGGTCCGACTACGCCACCGGTCCCGAACGGATCAACGAGGAATTCCACCTCACCGACGACGAGGTCCGCTCCCCCGTCGTGAAAATGGTCGACGACGCGCTGGAGAGCGTCCGCGACTACTACTCCGACGTCGTCGACGGAAAACGCGTCGACAAACCCTTCGCCGAGTGGATCGAGGGCTGGGCCCGGGTCATCCGGGACTTCGACGGCTACTCGATGGGCGGCTTCCTGCGCGACCACGCCGGACTCAGCGACGAGGCGGTCGAGGCCGTCGGAACGCTGGAGAACATGTCCTCCCGGCTGCACCTCTCCTTCTTCCACAGCTTCCTCAGCCGCAGCGACATCAACCCCGGCGTCCGCTACTGGGAGATCCCCGGCGGCAGTTGGCGCCTGCCGGACGCCCTCCACCAGGGCCTGCTCGACGAGGTGCGGCTCGGCCACCGCATGATCCGCCTCGAATACCACGATCCCAGCCGCGACGCCGACCCCGAGGGCACCGGCGCCGTCGGTCCCGACGGCTGGGGCGTGGCCGTGCAGACCGTCGCCGAGGACGACCCCCAGGCACCGCCGCGGCTGTGGACCGCGGACCTGGCGATCGTCACCGTCCCGTTCTCCGCGCTGCGCTTCGTGGAGATCGTCCCCTCGATGTCGTACAAGAAGCGCCGCGCGATCATCGAGACGCACTACGACCAGGCCACCAAGGTGCTGCTGGAGTTCAGCCACCGGTGGTGGGAGTTCACCGAGGAAGACTGGCGCGACGAGCTGGAGGACATCGCGCCGGGCCTGTACGCGTACTACCGGCACGGCGGCGACGCGGACACCGCGCCCCGCGTCACCCTTCCCGACCCGGCCGCCGGCCTGCTCGGCGCCGCGGTCAAGGACAACGGCGTCACCGAGGAGATGCGGCGGATCGACAGCACCCTGCCGCTGCGCGGCCCCGCCGTCCGCCCCGCCACCCACTGCTTCGGCGGGGGCTCCGCCGCCGACAACCCCAACCGGTTCATGTACTACCCCTCGCACCGGGTCGAGGGCAGCACCGGCGGCGTCGTCCTCGCCTCGTACTGCTGGTCCGACGACGCCGCCCGCTGGGACTCCATGCCCGACGCCGAGCGCTACGTCTACGCCCTGCGCAACCTCCAGGCCCTGCACGGCCGCCGCATCGAGGTGTTCTTCACCGGCCGGGGCGCCACCCAGAGCTGGGCCCGCGACCCGTACGCCTTCGGCGAGGCCGCCATCTACACCGCCCACCAGATGACCAGCTTCCACCTGGACGTCTCCCGGCCCGAGGGCCCCGTGCACTTCGCCGGGGAGCACACCTCCCTCAAGCACGCCTGGATCGAGGGAGCCCTGGAGAGCGCCGTCCGCGCCGCCGTCGCCGTCCACCGGGCCGCGCCGGTCACCACCCCGGGCCCGGACCGGGAGGAGCACACGTCGTGATCGCTTTCGACCCCGGGTGCACGGTCGCCCGCTACCTCGCCCTGCGCCTGGCCGAGCTGGGCATCACCCACCTCTTCGGCGTCCCCGGCAACCACCTCGGCCCGTTCCTGACCGCCCTGCGCGCCGAGGGCGACATCGAGTGGGTCGGCACCCCCACCGAGGGCGGTGCCGGACAGGCCGCCGACGCCTACGCCCGCATCCACGGCATCGGCGCCGCCGCCGTCACCTACAGCGTCGGCGCGTTCAACCTGCTCAACGCCTGCGGCGGCGCCTACGTCGAGCAGGTCCCGCTCGTCGCCGTCAACGCCTCCCCGCCCTACGAGCAGTGGCAGAACCAGCGCGCCCTCGGCCTGCTCACCTCCCACATGAGCCCGCGCACGGAGAGCAACCTGGACGTCTACCGGCAGGTCACCGTGGACGCGCAGGCCATCTCCCACCCGGGCCTCGCCCCCGGCCAGATCGACGCCGCGCTCACCGCCTGCCTGACCGAACGCCGGCCGGTCTACCTGGAGGTCATGGAGGACCTGTGGGACGAGCCCTGTCCCGCACCCGAGGCGCCGATCGTCCCCCGCGAACGGCCGCTCGGCGCCCGCGGCCGCACGATGCTGGACAACGCCGTCCACGCGATCCTCACCCTGATCGAGGAGCACCCGGGACCGGACGGCAGGCCCCGCCCGATCGTGTGGGCCGGCGAGGAGACCGACCGGTTCCGCCTCGGCGGGCAGCTCACCGACCTGGTGGAGGCCACCGGGGTGCCGTACTGCACCACCGTCGGCGCCAAGGCCGTCCTCGACGAGGACCAGCCGCAGTTCCACGGCGTCTACAACGGCCACGCCAGCCACCCGGACGTGCACCGGATCTTCAAGGAGTGGGCCACCTGCCGGATCGGACTCGGCGCCTGGTCCACGTCGAAGAACCTCGGCGGCGAGCAGTCCGTCGGCACCGACTGGGTGATGGCCGCGCACGGCGGCGTCAGCGTCGGCACCTCCTACTTCCCCGACGTCCAGCTCGAGCACCTGCTGCCCGCCCTCCAGGACGCGCTGGTCAAGGCCTACGGCTCCGGCGGGCTGACCGCCGACTACTACGCCGAGGCCCACGCCCACGCCCGCGCCCACCACGGAGTGCCCGGACAGCACCCCGTCACCCTGGAGCACCACCGGGCCGCACTCAGCCTCCCCGGCTCGCCGTCCCGCACGCCCGAACACCTCACCTACGACGGCGTGTTCGACCGGATCAACCACTTCCTGGGCGAGGAGACCCGGGAGGACTGGACGGTCGTCTCCGACGCCGCGTTCTCCCTCATCGGCTCGATGAACCTGTCACTGCCCGCGGGCGGGTTCCTGTCCCAGGTCAGCTGGCTGTCCATCGGCTGGTCGGTCGGCGCGGCCACCGGCGCCGCGCTCGCCCCCGAACGCGCGCCCGCCCGTCCGATGGTGTTCGTCGGCGACGGCGCCTTCCAGGAGACCTGCCAGGAGATCTCCACCCACACCCGGCTCGGGCTGCGGTCGGTGGTGTTCGTCATGGACAACGGGCACTTCTACGGCATCGAGCAGATGCTGGTCCACCCGTCCTACTACGCCGGCCCCGACCACCC
This sequence comes from Streptomyces sp. NPDC044984, assembly GCF_040646935.1. Lineage (NCBI taxonomy): Bacteria > Bacillati > Actinomycetota > Actinomycetes > Kitasatosporales > Streptomycetaceae > Streptomyces > Streptomyces sp. NPDC044984. Next base: position 144,598 of record NZ_JBEZBE010000015.1, read on the forward strand.
GGAGCCGGACTTCTACAACGTCCTCCACCCGTGGCACCACGACCGCCTCGCCGCCGTCTTCGCCGGCGAGGACACCCCGGCGCACGGGGTCCGGGTCACGGACACCGCCGAACTGGACGCCCTGCTGACCCGTCTCACCGACCCCGCCGACCCGGTCAACGCCGGACCGCTGCTGGTCCGTGTCCGCCTGCACCGGCACGACTACCCGCGGGCGATGGCGTACAAGGTGCCGAAGCCCGGCACGACCGCCTGACGGGCCGCCGGCCCGCCGGGGAGCACGAGGACACGACTCGTATCCGAAAGGGGCACGACATGGCTGAACTCAACGTGCTGATCGCGTTCGACGCGGCCACGATCGTCGAGCGGAACCCGAGCGCGTCGCGGAACCCCGACGCGCCGACCTACGCCGACGAGAGCCTGATCTACATGACGACGCGCCAGGACCACATCATCGGCACGTCGGGCGCCGAGCTGAACCTCCGGGCCGAACCCGGGGACAGCGTCAAGTGGCGGGAGACGACGCTGTCGCTCGGCAGCGACTACAAGGCACTCCTGTACCGGTACGTGAGCAGCGACAACGACCACGTGCTCATCAGGACCCCGGAGATCGAGGTCGTCGACGGCGTCTACCCGATGCCGCAGGAGGGGAGCGAGGGCACGCCGGCGTTCACGACCCAGGAGTACGAGGACCACTACTGGCGGACGACGGTCAAGCGGACCGGCAAGGTCGTCTACCACTTCTACTTCCAGATCCTGGACCGCCACCGCAACCTGCAGGGGTACTTCCAGTGGGACCCCTTCATCACCATCGAGCGCCCCTGAGGACCTGACGCCCCCGGGGGCCGGGGGCGACGCCGGGGCGGCGGCCGACGCTCAGCGGAAGCCGTCCCGCCCCGGCGGTCGCCGTTCGCCGGGACACGGCCGGGGCCCGGCCCCGGGGTGTCCGCGGCCGGACCCCCCCCGGGGCCGGTGCTCAGACGACGGCCCGGTACCCCTTCCAGCCCGTCGCGATCTTCGTGCGGCCGCCGAACGAGCCCTTGCCGTCACCGCTGTTGCGGTACAGGTTGCCGTTGGTGTCGCGCGAGACGAGGTCCGTCCTGCCGTCGCCGGTGATGTCGCCGACCGCGACGACGGCGTTGTAGGAGGCGCCCCAGTTCGAGAAGACCTTCACACGGGCCTTGAACGTGCCCTTGCCGGTGCCGGTGTACCGGTACAGGTTGTTCGACTTGTCCTGGGCGAGCAGGTCGCCGATGCCGTCGCCGTCGAGGTCACCGGCCCCGACGACCTTCTTGTACGTCTTCCAGTTGTCGTAGAGCTTCGCGCGCGCCGACAGCTTGCCCGTGCTGGTGCCCTTGTACAGGTAGACCGTGCCGGTGGAGGCGTTCCGGGCGATCAGGTCCGGGCGGCCGTCACCGCTCACGTCACCCGGCGCGGTCAGCACGTCGTACTGGTTCCATCCGGAGGTGCCGAGCGAGGTGTACGGCGTCGCGGGCGTCGCCGCCTTGCCGCAGGCCGGGCGGTGTGCGCGCAGGGCGCCGCTGCTCAGCCGGACCAGCACGTCGTTGCAGCGGTCGCCGTCGAGGTCGCCGAACGGCACGAACGTCGCGGTGGTGGGCCAGCCGGTGCCGGAGACCTTGGCGCCCAGCGTGCCCGTACCGGTGCCGCGCTGGACGGTGAGGGTGCCGGAGGAGTTGAGGGTCAGGACGTCACCGATCCCGTCCTTGCCCGCGTGATCGCGCGGTGCCGCCGCTCCGGCCGTCACCGCGACGCTGCCGGAGAGGCTGAGGGCGGCGCCCTGGCCGTCGGCGGGCTGGGCGGTGAGCGTCCAGGTGTAGGTGCCGTTGGTGACCGGGCGGCCCGCGGAGTTCTTGCCGTCCCAGGCGGCCGTGAGCAGACCACGGGCCTCGGAGCCGGACAGGGTGCGTACGGTGGCGCCGGACGCCTTGTGGCGGACGGTCACCTTCCAGGACGCGGCGGGCTTCGACAGCCACCAGGTGCCGGACCAGCTCGCGGCCCCGGACGTGACCGTGGAGTCGATGGCCGACAGGGCGGACGCCGGAACGCCGGTCGGCACGAGGTGGACGCGCTGCTCGCGGTCGGCATAGGCGACGCCGCCACCGAAGCGGTCCACCGTCCAGTTCAGGCCGACCCTGAGGCTGTCCCGGCCGATGTCGGTCCAGTCGGCCAGCTTGCGGCTCGGCAGTTCCGTGTGGTCGCCGCCGGCCGGCAGCCCGTTGTGCAGGTCGATGAGGTTCAGCCCGCTGCCCGACTGGGTGCCGCCGACCCGCTCGACGAGATAGCCGTCCCCGAGGAGGACCCTGCTCGCCGGGGCGGTGGCGGTGCGCTTGGCCGTACGGTCGTAGACGCCCGAGCCCTGCACGGTGCCCCAGGCGTCCACACAGGTCCAGTACACCCAGCGGCCCACGGCCTGGAGGTCGGAGGGGGTGCAGCCGTTGCGGGTGGTGAAGGACTCCACGGCGGTGCCGGACGGGAGCCGGGTGGCCGTGACCTTCCCTCCCGTGGCCGCGCCGCTCCACAGCGTGTTGCCCCAGACGGCCGCGGCGACCCGCTCCCGGTTCTGCAGGACCTTGCCCGCCGAACCGCCGGCGAACTCACCGACGTACTGCCGGCCGGAGGAGGCGCCGTCGACGATCGCGTACCGTCCGGAGAGGTCCTCGAGCTGCGGGGCGGAGTCGCCCGTGTCGAGGGTCGGGCCCCAGTTCCCGGCGCCGTTGGCGCGCAGCATGGTCAGGCCGGACTCGGTGGAGTCGCGGCGGCCGTGGTGGCCGGTGCCGTCGGCGAACATCCGGATGCAGTGGCCGGTACCGGCGGTGCAGTTGCCGTCCGACCCGCTGACCAGCCCGTCCACCGTGCTCCTGGCCACGCCCGGGGTGCCGCCCGTGGTGAACCAGGTGCTGCGGTAGGCGCCGATGACGGTGTTCGGCTCGTAGAGCGTGCTGTTGTCGGCCGTGGTGAGGATGCCGCTGCCGAGCGAGAGCCCGTTGATCCGCGCGGGCATCGGCTGTACGGCGGTCACCCGGTCACGGGTGACGGAACCGTCGGCGCCCCGGGCCACGCGGTACACGCCCCAGTCGAGGTCGCCCTGTCCGACGTACCGTTCCGCCCCGGCCACGAGGACGGAGCCGTCCGGTGCCTGGACGATCCGCTGGGCGGCCGGGTCCATGACCTCGGTCATGTCGGTGTCCGTGCCGTCGGTCGTGAGGGCCCACAGCGGCTGGCCCCGGTACTTGTTGTCGCCGGGCGACACCGGCTCGACGCCGAGCAGCGCGTCGCCGACGATCCCGTAGGCGGCCTGGTGGCTCAGGGAGCCGGTGTCGAAGGTGCGGGGTGCCGCGGTCAGGTCGTCACGGTCGTACAGGTCGGCCTTGGCGCGCCCGCCGCGCAGCCGCAGCACCGAGTCGGGGCCCAGCCGGAAGCCGGTCACCTCCCAGCCGTCGTCGGGGGAGACCCGGTCGGGCAGCGGGCTGAACACGCCGGTGGACAGGTCGACGACGCCCCAGTGGCCCCAGCCGTCCTCGCCGGTTTCGTAGCGCAGGACGACGGACCGGGCGTCGCCGTCCTCGACGACGACGTTGCCCGCGCCGTCCGGCAGCCCGGTCACGGGCGTCCGTCCGACCCCGCCCCCGTCCTGGACCCGCCACAGCTGGTAGGCGTTCGGGTTTCCGCTGACACCGCTGGTGCTGGTGAGGACGGTGGAGCCGAAGGTGCCCCGGTAGGTGTGGTACTCGGGCACCGGCACCACGGCGGTGCCGCCGGAAGTGCCCGCGCCCTGGAGGAGGGTGACCCGGGAGTCCTCCTCCGAGTGGAGGGCGACGGTGTCGGACCCGTCGCCGTAGTAGCCGGGCTGGAAGGAGGCGGACTCCTGGAAGTAACCGCTGTCGATGTCGTACTGGACCGGGACGTCCAGCCGCTGCTCCAGCGCGGTTGTGGTTCCGGTGGCGTAGTCGGTCCACAGGAGCCGGTCGTCGCCCTCCTGGGCCCAGAGGAAGCCGCTGGTGCCCGCGTTGAGGATCTGTGTGGCCCTGGGAATGGCGCGCGGGGCGGCGGGCAGCACGGAATCGGCGGCCGACTGCGGCGCGGCCGCCGCCGGGTGCGGCACGGCGACGAGCGGGAGGCCGAGGGCCAGCGCCGTCGCCAGGACGGCCGCGGTACGTGCCGCCGGCGGACCGGGGTGTGCTGGACGGGAACCGAGAACGGGTCTGCGGCCGTGTCGGCCGGGTCGGATCACCATTCCTCCTGGAAGGCAAGAAGAAGGCATGGCGGGACGTGGCGACGCCCTGGTGTCCCCCGGCCCCCCGACCGCTCCCCCCCACGCGCGTGAAGGGGAGCCTAACAGCATGCTCATGACCGTCTGTCGCGGTTTTCCGTCCGGGAACGTGCCGCACCGAGCGGCGGTCGCGCGGCGCTTCCCGGTGCGCCCGGCACCGGCGGAGACCCCTGGCCGGCACCGTTCGGTGTGTCCGCGGCGAGCTGTGACGGGTCCAGGACCCACGCCTGCTCACCGGCCGGGAACGGGCCCGTGGGAGACGGGTACGGCACGCCGGCCGGCCGTTGAGGTCCGGTCACCCCTTCGGTTCAGTCGCGCTGCCGGCCGGTGGGCGTCCGCCGGGTCTCGCCGCGTACGGAAGGGACCGACAGCTGTTCGGGTACGTGGTCGGGGCACTTCGGGTTGTGGCAGGGACCGGCGGTCCATACGGGGACGTAGACCCCCATCGTCTTGTGCCGTTCCAGGGCGGCGTTCACGGGGTGTCCGCACGAGCGGCACACGTGCTCGGCCCGGGACGGCGTCGGCTGCTCTTTCGCCTTGGACATAACGCAACGTTACCGCTCTTTTGGTTGCTTTTGGGTTTCCCTTGGTGATCGGACCCGGTCACCGCTCCCGGGTACGGCCCTCGGGCGGACCGGCGTCGGCCGCCGGCGGCGCGTCCTCGTGGCCGGTGGGCGGGGGCCGCAGCAGGCTGAGGGCGATGGAGACGCTCAGGACGGTGGCGATGACGGCGAGGCTGAGCGGAGAGGGGATCTCGGGCACGGCGGGGCTGACGATCTCGTGGGACGCCTGGAGGACGAGCTTGACGCCGATGAAGGCGAGGATGAGCGCCAGGCCCTTGCTCAGGTACTGGAACCGGTCCAGCAGGCCCGCGAGCATGAAGTAGAGGGCGCGCAGACCCAGGATGGCGAAGGCGTTGCTGGTGTAGACGATGAAGGCGTCGCTGCTGACGGCCAGGACGGCGGGCACGCTGTCGACGGCGAAGACGAGGTCGGCGGCCTCGATCGCGACGACGACGGCGAGCAGCGGGGTGGCGACGCGCCTGCCGGCCTCCTTGACGAAGAAATGGGCCCCGGCGTAGTCGTCCCGCACGGGGACGACCTTGCGGAGCAGGCGTACGGCGATGCTCCTGCCGGGGTCGAAGCTGTCTTCCTCCTCCTTGAGGATCTTGTAGGTGCTGTAGAAGAGGACGGCGGCGAAGGCGAACAGGACGGCGGTGAAGCGGCTGACCACGGCGACGCCAGCGGCGAGGAAGACGCCCCGGAAGACCAGGGCGCCGAGGACGCCGAGGAACAGGACGTGGTGCTGGTAGGCGCGCGGGACCCGGAAGTAGCCGAAGATCAGCGCGAAGACGAAGAGGTTGTCGACCGAGAGGCTCTTCTCCAGCAGCCACGCGGTGGTGTACTCCACTCCGGCGGTCGTCCCGACCACGAGGAAGACCACGGCGCCGAAGGTGACCGCCAGTCCCACCCAGACCCCGCTCCAGGCGGCGGCCTCCCGGAACCCGATGACGTGGGCCTGCCGGTGCGCGAGCAGATCGACCGTCAGGGACACCAGTACGGTGACGGCGAAGACCATCCACAGCCACAGCGGAACGTCGTGCACGGGTCCGGCCCTTCGAGCGTGGTCGACCGGCGGTCTCCCTCCGAGTCTGGTGCATGGGGCGGCGGGTGTCTCCTCGGCGCACCCCCCGGCACCGCGCCAGGCCGGCCTCCTGGTCATGTCCCCGCTCCTGCTGGCGGAACTCGACCACGTCGCCACGCGCGAACTCGGACGCGAAGCCGCCGTCAGCGCGGTCGACGACCTCCGCCGCTGGATGAGCCGGGGCCGGGTCGTCATGCCGGAGATCACGGAGGACCACCTGGGCGCCGCCCAGTCCGTCCGGGTCCGCCACGGCGCGCTGGACCTGGACCTGGCCGATGCCGTGAACGTGGCGCTGGCCGCCGACTACGACACCGACGCGATCCTCACCCTGGACCGCCGTGACTTCCGTGCCGTACGCCCTCTGGGCCGGCACAAGGCGTTTCGGGTCCTGCCCGACGACCTGACGCTGTGACGAGGGGCTCCGGGACCGCGGTGCTCCGGCGCGGGGAGAGACCGGGGGAGGGGCATGGCGACCGCACAGGGCGGTGCTCACCGTCTCCTTCTCCTTCTCGGGGCTGGTGCCGACCGCCTCGGCGTGACGCGGCTCGTCGGTCACGTGTCTCACCGCGGTCGGTCGCCGTGCGCTGCTCCGGACCCGGTCCGGGCCCGCTCCGGCGGAAAGGCCGGTGCGGGCGTCCCGTCCCCACGGAGCCCGCACCGGCTGTCCCTGCCCGCCCCGCCCGGCCCGCCCGCGGGGCACGACTACGCGCGCAGGGCGTGCACCGGCGGTTCGGAGTCGAAGGTCCGGCCCACGCCGGTGAGTCGGATGACCGTGTCCGTGTCCGCGCCGGACACGACGGGGGACGGCGGACCGGTCATCGGCGGACCGCTCACCACCCGATCACCACCTGGTCGCCGGGCTTCAGGGCGGCACCGGACGACGGGGTGACCTCCACCTGACCGTCCGCGGAGAGCCCGGCCTCGACGGCGGCGTCCACCACCTCGCCGCCGCACACGACCTGCACCCGGGCCTTCCCGCCTGCGGACGTGTGCAGCGCGGCGAGGGGCACCGCCAGCACCTCGCCCTCCGACGAGCCCACCTCGATGGTGACCTTCGCGGATTCGGCGGCGTTCTTTGCCGGCGTCCCCGCCGGCACGGAGATCCGCACCGGTACGGGAGCCGAGGCGCCGTCGCTCCCGCCGTCCGAGGTCTCCCGCTGCTTGCCGGCGTCGGCCGGGTCGTCCTTCGGCACGTCGTCGCCGAGTGCCACCACGTCGCCGTCCGCCGTGACGGCCGGCCCCGGGACCGGCGCCGGTCATACGGGCGGTCCGGTGACGAGGTCACCGTTCTCGTCGTAGGGCCAGGCGTTGGCGACGCAGCCGTGCAGGCCCTTGATCTGCTGCATCATCACGGGGGCCGGTCGCCCGGCGCCCCCGCAGGTCACGTGCGAATGACCGAGGAAGTGCCCCACCTCGTGGTTGATGATCAGCGCCCGGTAGTCATGGATCGGCCCGTCGAAGTTGGGCGAGCCCTTGACCCAGCGCTTGAGGTTCACCACCACCCCTCCGGGAACCTCGCAGTTGTACTCGCCTCCGGTGTCCTGCTGGATGCCCGCCCAGCACAGGGCGTCCGCCGTCGCCGGTGTCGCGATCCTTATCGTGATGTCGTGCGGCGATCCCGCGCCCACCAGCTGGAACGCGTTGTCCGGGTCGTGGGTCCAGCCCCGCGGGGCGGCGAGTATCTCGGCGATCTCGTTCGCCGCCTGGGACGGCGAGACGTCGAGGCCGGTCTCGACCTGCACGACGTAGCGCACCGGGCGGGAACCGCTGCCCACCGTCTCCCCACTGGCCTGCGCGGTGACGAACGTCCCGCTGCCCGTCGGGGGGACGTCGATCTCGGTCCGGCTCGCGGAGGGAGAGGGGGAGGGGGAGGAGGAAGGGGAGGCGGAGGGGGTCGGTGTGGGAGTGGGGGTGACGTGCGTGCTCCGCGGGTGCGGCGCACCGCTCGACGCGTCGCTCCGCCCGCCTCCCAGGAGGTACGCCGTCGAACCCAGCAGGCCGACGGCCACCAGCAGGCCGATCAGCAGGCTCCGGCCCCGGCGGCGCGGCCGTCCCCGGCGATGGGCGGACCGGCGTCGGCGACCGGCTCGGTGACCGGCGCGGTGACCGGCCGCGGTGCTGCCGGTGGCGGGTGCGGACTGCCGCTCTCGTGCCGAATGCATGGCAGCTCAATCTGGTGATCCCAGATGATCCCCATGAGCCGGCGCTGTCACGGAAAGATAACGGCGCCCGCGTTCCCCGGCCCGTGTGATCGTTGTGTAACGGCGGTCGGAGGGGGGCCTTCCTCGGGACGGTCGTCTCGTCCGGTCTGCTTACACTGCCGAAATGCCACGGGTCCTGATCGTCGAAGACGACCTAGATGTCCGCAGGGCCGTCCAACTGGGTCTGCGGCATCAGGGGCATGAGGTCTTCGCCGTGGAGACGGGGGAGGAAGGGCTGGAACAGCTCCTCCCCTTCCGGCCGGACGTCGTCGTGCTCGATCTCATGCTGCCCGGCATGTCCGGCCTGGACGTGTGCCGCCGGATCAGGGACCGCGACCAGGTGCCGATCATCATGGTGACGGCCCGGGGAGACGACGTCGACGTGGTCGTGGGACTGGAGACCGGTGCGGACGACTACGTGGTGAAGCCCGTGCAGGCCCGGGTGCTCGACGCACGGATACGGGCCGTGCTGCGCAGACAGGACGCGTCGCTGCCGGACGGCACCCGTCCCCGGGCGGAGACGCACGGCGAGCTGGTCGTCGACCGTGCCGGGCTCGTGGTGACGCACCGCGGCGAACCCGTCGCCCTCGCCCCCTCCGAACTGCGGCTGCTGCTGACCCTGTCGGCCTCGCCCGGCCAGGTGTTCAGCCGCCAGCAGCTGCTGGAAGCGGTCTGGGAACACAGCTACCACGGCGACATACGGCTCGTGGACGCCTGTGTGAAGCGACTGCGCAACAAGCTCGGCGAGGGCAGGAATCCCCGTTACGTGCAGACCGTACGCGGATTCGGTTACCGCTTCGGCACCTCATGAGCGACCGGGCGCCCGCGCGGACACGGAGGACCGTACGGACACGGAAGACCGCCGGGGAGCGGAGAACCGCATCCGAGGTCCCCACGGCTGAAGAGCTCCCCGCCGCCGTACCGGGTGCCGGCCCCCGGCGGTTCCTCCGGGCGGCCCTGGCACGCATCCCGCTCCCCCTGCGCGGTCTGCGCCCCCGCCTGCTGACGTCCTTCGTCCTGGTGGCCATGGCCAGCTCCCTGGGCACCGGGGCCCTCGCCTTCCGCGAGGCGCGCACGGGGGTGCTCCAGCAGAGCCAGGACTCCGTCATCAACCGGTTCCGTACGAGCGTCGACGCCGTCGCGCCCTCCATCCCCTTCGCCCCGGACCGGGCGGACCTCCAGTCCGCGGTGGACCAGGTGCTGGACGCGAACCGTTCGTCGGGCTGGCGGATCATGGCCACGTACGGTGGCCACCGCGCCTATGCGCCGAGCGCCGGTTTCGTCGAGCTGAGCCCCGAAATGCTCCGGTCCGTCCGGGACCGACGTGTCGCGGTGTTCCAGCGGGTGAACGTCGACGGGCGTCCTCGTCTCGTCGTCGGCATGCCCGTCACGTACACCTGGGGCGAGGGCCTGGAGACCAGGCTCTCCGGGCTCGTGATGTACCTGGAGGTCCCGCAGACCACCGAAGAGGGGTACGTCGAGGCCATGGTCCACGGCATCGAGCGGGCCACCCTGGTGGCCCTGTGCCTCGCCGTCGTCCTGGCGCTGCTCGCCGCGAGCGGCGTACTGCGTCCCGTACGGGCGCTGCGCCGGGCGACGCGCCGGATGGCCGCGGGGCATCTCGACGTCCGGCTGGACGTCACCGGCTCCGACGAACTGGCCGATCTCTCCCAGGCCTTCAACGAGACGGCGGCCGAACTGGAGCGGACCGTAAGGGAGCTGCGCCGCCTGGAGGCCCAGGGGCGCCGCTTCGTGGCGGACGTCTCCCACGAGCTGCGCACGCCGCTGGCGGCGATGTCGGCGGTCACCGACGTGCTGGACCTGGAGGGGGAAGGGGAGAGCGGTGAGGCGCTGCGGCTCATCAGCGAGGGAACGAACCGGCTGAGCGGACTGGTGAACGACCTGATGGAGATCTCCCGTTTCGACGCGGGGGCGGCCGAACTCAACCGGGACGAGATCGACCTGGCCGAGTCCGTACGGCGCACCGTCGCCTCCCGGTGGCGGCAGGAGCAGGTGGAGACCCGGCTGCCCGGACCGGGTGAGCTCCGCGCGCGCGTCGATCCGCGCAGACTCGACGTGGTGACGGCCAATCTGATCGGCAACGCGCTGCGGCACGGAGCGCCGCCCGTGCGGCTGACCATGGGGGTACGGGTGGACGGGGCGGGCATGGCGTGGGCCGTCATCGAGGTGACCGACAACGGACCGGGGATCGCCGAGGAGGCCATGCCGCACATCTTCGAGCGGTTCTACAAGGCGAGCACCTCACGGGCCAGGAGCGAGAGCAGCGGCCTTGGTCTGGCCATCACGGCGGAGAACGTGCGCCTGCACGGGGGGCGCATCCGGGCGGCGAACCTGCCCCGGGGCGGCGCGGTGTTCACGGTCGAACTCCCGCTGCACCGCGACGACACCGACACCGAGGCCGACGGGGGCACCCGGTGAGGGGCTCGCGGACGGCAGCGCTGCTGTCCGGGCTCACGGCCGCGGCCGCGGTCGCGCTCACGGCGTGCGGAGTCCCCCCGTCCGGTGTCATCGAGGCCGGTGCGCCGGCGAGCGGCATGGTCTCCCCCAGTGCGACACCACCCTCGACGCCCGCCACCATCTCCCTCTTCTTCCTGCGCGACGGGGAGTTGGTGCCCCATCCCCACCGGGTCGACGACGCCGGGAACCTCAAGGCCGTCGTAAGCCTGCTGTTCGAGGCGTCGGCCGCGAACGAGGCCCCGGCGGCCACCACGGAGCTGCCCCGCCTGACGGACGCGCCACGGGTGGCGATCGACGGCGACGGCATCCTCTCCGTCCGGCTCCCCGGTGAGACGGCACCACTGAGCCGTCTGGCCATGCTCCAGCTGACGTGCACGGTGAACCACGCGGCCTCACTGGCCCCCACCACCGTCCCCCGCGCCGACGCGGAAGCCGACGGCGACACCGCGCGCCGTTCCGCCGCGCCCAGCAGCCTCCATGTGTTCGGGGACGGATGGGCGATGACGCAGTCGGACCACGCGTGCCCCGTCGTGTCCCCTTCGTAGGAGCAGCCGGAAGCACCGACCCCGTGGGAGCCCTCCGGCTGACCACCGGACGGCCCCATCCAGGACGGCCCCCACCCAGGACGGCCCCCACCCAGGACGGCCCCCGCCCAGGACCGGAACCGGCCTTCCGGCCACGGCCCCCGCCCGACCGCGCGGTGGCGGGCCGGCCGGCCGCTTCCGGGCATATGCCTCACCCTTTCCTGTGAGGCCTCCTACACTCAGCGTCACGTGACGCACCGAAGTGGGGGGCCGGATGGCGCTGAACGAGAGGGCGGGGCAGGGGGACACCGCCGCGGCGGGACCGACGCTGGAAAGCCTGCTGTCGGTCATGGGGGCCGGTGCGCTGGAGCCGTACCTGGCTCCCCGCGGCCTGGGGGTCGTGGTCGAGGGAGTCACCGTGCTGGACCCGCTGGAGGCGGGGCCGACCCGGGGGCAGGTGGTGCTGGCCGTGGGCGTCGATCCGCACTCGGCCGCCGCCGTCGACGTCGTGCGCGAGGCCGCCGGATCGGGCGCGGCCGCGGTGGTCTTCGGGCCGGGAAGGCCGGGGCGGCCCCCGGAGTCGCTGCGGGCGGCCGTCGAGGACGCCGGTACGGCGGTGCTCTTCCGGACGGCGTGGTGCGGCTGGACCGAGCTGGTCGGCGCACTGCGGGCCGGTCTGGTCCTGTCCGGGGTCCCCGCCGATCCGGCGGTGGCGGCCGTGCTGCCGGGCGACCTGAACGGGCTGGCCGACGCGGTGGCGGTCCTGGTGGGCGGCGCGGTGACGATCGAGGACGTGGAGTCCCGGGTCCTGGCGTACTCGTCCACGAAGGAGGACGTGGACGAGTTGCGCCGGCTGACGATCCTCGGCCGCCGGGTGCCGGAGTGGCGCGTGGCCGCCATGCGGGAGGCCGGGTTCTTCCAGGCGTTGTGGGGCTCGGGGGACGTCATCCACCGGCCGGCGCACGGGGAGAATCCCGAACGCCTGGTGGTGGCGGTCCGGGCGGGCGGGGAGATCCTGGGATCGATCTGGGTGGCGGCCGCGGGCGGTGACCTCCCGCCGCACGCCTCCGACACGCTGCGGTCGGCGGCGCGGGCGGCCGCCGCGCACCTGCTGCACCACCGGTCGCACCGCACGCACGCCCGGCTGGTCGAGGACACGGCCCGTGCGCTGCTCGACGGACGGGGATCCGCCGAGGTGCTGACCGAACGCACCGGGATACCGGCGCACGGGCACTGCGCGGTCCTGGCGGTACGCCCCGGAGCCTCCTGCAAGGGGGAGGAGACCGGGAGGCTGTGCGCCCTGCTGTCCGTGTGCTGCGGCGCGAACGGCCTCACGTCGGTGGTGGTGCCGGTCGACCAGGGGGCCCTGGTCCTGGTGGGCGCGCTGCACCAGGACGTGCGGCGGGCCGTCGAACAGGTCGCGCGTCTGGGGAGGTCACTGGTGCGGCAGGTGGCCGACGTGTTCGGGCCGGAGACCAGGATCGGTCTGGGCACGGTGGTCGACACCCTGGCGGCCCTGCCCGAGTCCCGCCGGTCGGCGGACCTGGCACTGAGGGCCCTGCTCTCGGCGGGAGAGCACCGCACCGTCGCCTCCGCGGACGAGGTGGCCGAGTCGATCGCCCTGAACCAGATGCTGGACACGCTGACGGGACCGGCCCCGGCGCCGGAGACACCGGTGGCACGCCTGGTGGCGTTCGACGCCGGGAACGGCGGGGGCACCCTGGTGCGGACCCTGCGGGTGTACCTGGACCACTTCGGCCATGTGCCGGACACCGCGCGGGCGCTGGGGGTGCACGCGAACAGCCTGAGGCACCGGATCAGCCGGATCACCGAGGTGTCCGGGCTCGACCTGCGCAGTCCGGACGCCCGGCTCCTCGCCCAGCTGCAACTGCGCCTCCTCGAGCGCGGGGGCCGGGAGGCGTGAGCACTCGGGCGCCGCCACGAGGAAGGGGCGGTTCCGTCGTGCCCGGCCACGAAGGCGGCCGCGCCACGTCCGCGGTTTCGCTCCACGGTGAGAACCGCGCGGCGGAACACCGGGACTCCCGACGAAGACACCCGCACCGCCGCGCCGGGAGTCTGGTGGTCCGCCCCACGGCCGTCGTGCGGCGGTGAGACCCCGGTTCAGGGAGGGTGCACGATGAGTGGTTCCGACAAGGCCGACCGGCGCGAGCGGATTCTGCGGGCAGCCGTACAGCAGGGACTCCTGGAACCCGAGACGGCCGTACTGGCCGGGTTCGTCGACCTCGACGGCGTCAACGAGACCGTCACGTCCCTGCGGAGCGCGTTCCCCGACTCCCTCCGGGTGCTGCACGCGTTCGCGGCCAAGGCGAACTGCCTGGTTCCGGTACTCGAGGAACTGCGCCTGAGCGGCATGGGCTGCGAGGTCGCCAGTGCGGGCGAACTCGCCCAGGCGCTGGAGGCGGGCTTCGCACCCGCGCACATCGTGTTCGACTCCCCCGCCAAGACGCGGGCCGAACTGGCCCGGGCCCTGAGCCTGGGGATCGCGGTGAACGCGGACAGCTTCCAGGAACTGGCGCGGCTGGACGAGATCCTGGCGGCCCGCCGTTCCGACTCGCGGATCGGCGTGCGCGTCAACCCCCAGGTCGGCGCCGGCTCGATCACCGCCATGAGCACCGCCACCGCGACCTCGAAGTTCGGCATTCCCCTGGAGGACGAGGGCAACCGGCGACGACTGCTCCAGGCGTACCGGGACCGCCCCTGGCTGACCTGGGTGCACACGCACGTCGGCTCGCAGGGCTGCCCCCTGGACCTGATCGCCCGGGGCATCGCGAAGGCGGTGGACCTCGCCGAGGAGATCAACGCCCACCTCGGCCGCCGGCAGGTCACCGGCATCGACATCGGGGGCGGACTGCCGGTCAACTTCGACAGCGACGAGACGACGCCCGGCTTCGACACCTACGTGGACCACCTGCGCGCACACGCGCCGGCCCTGTTCTCGGGCGAGTACGAGATCGTCACCGAGTTCGGCCGCTCCGTGCTGGCCAAGAACGGGTTCATGGCCGCGTACGTCGAGTACACCAAGACCGTCGGCGGGCGTCCCGTTGCGATCACCCACGCCGGAGCACAGGTCGCCACGCGGACGGTGTTCGCCCCCGACGCGTGGCCCCTGCGGATCGAGGCCCACGACCCCCGCGGCCGGGCCAAGCACGGCCGGCCCGTACGGCAGGACGTCGCGGGCCCGTGCTGCTTCGCCGGTGACCTGCTGGCCCGCGACCGGGCGCTGCCCCTCCTCGACGTCGGCGACCTCGTCGTCGTCCCGGACACCGGCGCCTACTACTTCTCCACGCCCTTCCACTACAACAGCCTGCCCGAACCCGCCGTGCACGGCGCCCGCGTCGACGCCGAGGGCCGGGTCACCTTCCGGCCGCTGCGCCCCGCACAGGCCGCCCACCCGGTCCCGGCCCTCGCCGGACGGTGACCCCGGCTCTCCCGCGTACCCCGCCAGAACCCCGGGCACAGCCACTCGGGCCGGCGCGACCGTGCCCGGCTGCCCGGGGAGAACCACCACACCGAGGAAGGCAGGTGCAACCGCCATGAAAGTACGGCGCGCCCGGTCAGGGTGCTCCACGGAGAAAGCGGCACCCCCGGGCCGACGGAGGATCACCGGACGACGGCTGTCCGCCGCGGGGGCGCGCTGCGGCCGGGCGACGTGTGACGCCGCGCGGTGGATCTCGCGCCGCCGCCGCATCGCGGCCGACCAGTTCCTCCGGGGCGCGTGCTACGGAGCGGGCACGGCCGTGGTGGGTCTGCTGGCGGTGTGGGCGCAGACCCGCTGACGGCGAGGAAGTCCCGGACCGACGGTCCGGGACTTCCTCCGCCGGTTCGGGCGCGAGGAGCGACCTCGCGCTCCCCGCCCGGGAAGCCGAACGGAACGGAGGACGGGCCGGGGGGTCGGGCCGGCGGGCGGAATGGATGACGGAACGGATGACGGGTCGGGGCGGCCGAGGAGACCGCTGAACTCGCTTCGCCGTCACACGAGTCGAGGCACCTTCCCGGGCCGCTGATGCCGGACACCGGTCTGCCGCCTCCGCATTCTCGTCAAGTCGCCTTAACAGGTTCCTCAGTTGTCACTCGCATGTCATACGCTGCATCTCCGGCAGCGTTCGAACACCCGTCGTCGGGTGAGGGGGAACACGCGGCCGTTCGTTCTCGTCCGGTGAACACCGGGCTTCTTCTGTG
This sequence comes from Streptomyces sp. NPDC044984, assembly GCF_040646935.1. Lineage (NCBI taxonomy): Bacteria > Bacillati > Actinomycetota > Actinomycetes > Kitasatosporales > Streptomycetaceae > Streptomyces > Streptomyces sp. NPDC044984. The sequence continues at coordinate 159,933 of NZ_JBEZBE010000015.1, forward strand.
GGGGTTCACATCACTGTGCGCAGGCGCAGCATCACGATCGCGACGGCACTCGCGGTCGTCCTCGGTTCCGCCGCCCTGGTAGGGGGCGCGGCGGGTACGGCGGCGGCCGACTCCGCGAAGGTCCTTCCGGTGAAGTCGGTCGGCGACATCGTCGTGGACGGTGCCCACCAGCGGGTCTACGTCTCCGATCCGACCGGCGGCACGATCGTCGTCACCGACTACAGCGGCACCGTGAAGGCGACACTGACCGACCTTTCCGGCGTGACCGGCCTGGCGCTGTCCGCCGACTCCGGGCAGGTGTACGCGGCCGTGAAGAACGGCAACCGGATCGTCTCGGTGGAGACGAGCACGTACACCCAGACCGCGAGCTACCCGGTGGGCGCGGCTCCCGGCGATCTGGAGGTGGTGGACGGCCGGATCTGGTTCGCCCACGGCACGGACTTCGGCTCGCTGGACACCTCCGGCCCCGAACCCGTCGTCCACCTCGCCCAGCGGGGCGACATCGGCTTCTCCGGCGCCTTCGGGATGTTCCTGGCGTCCGACCCGGCCGTCCCGGGCGTCCTGGTGGCCGGCAACGGTGGCGACCTCGCCGTCTACGACGTCTCGGCCGACGGGGCCGCGCTGCGGGTCAAGGGCTCCATGGACACCGCCGTGAAGCAGCTGGACCTGACGCCCGACGGCAAGCAGGTCCTCACCTCGTGGGGCGACCCGGGGTACGGCTACGGCCTCGGCTCCTACTCGACCGCCGACCTCACCGAGCAGTCGGGCTACCCCATCGACGCCTACCCGAACGCCGTGCGGGTCGCGCCCGACGGCAGCGTCGCGGGCGGCAGCGACTCCTCGTACGACCCCGACGTCCACATCCACCGCCCCGGCGACCCGGTGCCGGTGCGGGAGTACGACTTCCCCAACACCGGCAACAGCAGCGGAGCGGACCTCCTCGTGGACGGAGCGCTCGCCTGGGCGCCGGACTCGAGCCGGGTCTTCGCCGTCTCCGTGAACACCTACGGCACCCACACCCTGCGTGCCCTGACCGACCCCACCAAGGAACTGCCCGCCCTCAAGGTGTCGGCCCCCGCCAAGTCGGAACGGGCCAAGAAGCTGACCGTCACCGGCAAGCTGACCTCCAGGACGCCCCTCCCCGCCGGCACCGGCCTCAAGGTGACCCGTACGGACGTCGAGTCGCCGAAGGGCAAGGCGCTGGCCGCCGTCACGACGAAGGCGGACGGCAGCTTCTCCTTCACGGACACCCCGCCCGCCGGCGGCAAGGTCACCTACAAGGTCTCCTACGCGGGCGATGCCACGCACGCCCCGGCCTCCGGCTCGGACACGGTGGACGTCTCGCGCAAGGCGACCGTGCTGAGCCTGAACAACAACGGCAAGCTGTACTCGTACGGCAAGAAGGTCACCTTCACCGCACACCTCGGCACGACGTACAAGAACCGCACCGTCTCGATCTACGCGGACCCCTTCGGCTCCGACAAGCCGAAGAAGCTGCTGAAGACGGGCAAGGTCAACTCCAAGGGCGACCTGTCGGCGACCGTCACCATGACCCGCGACACCACCGTCTCCGCGGTCTTCGGCGGAGACGCCCGCTACGCCTCGAAGACCGTGAAGTCCACGGGGTACGCCCGGGCGAAGGTCTCCACCTCCGTCTCCAAGCACTACAAGACGGGCAAGATCGGCTCCACGACGTACCACTACTTCCGCAAGAACACCGATCCGGTGTTCACCACCACCATGAACTACTACGAGGGCCGCAAGCAGCGCTTCCAGCTCCAGGTCTACTACCAGGGCGCCTGGCACGACTCCACCCCCGAGTACTTCGCCCTGGGCACCGACGGCAAGTCGGCCGTGCGCCTGGAGGCACCGGGCGAGTCCGGCATCCGCGCCCGCATGCGCTCGTCGTACATCAACGGCTCCTCCGGCGACAGCGTCAACTCCACGACGCACGGCGCCTGGAAGTACTTCACCTTCACCAAGTAGCCCGCTCCGTCCGCCGGTACGGCCCCGGACCCCATCGGGCCGTACCGGTGACGGCGGCGGCGACGCGTGCGACGTCCCGGACGTGGTGCGGAAGGAGCACTCTCCGGGTCCGGACGGTGGCGGCCCGCGCGGGCGTGGTCGGGACCGGGCCCCGTTCCATCGACTCCCGGCTGCACCAAGCCCACCGCCCGCGGCCCCGGTTCCAGCTCGTCGACGTGTCCCGCCGGACGAGCCGGGAGGCCTGGGAGACGCCCACACCGGCCACCCGCCGCGGTGCCGAATTCCAAGGACCGGGCTGCGTTTTCTTGTTTCTGAACAAGCGAAAAGGGTTCGCGAGCAGGTTGGTGAACCCTCACGTAATTCGAGGTTGGATCACTGCCGGAACTCGCGCACCACCGTTTACCTTGGCGCGGTTACGCCAAGTGGCGCAGCCGCTGCCGAAGTGCCCGGGGAGGGGCGCCGACCGCAGTCGTGGGGGGCGGGAGATACGGGAGGGGCCGGCTGTGCGTCGGGGAAATCGACCGGCGCGTGTGAAGCGGCTTGTGCTCTGTGTGTCGTCGATCTTCAGGGAAACGGCTGGAAACCCGTCGTGGGCCCACCGTCTCGCCGTGCCCAGAATCCGTTCCATGAAGGGTGAGGAAAAGCTGTGAGACGCATGACCCCCGTCCTCTTGTCCCTCAGTGCCCTGCTGGTGGCCTCCGCCTGGGCCGCACCCGCGGCCGGAGCGGCCCCGCAGGCCGACCGGCCGGCGACCGTCCCCAGCGGGTGGGAGAAGGTCGACGCCACCGAACTGACGCACATCGCCCAGGACACGGACGCCCGGCGGGCGCCGCTCGCCGCCGGCGACGACGTCTCCGCCCAGGCCGAGGAGCCCGAGCTGCTGGCCGTGCAGTCGCTCCGCAACGAGAAGTTCGTCGCCACGGAGAAGACGTACCCCGCCCCCGACACCGGTGTGCTCCGGGCCCGTTCCGATGCGTACAACGGTTCCTGAGAGGGCTTCGCCTTCGAGTGGGACGAGACCACCAGTACGTACGCGCTGAAGTCCCTGGCCAACAACCTCTACGTGGCGGTCGAGAAGAACTTCACCGGCAGCGCGCAGAACGAGCTGCGCGCCCGCTCCACCAGCGTGGGCGGCTGGGAGCGGTTCGTCCTCTACTACAACGAGAGCCTGGACCGCTGGGCGCTCCAGTCCACGCTGAACGGCCTCTTCGTCACCATGGAGAACAGCTACACCGGCTCGCTCCAGTACGTCCTGCGCGCCCGCTCCGGTGAGATCTCCGGCTGGGAAGAGTTCAACCTCTACACCCTCGAGGCCTGACACCCGCACGTCCGGCACAAGCGGTAGCGAGACCGCCGGGCGGATCGTCCCCGTGAGGTGCGCGCGGACGGGGACCAGGACGAACGACAAGAAGGCCCGGGTCTCCGACCCGGGCCTTCTCCCTGGAGCGGGTGACGAGAACCGAGCTCGTCCCGCGCTCGCCCTGCGGCCGGTCCGGATCCGGCCGCCCCGCCGGGTCCTCGTCGCGGGGCGGAGCGGATACGTGGACACCAGCGGTGTGCCCGTCGCGTGCCGGTCGGCCTGCACGGTCCGGCCGGTGGTCTCCGGGCCTGGCGACACCGCCTCGGCCACCAGCGGTACGTGCTACGGCGTGTCCCGCAGGTACGGGTAGTCGGTGTAGCCGTGGTGGTCGCCGCCGTAGAAGGTGGAGGGGTCGGGGGTGTTGTAGGGGCCGTGGTCGGCCAGGCGGGTGGGCAGGTCGGGGTTGGCGAGGAACAGCGCGCCGAAGGCGACCATGTCGGTGGTGTCCTCCTGGACGAGGGTGAGGGCGTCGGGGCCGGTGGGCTCGGGGTGGGTGAACGGGTTGAGGACGAACGTGGCGGGCCAGTTCTTGCGCAGGCGTGCGGTCAGGGACCGGTCGGCGCCTTCGATCATGTGCAGGTAGGCGAGGCCCAGCTCTCCGAGCCGGTCGACCAGGGTGGTGTAGGTGTCCTCCACGTCCGCCGTGTCCGTCTCGGCGATGTCGTTGTAGGGGTTGGCGGGGGAGATGCGGAAGCCGGTGCGGTGGCCGCCGATCGCTTCCGCGACCGCGGCGGCTGTCTCCAGGGCGAAGCGGACCCGGCCGGTGACGTCGCCGCCCCAGTCGTCGGTGCGCCGGTTGGTGTTGGGCGCGAGGAACTGGTGGATCAGGTAGCCGTTCGCGCCGTGGATCTCCACGCCGTCGAAGCCGGCGGCGATCGCGTTGCGCGCCGCGTCGGTGAAGTCGGCGATGGTGCGGGTGATGCCGTCGGCGTCCAGTTCGTGCGGGGTGACGAAGTCCATCGGTCCTCGGTGGGTGAACACCTGGCCCTTCGCCGCGACGGGTGAGGGGGCGACGGGGTGCAGGCCGTCGGGAAGCAGGCTCGGGTGGCCGATGCGCCCGGTGTGCATGAGCTGCGCGAAGATCACCCCGCCCTCGGCGTGGACGGCATCGGTGACCTTGCGCCAGGCATCCACCTGGTCCGCGGAGTGCAGGCCCGGGGTGTCGGGGTATCCCTGGCCGACGGCGGAGGGCTGTATCCCCTCGGTGACGATGAGACCGGCGCTCGCTCGCTGGCTGTAGTAGGTCGCCATCAGATCGGTCGCGGTGGCGCCCGGCCCGTAGGCCCGGCTGCGGGTCATCGGCGCCATCACGATGCGGTTGGACAGCGACTGGCCGGCCATCTCGATCGGGGCGAACGCGTTCGGCATGGAGATCTCCCAGTTGTCGTGACGGGTCGGAGGAGAAGAGGAGGCCGCGGCGCGGTCGTCGTACCACGGGCGGTTCTCGTACACGGGCGTGCACGGGCGTACACGGGCCGAGTCGGCGGGAGCCGCGGCTGTGGGGCGCCGGCGGGTCCACGGCGAGCCGGCGTGCCAGGACGGGCGTCCCTCGGTCATCGCGGCGGGTGTGCCAGGCAGCCGTGGCGTCGGCACGTCCGTGGAGACGTCCTGTCGCCCCGGGCGGCGAGGGCTGCCCTCGGGCCCCCTCGCCGTGTGCGGGGGTGGAGCGGTCGGCCCGGCGAGTGAGCCGCTCGGCCGGGCGGGATCACCCGGCAGGCGCCTGCCGGCCGTGGTCCCTGATCGACGTTTCGATCAAACGGGCCCACGTGGTGAACATCTCGACCTGTTCGGGGGTCAGATCGCGCACCGAGATCTGCTCCAGGGTGCGCCACATGTCGGTGATCGGCTCCCGCAGGGCGCGCCCGGCATCGGTGAGGTGGACCACCATGACCCGCCGGTCGTGGGGGGCGGGCTCCCGGGTGAGCAGCCCCGCGTCCTGCATGCGGCGCAGCGACTTGGAGACGGTGGAGTGGTCGAGGCCCACCTGCTCCAGCAACTCGGCCTGGGTCTGGCCGTCGCGGTCGAAGAGCTGCATCAGCAGCAGTTCCTGGCCCGGGTGCAGGTTCATGGCACGCAGCATGGCGGCGGCATGGCCGCGGTGGGCGCGGGCCAGCTGGAAGACGGCGTAGCTCAATCGCCCCTCGCCCGCCGCGGTCGGCGGCTGGGATGACGTGGAACCGGACATTGCTGCTCCCTCGGCCACAAGAGTGGCGGTGATCGTTCAGTTGACGGTGAGGACGATCTTGCCCCGGTTGTGGCCGGCGTCGCTGGCCTGCTGCGCCTGGGCGGCTTGTGCCAGCGGGTAGGTGGCGCCGATCGTGGTCACCAGCGTGCCGTCGGCCGCCTGCCGAGCCAGTTCGGCGAGGCGGGCGGCGGAGCGGCGCTGGGGCCCCTCGGCGAAGACGACGCCGAGTTCGCGGGCGCGGAAGTCGGCGGTGGTGACGATCCGGTCGGTGCCGCCGCGCAGGGTGATGGAGTCCTCCAGCGCGCCCTTGCCGGCCGCGTCGAAGACGGCGTCCACCCCTTCGGGGGCGAGCGCGCGGACCCGCTCGACGAGGTCGTCCCCGTAGACCAGCGCGGTGGCGCCGAGCGAGGTGACGTAGTCCTGGTTGGCCGGCCCGGCGGTGCCGATGACGCGGGCGCCGCGGGCGACGGCGAGCTGGACGGCGACGGTGCCGAGGGCGCCCGAGGCGCCGTGGATCAGCAGCGTCTCACCTGCGCCGACGCCGAGCAGGTCCAGCACGCGTTCGGCGCCGTCGCTCGCCACGGGCAGTGCGGCGGCGTGGGTCCAGTCCAGACCGGCCGGCTTGGGGGCGAGGACCGCGGCTGAGGCCAGGGCGTACTGGGCGTAGGAACCGGTGTCGGACCAGCCCAGGACCTCGTCCCCCACCTTCAGGTGGTCGACGTCCTCGCCGACGGCGTCGACCACACCGGCGATCTCGCCGCCGGGCACGGCGGGCAGCGTGGTGGGGAATATGGCCTCCATGACACCGGAGCGGATCTTGCCGTCCACCGGGTTCACACCGACGGCGTGCACCCGCACGCGGACCTGGCCGGGGCCGGGCTCGGGGGTCGCGATCTCCGCCTCGTGCAGGACCTCGGTGCCGCCGAACGTATCGAAAACGATGGCCTTCATGGCTGCTCTCTCCTGACGTGGGGTTCGGTGCGCCGCCCACTTTCGTGGCCAGCCACATAAAAGTAACACCGATTGTGTGGCTAGCCAAGTAAATGCTCGGCGAAGGTCCCCGTGAGTGATCCGTCCGCCGTCACGACGCGCGCCGACAGGCCGTCCGGGTGTCCGGCGACCCCGCGGGGCCGGGGGCTCGCGGCGGCCCGGACCCGGTCGTGGATCCAGCCGGGGAGCACCTTCGCGCATGCACCGGCTCCCGGCCGGAACCCGTTGGCCGCCTCAGGCCGGCGGCCGCTGTTCCCACGGGACGGCCGGCGCCCGGCCGCGTGGTTCGCGTGCCGGGTTCTTGTCCGCGCCGGAGGAGCGCCTGACCGGTGACCGCGGCGCCGCACTCGAAGTCCCGGTCGCGGTGGGGGGAGGGCCGGCCCCTGCGTCTCGGCTGCGGGCGGCAGGGACCGCGGGGAGTCCGTCATGGTGCTGCGCGTCGTGCTCTCCCGTCGGCGTACCCGGCCGGGGCCACCGTTCGGCGTACCCGGCCGGGGCCACCGCACGCGGGGTCGCACCGCGGCGGGATGAGTGCTGTCATGGAACCAGCCGCAGGAGTGCATGCCGATGCGTCACAGCCGGATCTCCGCTCTCGCGTCCGCCCGATCGCCCGCGCCGACCGGAGCGGGCGGAGGATTGCTGCCGACCCGGGACCTCGCCGCCGCCTGGTTCCTGATCGTCCTGGTCGCCGTGCCCGCCTGGGTGCTGACGATCGGGCAGGCCCGGGGCATGGGGGTCGAGCCCGGCACGATGGGGATGGCGTTGCCGCTGTTCCTGCTGCTGTGGCTGACGATGACGGCGGCCATGATGCTGCCGTCGATGGCGCCGGTGGCCGTCACGTGGGTGCGCGGGATCGGCCGGCAGTCCTCCGGCTGGACGCGGACCGTGCGCACCGTCGGGTTCGTGGGCGGTTATCTGCTGGTGTGGACCGCCTTCGGCCTGCTCGCCTACGCGGCCCTGGCCCTCACCGGAGGCCTGGTGGACGGCCGTCCGACCGCCGGACGCTGGATCGGCGCCGCGGCCTTCCTGCTCGCGGGCCTGTACCAGCTCGGCCCTCTCCAGAACGTCTGTCTGCGGCACTGCCGCGACCCCATGGGCCACCTGGTGCGCTACGCCGGGTTCCGGCCGCCGGCCCGCGACCTTCGGGTGGGCGTCCACCACGGCACCTACTGCGTCGGCTGCTGCGCGGGACTGATGATCGTCCTGGTCCCGCTCGGAGTGATGAACGTGGCGGCGATGGCCGGGCTGGCCGTGGTGGTCTTCGTGGAGAAGCTGTGGTCCCGTGGGCCGCTGCTCGCCCGGGGCGTCGGCGTCGCGTTTCTCGTACTCGCCGTGCTCGCGCCGTTCCAGGACTGGCTGCTGCCCGGTCTGCGGGCGACGACGGACGGTATGTGACTCGGGCCTCTCGAGGAGGACGCGTCCGCCAGGCGGTCGCCGGTGACCGAGGAAGCCCGCGCTGTGGGGGTTCGCCTTGAAGCCGGCCCATCGGGCCCACGGGCCCGCCCCTGCGACGACGCGTCCTGGCGACGACGCGTCCTGGCGACGACGCGTCCTGGCGACGACGCGTCCTGTCTCAGCCGGGACCGCTCCAGTCGAACGGGAAGTGTTTGCTCGACTTCCCCGAGCGCTCCCAGGAGAAGCCGAACGCGTCGGCGCGGTCGGCGGTGGCCCGTCCCCAGGTGGCGACCTGGCCCGGTCCGACCTCGGCGCCCGGGGCGTTGTGGACCTGGACGCGTGCGCCGTCCGGCGTCGTCGGGCCGGTGAGCGCCTCGGCGGTGGCCGTGACCCGGCCGGGAACCTCGGCCCGCCAGGCGGCGAGGTCCTCGTCGACCTCGACGTGGACGGGGGCGAAGTCCATGCCGCGCATCTCGGGGTGGAACATCTCCCCGAACTGCGCGGGCCACCCGCCCGCCTCACCGCCGAAGATGGCCCCGAGCGCGGCGCGCTGCCGATCGTCGGCCCGCTCGTCGAGGAAGAGCGCCGCGTACGAGTCGGAGTGCGTGCCGGCCCAGGCGTTGCCGACGAAGGAGCCGAGCATCAGGACGTTGAGATCGTCGAGCCGCACATCGCCGAAGCTGCCTTCCCGGATGTGCCAGACCAGCACGCCCTCGCAGTCGCCGTAGGTCGGCGGCTGGGCGAACGTACAGGGGCACGGTATGGCGCACTTGCACACGTCGAACCAATCACCGGCCAGACGCCAGCGTGTGCCGGTGGTGACGTGATCTGTCATCCCGCTTCCCTCCTGCCGAGCTCGAGGAGGAGCTCAATCGGAGTGGCGAGACCGCGTGGCCCGAGCCCGCGCCCGGACGACGGGGCGGCCTCCCTTCCAGCTTGCACCCCGCGTCCCGGTACGGGAACCGAGGACGCCGACAAACCGGGCCGGGTCCGTGAGGAGACGCTCACGCGGGGTGCGCCGCCACCGGGCACTCGGGAAGCAGGACCGCGAACGGCTCTTGCGTCAGCCGGCCGCGTCGACCGTGCGGAAGATGCGGTCGAGATGGTCGTTCAGGACCGCGGCGGCGGACTCGGGACTGCGCTGACCGACGAGGATGCCGGTGCCGAGCCCCGCGGACATCGCGAGCAGGCCGGCCGCCGCCAACTGCGCGTCCACGCCGGGCCGCAGCAGATCCGCCGCCTGTGCCCGCCGGAGGATGTCCGCCACGGCACCTTCGGCGGCGTCAGGGTTCCTGATGAAGGGCTGCGCCGCGAGCGTCCGGTCGGTCACGGCCAGAACGGCGTACGAGGTGTAGAGGTGGTGGAAGGTGCGGCTCTCCTCGTCGGTCGGCAGCGCCGTCATCAACAGCGCCTCGATCGTCGCGCGCGGCCCCGGAGCGTCCCCGGCGGCTCGGATGCGGGCGGAGAGCCGCTCCCCGAACTTCCCGGTCAGGTGCTCCAGCCCGAAGAGCAGCAACTTCTCCTTGGTCTCGAAGTAGTACTGCACCAGCCGCAGGGACACGCCCGCCTCGGCTGCCACATCGCGCATCCCCACGGCATGCAGCCCGCGTCGCCCGGCGACCCGGACGAGCGCCTCCGCCATCTCGGTGCGCCGTTCCGCATGGTCCACACGCCTGGGCATCGGCTGGTTCTCCGCTCATCGTCCGCTGCGCCCTCGCGGGGCCTCTTGATGGTACAGCCGTATCAACATCGTGGTACGTTCGTACCACGAAACCGAGACCTTCCGGAGGTGGCCGTGTCCGAGACCGCTGCCCGCACCCAGGCCGACGTCGGCCGCTATGTGAGCGATGCGTGGCGCGACCGCTACTTCGCCGCGTGTGACGCCGTCTACGCGCTGGGGGCGCCCGTCCTCGCGGAGCAGGATGTGGAGACCTCGTTCGGCACCACCCACGTGTACCGCTACGGGCCCACCGACCCCGCGGCCCGGTCCCGCACCCCCATCGTCCTGGTGCACGGAGCGGGCTCCTGCTCCGCCATGTGGTACCCGAACACCCCCGCCCTCAGCGCCGACCGCCCCGTCTACGCCGTTGACACCCCGGGTGACCCCGGCCGCAGCGTGCAGCGAGAACCGATCCACCAGCCCGAACGGGCCGCGCAGTGGCTGGACGAGACGCTCGACGGGCTCGGGCTCGAACGCGTTCACCTCGTCGGCACCTCTTACGGAGGCTGGCTCGCCCTGAACCAGGCGCACCGCAGGCCCGAACGCCTCGCCTCGGTCACCCTGCTCGACCCGGGCGGTCTGGAGAAGGTGGGGCTGCGCTTCTTCGTCTGGATCTTCGCCGGCCTCTTCGCGACGTTCGCGCCCAAGGCGCTGCGCCCGCGGCTGGCGGCCTGGCTGGAACAGCCGGTCCTGGTCATGCCCGAGCTGCGCACGATGATCAGGACGGCCGTCCGCGCCTACCGCATCCGTCGTCCGGCACCGCTTCCCCTGTCCGAGGCGGAACTGTCCACCATCCGTACGCCCCTCTACCTGGTGCTCGGCAAGCGCAGCCTCCTGCTGCACCCCGAGCGTCAGAGGGAACGCGTTCCACGCCTGGTACCCGGCGCCCGTGCCGAGATCATCACCGGCACCGGGCACGGACCTCAGATCGACCACGCGGAGGAGATGAACCGCAGGATGCTGGACTTCATGGCCTCCGTCGACTGACGACCGCCGGGCCGCGCATGCGACCGGGCCGAGGCGCAAGGCCCCTTCTGCCGCTCGTGACGGAAGGAGCCGGCGCCAAGTCCCTTCCACCACCCCGGACTCGGGCGTACGCGGCCGCTGTGGCGTATCCCGGCCCCCGCCAGGTTCACGGGGCAACGGCAAGCCGAGGGCTCCCACGGGCGGGGGCCGCGGTGAACGCGGCGCCCCCGCAGGTCGGTGGCGTCCGGCGGCGCCGGGAGCGGTGAAGCCGTCGCAGGGGCGGAGAACTCGCGCCCTCCGCGTGCCCGGCAAAGCAGCAGCCCCAGGCCGTTGACCTGGGGCTTCTTCACGGAGCGGGTGACGAGAACCGAAGGCGCGCTCTCAGCTCGGGAAGCGACGGCGCTTGCGGGGGTGCGTGGGGTCTGACCTGCGCGTACGCGGTTTGAAGTCCCATGCCTTCAGACCGGATCGCACCGTGGTGGACCGTGGTTCTCCGTTCTTACGGGCACGCGAAGGGCACGACATCCGGCAGACGTGTTTCCGGGCCGCGGGAAACTGTTCCTCTCCGCTCGCGCGCCCACAACGTACGAGTCGGCCGCGCGTGCCGCTGCCGTCGTCGCGTCGGCGGTTCGGCCGGAGTCACCGGTCCTCCCGCCGAGGGCCGTCCGCAGTCGCCGGGCCGGTCGGACGGGCCTGATCCGTGCCGGTGTCGATCAGGATCTGCTGGGCCTGCTTGGGGCTGCCGGCGCGGACCGCTTCGGTCATCGCGGCTCGCGCCGCCTCGGGGGGAGTGCCCGGAGGGAAGCGAAAAGGGGGTCACGAACCGTAACAGTTGCGGGAGGGGAGAGCGGGGCCGAGGGGTGCCTCGGTGCTCCACCCTCGTCTTCCCACTGCTCCAGCCGCCCCTGCTCGCGTACGGCCTCGTCCTCGGCGTGGAGGTGTCGCTCGGCCGCCAGGAGCTCGCTCACGGTGAGGCGGAGCGCGGGGTCGGCCGCCGCGGCCATGAGCAGCGCGGCCGTGGCGGTCTCGGTCCGGGGCGGGACGACGAGCAGGTCCCGGCGTCCGACGCCGTACGAGAAGAGCCGGATCAGGTGCGGGTCGAAACCGGACGCGAACCACGCGGCCTTCACCGTGTGCCCGGTCACGGACAGGTCGCAGGGCGCCACCGACCAGGTGTCGCGGTGGGACGCCATGCGCGACACGCCTCCTCGTGTCGCGTCGAACGCCTCGGCGAGCGCGGGAAGTTCGGTCATCAGGTCGTCAGTACGGGGCCACCAGGCGCCGCATACGGGACCGGTCGGGAAGGCCGACGGGCGCAGGGCGTGCCGGACAGGGGCCGGACAGGTGCATTCCGGGCGTGCCGGGGCGCGTTCAGCGGTGCGGGGCGGTGGGCCTGTGCCGGTGGGCGGTCTTATGTCGCGGTTCCTGTCTTCGGACGGCTGTTGTGCGGTGGCCGGTGCTGTGGTGGGCTGGGGTCAGCCCGGCTCGTCGGTGTGGGGGCGTCCCGCCCGGGTGTGGTGGGTGGTCAGCCAGGGCGACTCGGCTGAGGGCTCTTCGTCCCCGGTGTCGACTGTGAGACGGAGCAGGGTTGCCCTGACCGCCGGCGCCCGCGGGGTGGCTGCGTGACTCGTCGCAGTGGAAGCGCCGGCGCAGCAGGCGCGCCACCCGTCGGGCGACTTCGGGGCCGACGGCGATGGTGGCCTCAGCCCTGTCGCGCGGCTTGGCCTCGATGCCCCGCGGAGGTCGGCGTCTTGTGCGTGGTCCGGTCCCGACGGCGGCGTGATCGGAAGCGTCCCCGACCGCCGTCGCGATGGTCACGACGCTCGTGCGGGGTGGCCGGGGCGGAGGAGGGTGGGGGCGGCGCGGTGGTGTCGGCGGCGCGGTCGGGGGCGGCCTGGCGGCCTGGACGGAAACGGCTGTAGGAACGCATGGCGATCCTTTCGGCGTGCGCCGAGTTGAGCCGGTGGATCACGTACGCTCCGCCCGCGACAAGCACGAGGAAGGCGGCGATGGTGAGGGCGGTGTTCATGGCGTTCGTTCACTGCCTGACGGTCGGCCGACCGCGAGAAGCGCTCGGGAGGAGTAGGTCTGCCGTCCCCCGTGCGTGTGGAGGCGGTGACGTGGCGGGGCCGGCGGTGAAGAGCAGGAATACGGCTCTGCGCGGGTCGGGCTCCGGCCACACACCGGCGGCGGGTGACGTGTCGAGGGGCGAGGCCATCGCTCTGACCTGTCTCCGGAAACTTCTGCGGTTGCGCGGGCTTTCCGGCGGAGTGTCTCGCCGAGGACGAGACCGGCGCGTGAGCCGGTGTGCGACATGCCCTCGGTACGTCCACCGTACTCCCGCGCGCCCTCGTCCGCGGCGGAGCGGACGGCATCGCCGTACCCGCCTCGGCGTTCTCGGCCACCGTCGGCCCACAAGGGGTGAGGCCCCGAGAGTACGGTTGAAGGCATCGAGGGCATGTCGCGCGCCGGTTCCGACACCGGCGCCGCTCTCGGCGACCGACGACGCCGGGCCGGATCCGCCCGTGCCCGGGGCAGGGTTTGCCTCATGACCGTGAACATGCCGGTTCCGCCGACCATCACAGAGTTCCTCGGGCGACCCGACGACCCGGGCCGGCGCGGTACGCGGAAACCCGGCCCATCCGGGCCGGAGCGCGGCTCTTCGCCCCGCGAGGGGCAACGCGTCCGCCCGTTGACCAGGCGTCAGATCGAGGACCATCTGCAGGAGCTGGGCGATCTGTACGCGGAGACGTCCGGCGGCGGCCCCTGGGCGTGGAACCAGGCCCGCGGCGCCTTCCTACGGCGGCTGGCGGCAGACGTACGGCGACCGGGATTCGAGTTGCTGATCGCGGAGACCACCGCGCTGACCGGCTGCGCATACGGGTTTCCCGTACGCGGCGACGGTCCCTGGTGGGAGGGCTTCGACGGGTACCTTCCGGGGAGGCTGCTCCGGCTCGCCGCCGCCGGACGCCTCTTCGTGATCTCCGGCATCCACGTTCCGTCCCGCGTACGCAGGCAGAACCAGGACCGTGCCTGGAACCTCGCCCGGCGACTGCAGAAACGGCTGCTCACCGACCACGGCGCCGCCGTCGCCGTCACGCTGGTGAACCGCTCCGACCACAGGACCGTCGAGGCACTGCGGTCCTGGGGGTGGCGGTACGTCGAAGGCGACACACCTCGGACGGCCCCACTCGGTCCGTTCCGCGTCCTGGTTCTCGAGACCTGAGCGCCACGTCCCGCGCCGGCGCCGTCACGGTTCTCACGGCGACGGCAGCCGCAGGGCGAGCAGGGCCACGTCGTCGGTGCTGCCGGGTGGCATGCGGGCGAGCAGTTGGTCGCACAGCGTGTCCAGCGGTTCGTGGGCGAGCGCGAGGGCGTGGCGGCGCAGACGGGCGAGGCCGGTGTCGAGGTCGCTGCCGGGGATCTCGATCAGGCCGTCGGTGTAGAGCAGCAGGGTGGAACCCGGCGGCAGGGGCTGTGCGGCGTTCGGCCGACCGCCACCGGTGACCGGACCGGCGCCGAGGAGGAGTCCCTGCCCGGTTTCGAGGTATTGCGCCTGTCCGTCCTGAGTCAGCAGAAGGGGCGGCGGATGCCCGGCACTGGTCCACCGCAGCGTCCACGGGCCGGTGTGCGGGCTGCCTTCGAGCAGGGCGAGGACGAGGGTGGCCATGGGGACGGTGGTGATGGCGGGCAGGGCGTCGTCGAGGCGGTCGACGACGGCACCGGGCGGGCCGGTGCGGTCCCAGGCCAGTGACCGCAGGATGCCGTGCAGCTGTGCCATGCCGGCCGCGGCGGTGAGGTCGTGGCCCACGACGTCGCCGATGACCAGCGCGAGCGTGCCGTCCTTCAGCTCGAAGGCGTCGTACCAGTCGCCGCCGACCTGGGAGCCGGCCGGGGCGGGCTGGTAGCGGGCGGCCAGTCGCAGACGGCCGTGCTGGGGCAGCGGGGCGAGCAGGTTGCGCTGCATGGCCTCGGCGACGGCACGCTGGCGGCCGAACCGGCGGGCGTTGTCGATGACCAGGCCGACCCGGCGGCCGATGTCGCCCACCACTTTCAGGTCGTCGGTGTCGAAGGGGGACTCCGGGCCGGTGCGCACCAGCGTCAGGGCGCCGGTGACCTGACGAGCGGAGCCCAGCGGCACCGTGATGGTGGAGGTCGCGCCCACCGCCCGCAGGAAGCCGCTGTGGACGGCGGCCAGGGCGGAGCCGGTCGGCGCGGCCACGTCCGCCTCGCGCTGCAGGACGGGATCACCACCGTTCAGCACCTGGACCAGCGGAGAGCGGGCCGCCACCTCGGCCTCGGGCAGGCGCTCGCGCCAGTCCTCCTGTGCGGCGTCGCGGCCCCCGGGACCCGTCACCGCCACGCGGTGGACCTGTCCGGAACCGACCCGCAGGTCCACTGCCGCCCAGTCGGCGAGGCGGGGAACCAGCAGGCGGCCCAGCCGGGCGAGGGCCTCGTCGATCTCCAGTGTCTGACCGAGCACGTCGGTGATCTCCGCCACCAGCGTCAGCCGCTCGGTGAGGTCCTCCAGAGCACGCGTATAGGCCGCACGCTCCCGACGCGCGCTGCGGTCGCCGGCGGCGTCGGTCAACAGCACGGCCATGCCCTTGAAGGCGCCGTCGTCCGTCAGGGGAGAAGCGGACCAGGAGATCGCGGTCAGGCGGCCGTCACCGCGCAGACAGATGTCACCCTCCCCCCGTGCCTCGGCCCTCTCGGCCAGGGACCGCAGCAGCGGGCACTGTCCCCGGGGGACCAGGCCGCCGGCCGCGTCCCGGTGCAGCAGGTCGTGTGCGTCCTCCCCGCGCATCGCGGCGGCGGCACGGCCCAGCAGGCGCTCGGCGGCCGGGTTGACCGCGAGAATCCGTCCGGCGGAGTCCACCACGATCAGGGCCGTGCCCAGCCGTTCGACGACCTGCCACCAGAAACCCGGCTCGGCCGCCGACCGCCACCGACCCTCATCTCCCACGTCCTCCACCATGCCGCCTCTCCAGTCGTGCGAACCCTCGCCGAAGACCGCGGGCGCGTCGGCAGGCCGACACACCAGTGGATCGATGATCCCCCGAGCTGACAACGATGCGGAGTACGACCTGCTCGGGTGTGTGTCCGAGCGGCGGGCCCGGGCACGCTCCGCGCTGCGGGTGTCGGTGACGTCACCGGTCGCCTCCTCGTCGGGCATCGACCGGTCGGCCGTGCGCGTCGGCGGTCACCCGGTGTGGCCGGCTCTCCCGCGGCGGGCTGTCGGCCACCTGCCGTCACCGGCGCCGGGCACGGTTCAGCCTGCCCGTACCGCGCTGGTGGACGTCGGGGATGCCGTCGGCGTCCTCGTCGAGGTGCTCCTCCTCCCACAGCCTGCGGTAGATGCTGTTACGGCGCTTGACCAGCACCGCGGCCATGCCGGCGGCGAGCAGTGAGCCGACCAGGACGGCGGCCTTGATCCGCTCGGTGTCAGCCGGGTCGACGAAGGCCACCTCGCCGATGAGCAGGGCGACCGTGAACCCGATTCCGGCGAGAACCGCGAGGGCGAAGACATCGGCCCAGGCCAGTTCGGGGTTGAGCCGGGCCCGGGTGTACCGGGCGGCGAGGTAGGTCCCCCCGAAGATCCCCACGGCCTTGCCGACGACCAGGCCGAGCACCACGCCCAGCGGCTCGGGACGGGTGAACACCTGGCCCAGCACGGGAACGGAGATGCTCACTCCGGCGGCGAACAGGGCGAAGAGGGGGACCGCGAAACCGGCCGACACCGGACGCAGCAGGTGCTCGGTGCGCTCCCCGGGCGAGGCGTCCTCCCCCGCATCCTGGTCGCGGGCGCAGCGAAGGATCAGTCCCATCGCCACCCCGGCCACGGTGGCGTGCACCCCGCCGTTGTACATCAGCGCCCAGGTGACCACCGCCAAGGGCACGTACCACCACCATCCGCGCACCCCGAACCGTTGCAGCAGGGAGAAGACGACCAGGCCGCCGACAGCCCCGGCGAGGGCTGCCGGGTTCAGGCGGCTGGTGAAGAACAACGCGATGACCAGGATCGCGCCGAGGTCGTCGACGACCGCCAGGGTGAGCAGGAAGGCCCGCAGTGCGGTCGGCATGTGGGTGCTGAG
The DNA here is from genome assembly GCF_040646935.1 of Streptomyces sp. NPDC044984. Classification (NCBI taxonomy): domain Bacteria; kingdom Bacillati; phylum Actinomycetota; class Actinomycetes; order Kitasatosporales; family Streptomycetaceae; genus Streptomyces; species Streptomyces sp. NPDC044984. Next base: position 176,630 of record NZ_JBEZBE010000015.1, read on the forward strand.
CACGGCGAGGACCGCGAGTGCGAAAGCGATGTCGGTCGCCATCGGCACCGCCCAGCCGCCGGCCCGGCCACCACCGGCCGCGGCCGTGGCCAGGTAGATCCCCGCAGGCGCCACCATGCCGCACACCGCGGCGACCACGGGCAGGACCGCCGTGGCCGGGGTGCGCAGCCGGCCGGCCACGAGCTCGCGTTTGAGCTCGATCCCGGCGACCAGGAAGAAGACGGTGAGCAGTCCGTCGGCGGTCCAGTGCCGCACCGACAGTTCCAGTCCGAGTGCCGCTGTCCCGAAGTGGACGTCGCGCAGCGCCTCGTAGCTGCCGCGCCACGGGGTGTTCGCCCACACCAGCGCCACCAGGGCGGCGATCAGCAGCATCAGGCCACCCACCGTCTCCGTGCGCAGGGCCCGGGCCACCTGTACGCGTTCCGGCCAGGGCAGCAGTCCGAGGAAGACAGACGGCCCGCGCGGGGCAGCAGGCATCGGGAGGACCTCCGGGCCGCGGGCAACGGCCACAGGCACGAACCCCCTCCGGTGCCTACCGGATGTTCCGGTGCGATCGTGCCCTGATGGCGCATGCATCACATCCCACCCACCGTAGCCCGCTCACCGTCGCCCGGCCGATCTGGAGCAGGAATGCCGAGAAGGTCCCGCAGGAGTGAGAGCCCCTGAGGCAGGAGCTGTACCGACCGGTGTGGGACCCACCGGGGTGGAGGCTGTTTCACGCCCTCTGCCGGCGAAAGTCCGTGGGCGCCGACTCGCCGAGGTGCGCAGCAGTGCGGCAGGCCCCGCGGATTCAGTGCGGAGTTGTCGTTGCGCGGACCTGAGCGCACCGCTGTCGGCCGTGGTGGTCCGCTCCTGCGGGCGCGGATCGAGTACGAACGGTCTCGTGAGCGCCCCCTTGATCGTCTTCCAGTACGTCCACGACCGCGGTAGCCGTTCACATGCCCGCGTATCCCTGCCGATCAGGGCGGACTCCTCAACGCGCGAGAACCCGGATGCCATGTCTGTCTGCCAAGTGTTCCGGGAGGTAGCGTGGTGGAGAAGGCCTCCTGGAGGAGGGTGATTCCATGCCGTGGTTCGTATGGCTGATCACCGCCGCGGCGCTGGGCGCCGCGGAGTTCTTCACCCTGACACTGTTCTTCGGCCTGCTGGCGGGCGCTGCGTTGGTCGCCGCCGTAGTCGCCGGTTTCGGTATCGGCATTCTCGGACAGCTCGTGGCCCTCGGAGCAGCGGCGGCAGCGGGGCTCCTCATCGTTCGTCCTGTCGCGCTGCGGCATATGGCACAGCAACCCCTCGTACGCGAGGGCAGCGATGCGCTGATCGGCAAACGGGCGGAGGTCATGCAGGAGGTCACCGCGACCCGTGGCCTGATCAAGCTCTCCGGCGAAGAATGGTCCGCCCGCGCCCTCGACGAGAGCCTTGTGATCCCGGTGGGTGCGTTGGTGGATGTCATGGAGATCGATGGTGCCAAGGCCGTCGTCTACCCCCGCGAGCTCCTTCCGTGAACGGCTGAACGAACAGCAACGGAGGCACTGTGGACCCAGTTGGCATCACCCTTCTCGTGGCGGCCCTCGTCGTCGTCTTCCTCGTGGCCTCCACCGTGCGGATCGTCCCGCAGGCGCGCCGCTACAACATCGAGCGGTTCGGCCGCTATCGCCGGACACTGCAACCCGGCCTGAACCTCGTCCTGCCCGTGGCGGACCGGATCAACACCAAGCTCGACGTGCGTGAGCAGGTCTATTCGTCCGACCCCAGGCCGGTGATCACCGAGGACAACCTCGTGGTGAACATCGACACCGTGCTCTACTACCAGATCACGGACCCGCGGGCGGCGGCCTACGAGGTCGCTGATTACCTCCAGGCGATCGATCAGCTCACCGTGACCACGCTGCGCAACGTCATCGGCAGCATGGATCTGGAGGAGACGCTCACCTCGCGTGAGGAGATCAACTCCCGGCTCCGCGCCGTACTCGACGATGCCACCGGCAAGTGGGGCATCCGGGTCAACCGGGTCGAGATCAAGGCCATCGATCCACCGCACACCATCAAGGAGGCGATGGAGAAGCAGATGCGGGCCGAGCGTGACAAGCGCGCGGCCATCCTGCACGCCGAAGGGGAGCGGCAAGCCAAGATCCTTACCGCGGAAGGCACGAAGCAGAAGGACATCCTGGAGGCCCAGGGCACGCAACAGGCCATGATCCTTCGGGCGGACGGCGAGGCCAAGGCGGTGGAACTCGTCTTCCAGGCCGTCCATCGCAACAATGCCGACCCGAAAGTCCTGGCCTACAAGTACCTGGAGACACTGCCGCACTTGGCTGGCAGCGACAACAACACGTTCTGGGTGATCCCGGGGGAGCTGACCGAGGCGGTACGGACCGTCACGCGTGCGTTCGGCGACGAGTCGGCGGCAGGCCCTGCCAAGCCCGTACCGTCCGCGGAGGAAGCCACCGCCGACGTCGGCAACGCGTCGGACGACCTCCGGATCCCGCAGCTCGATGCGGGCTCGACGGTTTCCCTCGACGCCGCCACGGCTACTGACGAGGCCGAGAAGCAGGCGGCCGCCGCGGTGAGCGACGCCAAGGCGGAGGCCGAGGCCGCGAAGTCGCCACAGGTGCCGCGCCGAGGGCGGACGTCCGGCAGCTGAGTCCCGACCTCGGCTTTGCCAAGGAGCCTCGGCTCTCGCCGAGGACCGCCGTGAGAGACCGTCACCCGGTTCGGGAGACGAGGGCTTCCACCGCTGTCCCGTCGGCGCGTCGAGCCGGTGACGAATGAGCCGACTGCCTCGGAGAAGAAGCCGTTCCGGCCCGCAGCCTTCCCACTGGTCCAGGCGACAAAGAACCCCCGGGTCGCTGACCTGGGGGTTTCGCATGGAGCGGGTGACGAGAATCGAACTCGCGCTCTCAGCTTGGGAAGCGGCGGCGCTTGCACGGCTGGACGGCTGCTGACCTGCGCCGATTCATCGTGCCAACACCGTTGCGCGGCCCCGGTCAAACCGCTGTTGACCATGGTTGTCCGCTCTTACGGGCACGCTCTGGGCACGGGCACCACCAGCGATCGAGTCATATGTGCGCGCGGCGCTTCACACCGACCAGTCGGCATCGTCTGCCGGGCTGACCTGGAGTGTCCGTCGTGACCACAGATCCGACACTAAGACGTGGCCGCGTCAGTGTTGGTGAAGCATTCTTCTATGTACATAACCAACATCGTGCGGGAGGTGCCCCGTGTCTGTGACCCAGATTGACATCGATGACGACGCCCTGGAGCGCGTCATGGCTCTGGCCAGGGTCAGGACCAAGAAGGAGGCGGTCAACCTCGCTCTGCACTTCTACGCCGAGCAGCAGGAGCGTGCGGCGCGCATCAGCCGTCACTTCGAGCGGGCCCGTGAGTGGGGTGCCGTCGAGGACGCCGAGCGTCTGCACCGGGCGGAGAAGCACAGCCGGTGATCTACCTGCTCAACACGTCCGGCCTGGTCCGGCTGCTCCGCGATCCGAAACTGCAATCGGCCTGGCATGACGCGATCGACGCCGGAGCCATCGCGTCCTGCTATGTGCAGCGCACCGAGTTCCTTCACAGCGCCCGGACCGGAAGCGAGTACGACGAGATCGTGGAGATGTTCATCGATCTCTACCCCGACGTGTCGGTGCCGAAGAATGCGGGGCGCTGGATCGGTGCGGTGCAACACCGTATGGCTCGGGCAGGGGAGCATCGCAGCGCCTCGGCGGTGGACCTCCTCATCGCCGCCACCGCGGCCCACCATGGCCTGGCTGTCCTCCACGACGATGCCGACTACCGGGCGATTGCTCGGCACGCATCCGACCTGACTGAGCACAACGTCCACGACATCGCTTGAGGCGCCTTGCCACCTGACAGGTACAGCGTGTGGCGGGCCGGGGATCGCTTCGTTTTCTCCTGTGCGGTGACGATCTCTACATGAAGGCTGTCAGGATTCCTGGTCTTCGTCCGCCTGCTCCTGAGCAGCTTGTCCGTTGAAGTCGTACGTGTCTGCCCAGGCGGCCAGTTTGCGGTCGCTCCGGTCGAGTCTCCGCCGCAGCTCCGCGATCTGTGCGTCGTCCCAGCCGTCCCTTTCGACGAGGCTGCGTCCGCCTTCATCGACGGGGAGGACTGCCATGGCTTCCACGGCTTTCGTCAGCTCTTCAACCTTCGCCCGTACGTCCGCCCAGTGGCGACCCGCCGCCGTGAAGCCGGCGGCTGGGGGAGAGTCCGTTGTCGACTCGCCGTTGTAGGTGTGGCGTACCAGGGCGTCGGTCAGTTCCCGCGGCTCGCCCCCAGATGAAAGACCCGCGCCCCCTTTTCGTCGACCTCGTAGAGTTTCTCGCCGCGTCGGCCGGCCCGTACGACCTCATACGCCTGATGAACGCCACGGCTACGGGACAACATGGCGCGCAGGATTGTCGCCGGGCTGCGGTCGTCCTCGTAGCCGGTCCCCCCGAACACTTCACGCTGCAACGCCATGGGATCCGCGCTGGCGGAGGGCTTCTTCGCCCATGCCGTCGTTCTCGTCGAGGGGCGCGGGGATGGAGGAGTGATCACTGGTTGCGCCGAGCGGTCCGGGATCAATCTGGGGGCGGACGGCATCAGCGTCATCGAGGTCCACGGCAAGGACAACCTCATGATCTCCGACGCTCTCTTCAGCGCCTTGGGCGTGCCGTGCTACGTCGTCTTCGACGGCGACCTCGGCATGGAAGACCGTAAGCGGGAGTCGGTGCGTCACCTCATTCCTGAGCAGCGTCAGGAGAAGGAGCGGGCGTTCGAGCGCCAGGCGCGGACGAACCGGACCAAGAACTCGAATCTTCTGCAGTACCTGGGAGCGGCGCCGACTCCGCAGCCATCCGACGACTCGACCGGCCGCTACACCGTCTTCGAGGACACTCTGGAGACCTATCTCGACCAGCACTGGCCGGCTTGGGAGGAGAGGCGGCAGGAGCTCGTCCGCACCGGCGGGGGCATTGACGGGAAGAACGCGGCAACGTATTTGGAGACGACCCGCACCGTCGCGGCGGAGCCTCCCTTCCTGCTGCACGCCCTGCTGGAGAATGCCCGGGCGCTGGCAGGACGGCGCCCGCCGACTCGTCGCGTGGCCGACCACGCTGTGACGCGCCCCGAGTCGATCGACGACACCGCAGTTGCTCTGCGGCCATGAGGCAGTGGCGAAAAGCGATCTGACGGGGCGGACGCAGTTACGGGAGGCGGTGTTGGAGCTGTTCGCCGAGCGCGGTTTCGAGGCGATCTCCACTCGGGTAGTGGCAACCGCAGTCGGTCCCTCGCCGGCGTTGGTCACCCGCCACTTCGGCACCAAGGAGGGCTCGCGCGCGGCGGTGGACGAACATGTCCTGGATCGCATCGCAGAGCAGCCGCACGGCCTCCATCCGGACAAGAGGGTGATGGCCTCGCCCGGCGGGGTCTCCGTCCGGGTCTTCGGTACGGACCCGGTGCCGCGCGGCTGCTTGAGACATGCGCTCCTGGAGGACAGTGCGGCGAGTACCGAACTCTTCGGACGTCTGCTGTCCGGTGCACGCGCGGAGGCGGGATGACTCTCCGCGCCGTATGGCTTACCGTGCGATCACCAGCAGGTCCGCAACGCGGCTCAGCGCCGCAGCTTCACCTTGCTGACCGCCGCCACTCCGACGGCGGCGAGGGCGATCTGGAAGAGCCACTCGATCCAGTCGACACCGTCGGTGTCGGCGACGCCGAAGCCGGAGGCTATGGCTGTGCCGATGAAGGCGGCGATGATGCCGATCAGGATCGTCCAGAGGACGCCGATGCGCTGGCGACCGGGGACGACCAGTCGGCCGAGGACCCCGATCACGATGCCGATGACGATCGCGCTGATGATGCCTGATATCTCCATGGCCGGTTTGTCACTCCTCAGTCGTCGGTGACATGCGAGTGCCCGTTCGAAAGCTGATCAGTCCGGGATGAGCGGTGCCTACGGCCTCCTGTCCTGTGGCGACGCACCGTCCGTGCGCTCGTTCCGTTCGGGTGCCGGGGCCGGCGGCTGTTCCGTGCCAGGGACGGTCGCGCCGGTGCCCGGTACAGCGGTCTCACCCGGGATGACCCGGGGCGGCGGCGTGTCCGCCGCCCCGTTCTCCTCCTTCTTCATGGCGCGGGCCTCGGCCTTGAGGATGCGGGCCGACTTGCCTGCGGAGCGGGCCAGCTCGGGGCCCTTCTTGGCGAGGATGACGGCTATGACCACGATGAGGATGACGGCGAGTTCGCTCAGTCCGAACATGGTGTCCTGCTCTCTTTTCCGGGACCCGGGCCTGTCCGGCGCGAGCGTAGCGGCAGTGGCGCTCAGAGGTGGGGCGTGATGGCCGGGAGCAGGTCCTGGAAGGTGCGGCCGGTGGCGGGTGCGCCGATGGCCTTCATCTGCCAGCCGCCGCCGGAGCGGTGGACCTTCGCCATGACCTGAGCGGTGTGGCCGCCGCCGCCGGTGAGCGTGTAGCGGGCCAGTTCGGCGCCGGTCGTCTCGTCGACCAGGCGGCAGAAGGCGTTCTGCACCTCGGCGAAGGTCTGGCCGGTGAAGGAGTTGACGGTGAAGACGATCTGGTCGATATGGGCGGGCACGCGGGCCAGGTCGACCAGGACGGCCTCGTCGTCTCCTCCCGTGCCCGCGCCGCCGGTGAGGTTGTCACCGGTGTGCCGGACCGAGCCGTCGTCGCTGACCAGGTGTTGGAAGAAGACGACGTCCGTGGGCCGTCCGGCGGCGAAGAGCACCGCGGAGGCGTCCAGGTCAATCTCCCGCGTCCCGGTGAGCTTGGCGAGGAAGCCCTTGCGGGGTGCGGCCTGCCAGCCGAGGCCCATACGGACGGACGTCAGGGCGGTGCCGTCGGACTTACTGAGGCTGATCTGCTGGCCCTTGGTCAGGTTGACCGACATGGGAGGGGTGCTCCTTCGGATGGGTGGCGGTGCGGGAGTCGTGGGAGTGAGCGGTGTGGACGCCCAGGGGCGGGGTGGGGCAAAGGGACGGATCCTCGCGGAGGCACCGCCGCAGGTGGGGCAGTAGGCTCCGGTCCAACAGGGCCCGTTGCCAGTTCTGCCGCGCCTGCTGCAGGCGCGCCGCGTGTGCGGTTCCGTCGCCGCCGCGTATCGCCGTCCTCAGCATCGCGGCGAAGGCGAGGAGGGCGCTGGTGCCCGCGATCAGCGTCATGACCCATCCGGCGGTGAACAGTGAGCCGGGGAGTGTGTCTTCAGCGTCGGCCAGTTGCAGCAGGTAGCCGAGGACGAGCAGGACCGCGGCGGATGTGGCGGCGATGAGCGGGGTGAGTACCGCCAGGGCAGGCAACAGGCTGCCGACGGCGGGATGTGGCGGCGGGTCGGGCTCTGCAGACGTACGCAAGGCGAGGTACGTGCCGTATTCCGCGCGTGCCGCGGCGGCTATCTCGTCGGCGTCCCCGAGTGCGCGGAGGCGCAGCCGCGCGGTGGCCCGGCCGGTGGGATCGGTGCTCAGGGCCGCCTGTATGTCCGTGGTGATGAGGGCCAGGTGCAGTACCGCTTCGAAGTCGGGCCTGTCCTCCGGGCGAAGGCGCAGTGGGTCGGCCACATGGTCTCCTGACGGGTGGAAGGCTTCGGTGGTGCTCTCGGAGCGGCGGGGAGGCGGCGCCGACCTTGTCCCGAGGGGAGAGCCGGTCCGGCGCAGCCTCCGCGGAGTGTCAGACGCCGACGCCGAAGTCGGCGGCGATCCCGGCCAGGCCCGAGGCGTAGCCCTGGCCGACCGCGCGGAACTTCCATTCGGCGCCGCTGCGGTACAGCTCGCCGAAGACCATGGCGGTCTCGGTGGAGGCGTCCTCGGACAGGTCGTAGCGGGCGATCTCGGCGCCGTCGGCCTGGTTGACGACGCGGATGAAGGCGTTGCGGACCTGGCCGAAGCTTTGGCCGCGGTTCTCGGCGTCGTGGATGGACACCGGGAACACGATCCTGTCGACCTCGGCGGGTACGGCCGCGAGGTTCACCTTGACGGCCTCGTCGTCGCCCTCGCCCTCACCGGTGAGGTTGTCGCCGGTGTGCTCCACCGAACCGTCGGGGCTCTTCAGGTTGTTGTAGAAGACGAAGTGCTGGTCGGACAGGACCCTGCCGGACGTGTCGAGGAGCAGCGCGGAGGCGTCGAGGTCGTAGTCGGTGCCGGTGGTCGTTCGTACGTCCCAGCCCAGGCCGACCAGGACGGCGGTCAGGCCCGGTGCCTCCTTGCTGAGCGAGACGTTGCCGCCCTTGGACAGGGAAACTCCCACTGCGTGCTCCTTCTCGGCAGGTGCGGTCGAGGTCCGTGGCACGGACCCGGGCTAAAGAATCTACATCACTGTAGAGAAGGTGGAAGAGGGTGCGACCGTGTCTCGGGGGCCTGTGTGGTCGCACGATGTTCCACGTCAGTTCCGTGAGTTGCCGAGCAGCAGGCGGTAGGCGATCAGCAGTACGAGCGCACCCGCGACGGCCGAGCCCCAGGTCGCGGCGTCGAAGAACTCACGCTGGACCGGCCGGTCGAGGAGTTCCGCCGACAGCCAGCCCCCCAGGAAGGCGCCGGCGATGCCGATGAACGTCGTGCCGACGCAGCCGCCTGGATCGCGGCCGGGCAGGATGGCCTTGGCGATCGCTCCGGCGAGGAGTCCCAGCACCAGCCACGCGGTGACACCCATGTCCCCGATGCTCCTTTCAGTGGTCCTGCTTGTGTACGGGCACGCCCTGGGGCGGCGTAAATTCTACAATTCTGTAGATGACGTGGCGGGGGATCTTCGAGGCTCGTCGGGTGGCGTGATGGTCTCGGGGGCGTCTATACGATGTCCGCGCGGGAAACGGATGGCGGCGGAAGGGAGGCGGGGCGCGTGGCGGAGCGACGGGAGGGTTCCCGGCGGCGGGGGCAGGGTGAGCTGGAGGCGTTGGTCCTGGCGGCGCTGCGGGAGGCGGGCGGCCCGGCGACGGCCGGCTGGGTGCAGGAGCGCC